>DBTP01000151.1 GCA_002307115.1 Fibrobacter sp. UBA1313 | reverse complement strand
TTTGTTTACAAGCCGTTCTGGTACGCTCTTTTTATGCCGCAGAACGGATGTGGGCTCCCACTCTACTCAACACGGGAATTTTCCTTCTAACAATACCCGCTTACTGGTTCCTCGCCAAACCTCTTGGCATTTATTCTGTTCCTGTCGTTGGTGCTGTTGGCGCTCTTTTGCAAGTCCTTTCCATGATCGGATTGTGGGCCAAAGACAACGGCCATGAAGGAATGAACGCCGCTCTTAAAAATATGATTCGAGGGCTTATCACATTCATCATTATGATTGTCTGTGCACTCGGTTTGGACCACTTCACTGCAGACTTTGTACGCTCTGCAAGCCTTGTACATATTATCTTCTACGCAATCGTTGCGGGTGGAATTCTTTTCAGTTTGTCGCTCTTTTTACAAAATCAACTCGGCTCTGACGATGCAAAAAACATCGGCCGCGAAATCATTTCTAAAATCCTTTCCCGCATACATCCGAAACGATAAACGACAACGGCGCCTTCAAATTCTTGCTTCAAATCCACACCTTATAGCTTTCGTGTGTTGTTGACTTAAACAACCAAGGATAAGCAACACGGAAAATCTCTTTTTTGCCTTAGCACAAATCTCAGCCGCAAACAGGTGTTTTTTGAAACTGTGAGTTCGCGGTTTTCCCATCTAGAGCACAAAAAAGCCGCAGCAAATTCGCTACGGCTTTTGACAAGACAGTAAAAGTTATTTCAGTTGCGGGCAATTAAATACTGCATTATCCACTAATTTACTATTCGTCCCAGGCTTAGAGCCCGTAGGAACGGACCATTCTGAATAATCTATAATCCCATTTTCATCTGTCCACACCAACCGAATTCGTCCATACGAATTACACAAATCCGCGGCATCTACTGTTAATGCCACAGAATTTTTAGTGTAACTAAACGTAATAGGAGTTGCTTCTACATCCCCTACCACCCAAATAATCTCATAACTTAAAGATTTGGTATACTCAGATTGTTCTACGGTTTTATTCAATGGGTTCGTTGGAATCACAATTTCAATAATCGGGGAAATGACAACATTGGGAACCAATCCCGTTGGCGCCGTAAAAACAATATCAGAATCATACGCCGTTTGAATGGACACGCTCACATCGTTAGAATAATCGGAGCGACCTAAATTATCATAAGCGGCAACCCGGTACGACCCCAAACTTATATCCATACCACTCTTCACGGAGTCCAAAACCACCCGATTCACATCTTGAGCGAGTGTATCCACAACAGCCCAGTCCTGCGTCTCTGTGTTGTACTTTTCAAGAATAAACCCAGATTCACGACGCACGAGTGAAGTCGTATAACTCCAAGACAATAACCATACGCTCGGCGCAAGACGCGCAGCCGTCAATGAGGATGGAGCAGATAAATCCGTCAACGCCACATCTCCATCAATAGTCACTTCACTACTATAAGAGGAATGTACTGCATCTTTATAAGCACTCACACGAAAGGTACCTGATGCCTTTACAGCAAAAACATAGCGATAAGTATCCACACCTACACTATCAAAAACTTCCCAAGTATTTTTACTTTCGTTAAACTTATCTATTTGGAATCCTTTTTCGGACACCGATCCTTCAGCATATGTCCAGGCCAATATCCAAGTTTCTGTAGCATTTTGAAAAGCAGTCAAGCCGCTCACAGTACCTAAGTTGGAACCCACTTCCGATGTAGAAGAAGAAGCTGAAGAAGACACACTAGAAGAACTATTTGTCGTTCCCGTGGAGGAAGAGCTTTTAACACTCGAGGACAAAGAAGAGGAAGAGCTATCCTCATCATTAGCACTCGCTGTATTCGAACACGCGACTAAACCAAAAACAAATAGCAACCCTGCGGTTATAATGAGCTGTTTATAAAACATAAAGCTCCTCCATAAAGATTGTACATGACAAGAGAACACTCTAAAAATAACTTCGTCTTTCTTAAAGTGTTCCCTACGATTTAGTCCTAGTCTTTAAACTTCACCTGTTTACTACCGGCAACGACTTCACCCACGTGGTAGAATGTTTCGCCTTTTGCCCGAAGGTGAGCCTCCACTTCAGCACGGTCAGAAGAATCGACAAACAAAAGCATTCCTATACCCATATTAAAGGTGGAATACATTTCGTCCTTTTCAACACTTCCCGCCTCTTGAATCAATTGAAAAATAGTCGGCACATTCCAACTGGTGCGATCAATAATCACATCCACATTATCGGGGAGAACACGCGGAATATTTCCTTGATAACCTGAACCCGTCACATGGACAAGCCCTTGGAGTTTTTTCTTGTTCACCAGTTCGATCAAACTCTTGTAATAGCTACGATGTGGCACGGCGAGTGCTTCACCCACCGTTTTATCCATACCATCCACATGGCTATCTAGTTTGTACTTCGCCACTTCAAACAAAGCTTTGCGAGCTAGAGAATAACCATTCGTGTGAAGACCGGTGGAGGGTAAACCCAGAATTATAGAACCCGGTTTAATCTTTTTTCCATCAATAATATTGTCCCGTTCCACAACACCAACAATTGTACCCGAAATATCATAATCACCCGGTCCATAAAAGCCTGGCATCTCAGCCGTTTCACCGCCAATCAACACCAAGTCATTTTCACGACAGGCCTTACTCATACCAGAGACCAGACTATCCATCACCCCAGGTTCCAAACGACCTGTAGCGACATAATCTAAAAAGAATAAAGGACGAGCTCCCTGCACCAAAATATCGTTGCAGCAATGGTTCACAATGTCCTGACCAGGCAATTCATGAGTGCCCAGTTCAATATCCACTTTCAATTTGGTCCCCACACCATCCACGGAGCTTACAAGCACAGGATCCTTAAGACCCAAATGATTGAGAGTAAAAAGGCCGCCGAAATTGCCGACATCGCCTAATACCCCTTCGTTAAATGTGGTACGGACAGATTTTTTAACGCCAACCATAGCTTGATCAGCGCGATCCAGTGATACACCTGCGTCTGCGTAGTTCATCCTTTCCTCATGATTATTTTTTCTGACTTTGCTTCTCGTCAATATTACGAAGAGCATCCAGAATAAGGCTCGTGGTGTCCGATTGTTGGTTTATATTCACCGTTTCGGGCATCAAGTGCGGGTCTAACTTAAATAACGTTTCATCGCCCAGAGAAAGTAAATGCTCCAAAGCATCAGGCCCTGTCAACCGTCCACTTTTCGCACAACAAATACTTCCATCTCTAAACGCAATAAATCCCGACTGTCCATTATTTTCAAACATCACGGTACCCGTAATGCGACTTTTTTCGAGAGTCTGGGCAAAATCAATAAACGGGAGCACCTTTGCAGAAGCAAGAACAGCAAGACTTTCAAATTCATCAAAAGCCTGATTCTTCGCGCGCAAACGGTCTGCGGCAACCTTGTACAAGAACACCATGGTGCTCGGGTTCTTTTCCAAAAACTTGACAAAATTTTCACGAGGCATATGCAACACGGTGCAATCTTCAGCAGCGGCAACGGTATTACTCGTTTTTTCATTACAAAGAATCGACATTTCACCAAAACACGCGCCTGTTTCTAGCCAAGCCAGAACATTGTAGTGCCCATCAGGGAGAATTCGCCCACAAATCTGAGCTCTTCCACTTTGTAAAACACAAAAAGATTCACCATCCATTTCTGCGGTAATAATCACATCACCCGCATCATATTCACAAATTTGGGAATTGAGCAAGAAAAAGTCCGCAGACTCCCGAGGAATCTGTTGCAAAAAAGGAACGCCCTTTTCGTAAGAAGCGGAAATCCAATCACCTATACCAGCATGAGCCTTCATATAATTTACAAGTTAGAAAGATTCCGATACCAACGGAATCTCACGTCCTTAAAAAATCCCGGATGTAAGATATTTACGAGTTCCAAAAGCACTTTTTCGGGAAAAACGACTGCCCCTTCATAAAAATCGAGTCCTCCTTCCGGACCTTGACTCAAATCATATTGATAAACCCGATTTTCTCTCCATGCTTTAAACATTACTATACGAGATTCATTCGCGATTCCTTCTGTATAGTTCCTCCAACTTCCCGGATTTAACCAAAAATCTGCCTCTTTTGCTTCATTAATCACCTTTTCAAGAGGCATGGTTAAAACACTGGACGTTGTGTCTTCGCCCCACAAATACTCACCACCAGCATCTCGAATTAACTGTGCCGTATAACCCATTCCCCCGGAAGCGTACCATGTCCCTGCCATAGGAAAGCCGGTAAACACCCTCGGTATTTGGTGTTTATCCAATTTTTTCACAAGATCCCGAACTTCTAAATACCTTTTTTCACTTTCCACAAAAAGACTGTCCGCTCGAGCTTCGCATCCAAAAAGTAACCCAAAAAACTTCAACCATTCTGCTTTTGCAAGGGGGCTTTTTTCCAACCATTCTGCCGTTAATACCACCGGAAAAGACAATGATTGAAGCCTAGGAAAGTCATCGTAAATGGAGGCCCCCGTTGCAAAATCCAGTACCAAATCTGGTTTTGAAGCAAAAAGAGCCTCCACCGAAATGGTAGGCCCGCTACCCACACTAGGAATACCGACAGAATCAATGCGAGAATAAAAAGCCGAATCAGAAATATACTTTCGTTCCGAAATAGCAATTACTTTATCCATAATCCCCAAACGTTTCATATAGCCCAAATACGTTGTCGAAAGAATTGCCACCCTTTTCACAGGAATATGAATCACGGGGAGCCCTTTCAAAACCTCTGGGAGCGGGGCCAATTCAGATCCTTTTGTCGAATCCAAAAGAATCCAGCGCAACTCCTCATTAGATCTGGGCATTGTATTCCGAACCGAAAGCACTCGGTAGCCTGCAAGAGAATCTACGCTAAAATTTTTTGCGTATTGAGGAATTAATATCGGAATTTTTTTAGGTGCTGGATTTTGCAAAGAAGGTGGTGACGCATAAAAAAATGCCCAGAAACCTCCCAAAAGCATCATCAAAAACAGAACCGCTATCGCAAATTTTTTGTTCATTTAGAGGCTAAAGGTAGCAACCCCCCACGTCGGGAAACGACCGAAAAGTAGCCTCAGAGCCTTTTTTTGCGGGCTCTTTTTTCCTAAAGCATTGATTTTTAACCTGTTATGCAATTTTTTCTCTGCACAAATCCTAGAGATAATGTATTTTAGAGTCTGTATTTCTCCCCCTTCGGAGTTCATTTATGATGAGAACTAAACTTTCCGTTGCCTTCTCCGCCGTGTGCCTCTTGGGCCTCGTCCTTACCAATCATGCATTTGCCGCTGCTGCTGATGGTTTTTATGACAAAGGCAATATTCGTGGTTTTATCTCGCTCGCGGGAGATTACCGCAACATGAACTCCGAATTCAAGAATTACATCAACCAACTTTTGTTTTCATCCGGTGCCAATACAGTTACTGATACCGCTGGTAAAGTCACGGATACCATCTATGATGCCTCCATTGGCCGTTATAACCATTTCGATGACTACTACATGGGACTCCATGTACAATTCGGAGCTCAATACAAACAATTTCTTACTTGGTTCGATGTGAATTTTATGCCCACGCAAATTTCAGAAAAGCCTGCGGAGTATAACGCCTATGGTAACCGTCTTTATGATGCGAGTTGGTTTACCTACGGCGTAGACTGGATGTTTGGCTGGAAACTCTTCGGTGAGAACGCAGTTATCAATCTGATCCCTGCCGCAGGTTTTGGTCTCAATTTGCTCAGTGTTCACTTTGCCTCTAATTATGATTACCCCTACACCGATGGCAGTGGCTGGGTTGAATTACGCAACCGCTACTACAGCACCTTTGCAAGTACTTTTAACGCCGAGGTCGAACTTCGTCTCAACTTAGACCCGTTCTCCATTGGCGGTTATGGTGGATATCGCGTTATTCGCTATGAACCCATTTCCATTTCTGAGGGTAGTGATGATACGACGGGACTTCTCGGTGATCCTGACACGAGTGGCGACACTTGGTTTGTTGGCGTTAAATTGACTTGGACTTTTCTTTCGGAAACACAACAAAAACTGAGAGACCGACTCTAATTTGCTTTTCGTTTTTGAAATATTTTATTGACAATGGCGCTCACAGCGCCGTTTTCTTTTCCCATCACTTTTTCCATGGCTACATAATGAGAACTTCGCTCGCGTAGCAAAGCATCTGTGTGCCATTTTACCATGTAATTAGTCGCCGGATATTCAAAATTCCACCCAAGCAAAAGCGTTGGAACTCCCATCATTTTTAATTGTGGGGGTAATGATGCATACTGCCCCTGTGTACTGAGTAGTACTGCCACATCTATTTTTTTGTACATCGCAAAAATAACAGCATCATCCATTAAATCTGTATTTGGACGCTTTAACTCCGTCAAATCTATAGAACTATAATGCACCTGAATACCAGCCTCTACCAATCGACTTTCAAACTGAAGCGTTCCCATATATCGCTGGTTGCCACTTTTTCTAGGGTCTTCATAAGGATGATAATAATGAGACTCCATACATATCAAACCTTGAGGCTTAAATAACTTGATAACCTCATGGTTGATCCAATTTTTTAATCCCACAAAATTAATTGGAGAATGTCGATTGTGATGAATACGATAATATTCGTTCACTTTACGAAACGTAAAACCATCAATAAAAACACCCACGCGCATGGGTGAAACCGCTTCATTATTTTGCATATATTCCTCCTGGATTGTTCTGTTACTATTTAAACGTCTTTCGCGCCAAAAAAATTCATAGAAATCGTTTTTTTATATGAAAAAGAAAATAAGCATCGAAATTTGATAGAATTCGACGTTTTTACAATGAAAAAAATGGGAGTTCCGTGATTAGTCAACTTAAGTCTATAAATCCAAAAAAAATCACGCTATCCTTATAAGCGTGAAATTATGCCTTATAGAAGTTTTTTATAAGCAAGATCATCCATGAGTGAGCGAGGCATCCACGGGCGTATAGCCTTAAACGATTCCGTTTTCATGGTCTTCTGCCATCGATTTCGGGCAGGAATATTTTTCATTTCATTGTATATACGAACTAAATTAGCTGCAGCGCACCAGTACCGAATGGATTTTCCTGTACGAGCTTCATAATCCCTTGCACTGCCTTCATAAATGAAAGCCGCATCCGCGTAACGCTTCATCCGGTACAGCATATCCGCTTTCATCTGTATAAAGACGGGATGGTTCGGAGCCTTAAGCAAAGCCTGATCCAATAAATCTAGACCCGTTTGATATTCTTCTCGATCATAATGCATCCATACCAAAGGTGTCACAAACAAGGGCCAAAAAAGAACAGAGGTTTTTGAGGCCTCATGCAAAACGCTTAAGAGAGAATCCCTTTCATCCGAAACAAAAGGCAACCAACTAAAACTATCATCGATATAATAAGCGTATATGGAATAAAAGGCCTCTGCGTCTACATCTTTACTACTCTTAAAAATCCCTGCGGCCGAACGCGTATACAAAGCCCCTTTTATTGAAGAACCAAGAGTGCTTTTTGTATAACCTAATTCAAACTCACGCAAAGCATCCCATAAACCATAAGCTCGGCATTTTTCCAAAGCGACACTTGCATTTTTGAGAGCTGTTGTATCTCCTCTATCATCAAAACGGCTAATACGGACAATGTTTTCCAAAACACAGGAAACTCCCGCATTAATGGGACGCATTTTTTGTGCGGCAACCAAAGCTTTGTCATACTCACAGGCCATCGTTTTTTCGGTCACTTCCAACGCCAAAGTTTTTAATTTCCCCGATAATTCCAAAGAAAAATCAGACTTTTGTGCATGAGCCAAAAGAGGGAAAGAAAACACCATTAACATAATCCAAAGACGTAAATCAAAATTCATGTCGGCCAAATATACTTATTTGTGAAATCTTTTTTTGAAAAAGAACTTAGTCCAATCTAGAATAAGAGTCTTTTTGGAAAAATCTAGCCCTATTTATAATCTTTAAAATATCTAAGTATTTGTTAACAAACAAAATGCAAAGTATTTTTAGAAATGAAATTCAACGATAAATTACTTTGTACAAAACCTTTGACAACCGAAGCGTGGCAAGGATTAAAAAGATTTCATTCTTTTCATTTTTAATTAGGCTATATCGATAAAAACGGAGGTTTTTATGAAAGCCTTAAAAAAGCCAGCCTCTTTAGCTCTGTACGTTTTGCACTCCGGTTTTCAGGCCTTTAAATTGCGCCTGCGTGAAGAGTTGTTCGCTTACCGAGGAATCAATCTTGACAACTATGCAGACGATGAAAGTCTCTATTGCTACTACCAACGCGGTGAGCCTTTAACCTATGTGATTGAAAGGCTCTGCGGTGGAACAGATACGGAATCGTAAACTAATTAGAGCGAGTCGAAGCACATTCTTTCTCTTCGACAAATAATCCCTTATCTACCGTTAAAATACGGACGTTCACATTTGCACCATTCTTGAATTTGATCTCACCATAAATTCCTGGGAATTTCTGTACTTCGCGGATACGGGCCGCCAAATTGCCATCAGTAGCTGTGGAAATAGAAGAGAAAATAATGTTAGCCGCGTCATAACTTAAGCCGCTCACCTTATCATTACTCGGTTCTACATTCCATTTCTTTTGAAATTCTTTTGCAAAATTCTTATAGGCTGTACTTTCTTCAAGGCTTACCGAGGGAACACTAAAATAAGATCCTTCCACAAGACGTTTTCCCTGCACTAATAAATCGCGCCCATACCAGCCAGAAGTGCCGAGTAACGTTCCCGATAACTTGTGAAACGCCACTTGCCCCGCCATTAAACCTGCATCTGAAGAATTGCTTGAGGGAATGAATATGCCCGGAAAATTAAGCACAGAGTCACTCATGGATGACTTGCGATCTTTCGCATTTATGGCATCTAAATCTTCTAATCCTTTTACAATATTTTTTTTGCGATTTTCTTGTTTGAATCGTACATTGCGCAAAAGGTCAAATTCTGTTTTATAATCAGGACGACCTTCTTCAAATTCCTGATGAGCAAGGATCAAACCACCGCGACTTTCTACTGCACGAATGAAACTCTGAGACATCGCATTGCCATAATCACCGACAGGACTCATGACCGCGAACTCTCTAATGCCCAAACATTGAATGGCATGTTCGGCAATGCTCTCGGCTAAATAATCCATACTTACATTGATTTGAAAAATATTCCCCCCCATGTGAGCAATACCCTCATCGGTCGCCGTTGGAGTTAACATTGGAATATTTGGGAAATTTGTACCAAGCCAAGCAGCAACGGTCGCTGCCGGGGCACTCATGATGGGGCCTATAATGGCAATAACGCTATCTTGGCTCACAGCCTGCTGTGTGCGACGAAGAGCAGTCGCCGCATCCGCGCGGGTATCAGCCAAACGAATATTCACTTTCCCTTGAAGATTTGCTTGGTCAAACGCCAAAAGAACACCCTGAATGGCTGCCGTACCAAATTCAGTAAGTTCCCCAGAAAGCGGAGCCAAAACTAATACGGTCGGAATGCCTGCGCCAAAATTCTCCAAAGAGGCAAGCCCCTGCTGTGCTGTGGCAATGAGATTATCGGGAGCTTTGTTGTCAATCACCCTGTTGTACCAATAGCGGGCAGCACGATAACGACCCGCTTTTTGAGTTTCACGACCAAGCTGTAAATGCAACCAACCGTTGATCTCCCGATCCACAGGATATTTCTCTAACAAAGAAAACAATTCCCCGGGACTTAAAAGAGAAACTGCAAGCGTCTGAATTGCCACATCCTTTGCTTCCACGTAGGCCGCTGGATTTTTGGTATAAGTTAAAACACGAAGTAGCGTTTCAACACCCTCATAGACGGCCCCATTTTCAATCTGCAAAGTAGCGCTCGCCACTTCCATACGTTCACGGTAAACAGAAGAGGAATAAAATTCAAGGAAACGAGCAACAACCTTTTGTGCTTCCGCGCGCTTATGCTCACGCAAATAACATTCCACCAAAAGAACAGAAGCCTTTTCACCTTCAGGAACACTAAATCGGCTTTGAGAAATCGTTTTGAGAGGAGCTATTGCCTCTGCCCACTTCCCTGCTTGAACGAGAGCCTTCCCCTGACTTAAAGGGGATTGAGCTGCATTTTGGGCAAACACAGAAGAAAAAAGACCGCCAAAAAAAAGAATATAGGGAATAATTTTTACTGTGCTCATGACTCTCACTCATTATCTTGAATAACGATATGCTCTTTTTTGATGTTTTTTTGCATGTTTTCGGGAAGTTTTGCCCAGTCTACAATATCGAGACGAAAAGGAAGATGGCTCTCAAAGAAAGCCTTTTCTACAGCAACCATTTCTTCGAAAGAAATGGGCTTTTCCGAGACAATAGCGACATTCAAATCGGATTCTGGAGTAAGATCCACCCCAGTGACACGAGATCCATAGGCGTATACTTTTAAACCTTCAAAATGAACCCGGAGAATGCGCTGAACGGTTTCAAGCTGATCATTTTCTAGACATAACGGCATAACCCACAATATAGAAATGCTTGTTAATCTTAAAGGAAAAAAGCAAAGTCTTTGCCCACCTTAGGGCGAAAAATCAAAAATAACCAGTTCTGTTTTGCTACCAATACGTACTGGTGCCCCCCAAGATCCTATCCCAGAAGAAACAAACCAGGGAATTCCATCTAAAACGCCATACCCTTCTGATAACTTCCAAACAAGACCGATTACCCAAGTCCAAGGGAAAAACTGCCCTGCATGAGTATGTCCCGAAAGGACTAAATCCGGAATTCGCGTGGGTCGCTCTTCTTGCAATAACCCATTCGGTCGGTGATCCAAAACAAACCAGGGCCGCAAATCTGTCGGAGAAATGTCTTTTTCTAAAATATTCAGAGGCAATCTTGGTGTTGCTGAATGGAGATCTACTCGTCCCGTAACACAAAAAAGAGAGGTGCATGCCGTGGAATCAAATAGCCACGTCATCCCATTATTCCGCATCCAGGGAATCGGATTCCCCTTAAGAGCGGTATTGTAACCTTCATGATTTCCCTCCACTCCCCAAAAACCGAGAGGCGCCCTGATTTTGTGGAACAAGGTATCAAAACCTCGGGCATCTAATTCTTCTGCCCCCATATCCGCTAAATCCCCACCAAAAAATATGGCATCTGGTTTCAGTGAATCCAGATCATGAATTAAACGTTTCATCTTCGAACGGGGAAACAACGGGTCTAGGTGCATATCCGAAAAAAAGGCAATACGCAGCGGATGATCTCCATGCTGGAGGGAAATCTTCTCCTCTCGAATTTCATAGTTATTGTTTTTGTACATCCCCAAAGTAACCATGAACAAGGTGCCTATGACCACCACAGTCATCGTTATCAAAGATATTTTTCGATACTTCACCCCATTTATAGGGTGTCGCTTTATTATCCAATAAACGAAAGTTCCCAAATCCAGCAAAACACATGCAAAGAAATAATTACTGATTCCCACAACTACTAAAGTCCGCAAAATGGCAAAAATGGTAAAGGAAAGAAATAGGAAAGTACTCAGCAACGAAGCTAAGATCAAAAGCGAGATTAATCGCCCATTTTTTCCCGTAAATAACACACGAAAATGCTTATAAAGGTAAGCTAATGCCAGTAGCGGTATAAGAAGAAAAAAGAAAATCATCAGAATATGAATATACTAATCCCTTGTTTTTAGAAGTCGAAAACCAGTGTTTTATCAACAAAAAGCGTTTTTTATCTTTATTACCCTACAAATCTTCAATAGAAAAAGCATTTTTATAAGCGATGAAATTGTTGGGTTGTATTTTTTTCCTAGTTGGAGTTTGTTCTGTGGGGGTACAAGCTCAAGAGGTCTCCGGAAATCGGACAAGTGACCTCTATTTTAAGCGGTCTCCCATTGAAGAGACTGGTGAAAATGCTTTTAATGAACCCCTTTCTTTTAAACCTACGCTTTCTCCCATTATCCCCCTAAGCGAAGTATTATTTCAAAATATTTTTGTTTGGTGGTGGGATCGTTATGTAATTGATAAGAATTATGCCAAAATCAATCTTCACATCTGGAAACGGAATTTTAAAGAAGGCTGGACTTGGGATGACAATCACTTTGCAATCAACTTCTTTGGCCACCCAGTTCAAGGTATGTTTTACTACCAGGCGGCTCGTTCCACTGGCTATGGTTTCTACTCTAGTTTCTTCTATACCCTCATAGGTTCCTATACTTGGGAAATGTTTGCAGAAAGAGAATATCCTTCTGCAAATGATCTCATCACCACAAGTGTAGGGGGTTCCATTTACGGAGAAGTCTTTTTCCGACTTTCTCAGCGCCTCCTAGCTAATCCAGATCATAATTACTGGGATGAGGGTGGCGCTTTTATTTCTAGTCCTCTGGGGTACCTTCAGCGAAAATCGCTAGGGGCACGTGCCCACAACCCCGGTTATGCTCCTTTAGATCTGTCAATACGTACTGGTGGCGGCATACGCTTTGGTAACGAGTATCGTTATGATGAAGAGTCTAATGATCGTTCCGATGGTGATTGGAACCAAGAGTCAGGGTTTGTGGGGTTTAATCTTGTCTATGGCCGACCCAACAAAATCGTGAAAGAACCGTTTGATTATTTCACTGTAGACTTTACCCAAGACTATGGTTCCGATGGTATGTTATTCCACTTAGACGCGACTGGTAAGCTTAAAAATTATAATATGAATTCTGGGCGCAATTATATGGATGTTGGCTCATACCTTCATTTCGAGACCTTCTATGGCGACCTTGTAGAAATGAGTGCAAATTCTATCGGTCTTGGCGCGGATATGAATATCTGGTTAAATAATAATATCCGTTTTCGTTTAATTAATATGCCTTCTTTTGTTTTGCTGGGTTCTTCAGATTTTAATTATGATGATATACTTGCCGCTAAAGACAGCTCTTATGAAAAAACCCGATCCTACCAATTGAGCACGGGCGCAAACTATAAAATGTCTTTAGAACTAGAATATAAAGGGATTGGACAGATAAAGAATGCAACGTCGGTATTTTTGTTTAAAACGATGCCTGGATCCGAGCCTCACTATGGTGCTTACGGCTATGACCTCGTTGGTTTTAATAGTACCAACTTAGAAGGTTTCTTACCTTGGGGTTATACCTTGGGACTTCGTTTCGAATCTTACTTAAAAGCCGCGGCTTACGAAGGGGATGATTTCGAACCTATGTATAGGCTCATGTATTCTATTGGTATCTACGTTAAATACATTCTATAAGAGTTAGCAAGGCGATGGCCTTGTAAACTCTATTATTTTACAACTTGGATTTTATCAGCTGTAAAATAATTTCGTGCATTGCGTCTCGACTTTGAGACGCGTTGACAAGTGAAACACATTCAGGAAAGTCTTTCGCTATCTGCTGATATCCTTTCCGAACTCGTTCAAAGAAATCTTCTTTTTCCGATTCAAGGCGATCGGGCTGTTTTCCTTCGCTCGCCATGCGCAGGCGTCCCTCTTTCACGTCCATATCCAAAACAATTGTCAATTCAGGAAAACATTCCCCACAGGTAATTTCTGAAAGATTCGCGACCATTGAAGTATTGAGGCCTCGACCAAAACCTTGGTACGCGAGGGTGCTCCAGGCAAAACGATCCGCAAGCACTACTTTTCCTGCATTTAATGCGGGCTGAATGACTTCTTCAATGACTTGAGCCCGTGCCGCATTGTATAACAAAAGTTCGGCGCGATCTCCCATCAAACCTTTGTAAGCGGGATCTAAAAGCAATGCGCGGATAGCTTCAGAAATACGCGAGCCTCCGGGTTCGCGTACACGCACACACTCATAGCCCATATCCCGAAGAGACCGTTCCAAAAGATCCATCTGTGTGGTCTTTCCAGAACCGTCGATACCTTCCAGACAAAAGAAACGAGAGGCCATTTTTAACATGGACTATTCGGCATCCTTTCCATGACACTTTTTGAACTTCAACCCCGAACCACACCAACAAAGATCGTTACGCCCGAGTTTCGGAGTATCGTTCTTGACAGGAGTCCCCTTTCTTGAAGAAGGACGTTGTGGACGAGTGCCGGGTAAAGAAGAAGAAGCGATTTGCTTCGAAGGAGGGGCATCGTCTCCTTTAATCTGCGAAGTATTCTCTTCGAGTTGCGTTGGCGCTTGTGGCTTGGGAACCTGTGGAATTTGTTCCGGAGATACGGACGTTCCATCGGCAAGTTGAATTCGAATATTCAAGATGCGCATGGACGTGAAAATAGCGATGCTTTCCAAGCAAGTCTCGAAAGTCTTAAAGCCTTCGCTCTTATACATGATGAGCGGATCTTTTTGTGCGTAACCCTGGAAGCGAATCGCATCCTTCAATTGATCCATCGCATAAAGGTGTTCTTTCCAATGCTGATCAATCGTCATCAATAATACGCGACGTTCGATCTGGCGGAAATCGGCATCAGGAATAACGGATTCCAATTTCTCGTACTTTTGTTTGCAAAGTTCAATGACATCATCCAAAACAAGTTCTGGTGTCTTTGCATTCTTCTCTGCTTCTGTCGGCTTATATTCGATACCAAAGCAACGTTGCAATTCGGTATAAAGACCATCCCAGTTCCATTCTTCAGAAAATTGTCCCTTGAACACATATTCGGAAACCTTAATATCAACAGCATCTTCAATACGATTCTTGATGTCTCCGCGAATATCTTCGCCTTTCAAAATGCGACGGCGAAGTCCGTAAATCACTTTACGCTGTTCGTTCATCACGTTATCGTAATCGAGCAAATACTTACGTGAATCAAAGCTCTGACTTTCCACTCGGCGCTGAGCCCCACGAATACTCTTCGTGACAATAGGATGAGTAATGACTTCTTCATCACCCACACCAAAGCGGCTCATTAAAGCCTTCACGTTGGTGCCACCAAAAATGCGCATCAAGTTATCATCCAGAGAAAGAAAATACTGACTGGAGCCTGGATCCCCTTGACGGCCAGAACGACCGCGCAACTGGTTATCAATACGGCGAGATTCATGACGTTCCGTACCGAGCACATGCAAGCCGCCCAATTCCGTAACTCCTGGCCCAAGAGCAATATCAGTTCCGCGACCCGCCATATTTGTGGCAATAGTCACCTTACCCTTGTGACCTGCAAACTGAATAATTTCCGCTTCTCGCCCATGGTTTTTCGCATTCAAAACTTCGTGAGGAACGCCTTCTTTCTTGAGTAAGGAATCTATCTTTTCAGATTTTTCAATGGATGCGGTACCCACCAACAACGGTTGCCCATTTTCATGACGCCGTTTGATTTCAGCAACAATTGCCTGCCACTTCACGTCCTCCGATTTGTAGATCATATCTTGCAAATCTCTACGGATACAAGGCTTGTGAGTCGGAATCACCCACGTATTCATATTATAAATTTTGATAAACTCAGTGGCTTCTGTTTCCGCAGTACCTGTCATACCCGAAAGTTTGGAATACATACGGAAGAAATTCTGGAATGTGATCGTTGCGAGCGTTTGGTTTTCACGACGAATCTGAACGCCTTCTTTGGCCTCAATAGACTGGTGAATGCCTTCCGAGTAGCGGCGCCCTTCCATTAAACGACCAGTATTTTCATCAACGATGATAATTTCACCATCGCGGTTAATATAGTCCACATCCTTTTCAAAAAGATAATGTGCCTTAAGGCCCTGATTAATGAAATGCACCCATTCCGCGTGTTCTCCATAGAGGTTCTTGATCTGCATCAAGGCTTCAATATGATTGACACCCTTTTCCGTGATCTGGATATTCTTATCCTTTTCATCCACCGTAAAATCTTTGTTCTTGATCAATTGCTTGACAAGCGCATTCGTTTTCGTGTACTTATCGGTGGCATCTTCAGCAGGGCCACTGATAATGAGAGGCGTACGCGCTTCATCAATAAGAATGGAGTCCACTTCATCCACAATACAGAAATTGAGTTCACGCTGTACTAGCTCTTGAGGTTCCACCGCCATGTTATCGCGGAGATAATCAAAACCGAATTCATTATTAGTGCCATAGGTCACATCTGCGGCGTAGCTTTCGCGACGTTGTGCACTATCCAAATCATGAACAATCAAACCCACTTTGAGTCCGAGGAACTTATAAACACGCCCCATTTGCGCCGCATCACGGCCCGCAAGGTAATCGTTCACGGTCACCACGTGTACGCCATTTCCAGATAAACCGTTCAAGTATACAGGAAGTGCTGCCGCCAGTGTTTTACCTTCACCGGTGGCCATTTCAGCAATAGCCCCTTCGTGAAGCACCAAACCACCGATCATCTGCACCTCAAAAGGCATCATGCGAAAGGGCTTAATAGAATCCGGAATAAGCTCACGAATCTTCGCATAAAGCGCCGCAGGAAGATATACCTCATATTCCGGTTTACCGGCAGCGAGTTCTGCCTTGGCAACATCGGTTACTTGCTGTAATTCAGGGCCCAATGTCGAAAAATCAAAGTTGAAAGAGGGGTCAAAAATATTGAACATACCGAGACGACGGTCGCAAGCTTCTTGGCAAACGGCAAAAGCGTCCACTTTAATGTTTTCAAGTGTTTTCCCGGAAGCGAGCATTTCTCGGAACTCCGTACTCTTTGCCGCAAGAGCGGCATCATCAATGGCTTCCAATGCTTTGCGAGCGACATGAATCTGTGCAATCACCGGGTGCAAACTTTTGACTTTGCGTTCGTGCGGTGTACCAAAAACTTTATGAAGAACTTTATCAAATAAACTCATAACAAAGGATATCCTTTAAAAATGCTCCCTTAAAATAGAAAATTGAAATTTAAAAAAGGCAAGAAACGTTGTCGCAAAGGTGCATTAGGACCTTCCACAAATGAATTCGCAAAAAACACGATTGCCGCCTTAAGTGGGCAGAGGAACAACTCCCGCCTTCGCCTTTTTACGGCGATAATCTTTGTGCTGCTGGTAAAGCGTGCTGATACTGTAAATGAATATTAAAAAGAGAAGCGTTCCTTGAGGGCTATTCAAATCACCCAACATCCACGCAAGAGAAATTAAAGGCAAGTGGATCAAATACGGATAAAAAGAGGCCCGTCCAACGACACGCACTGGGCGGATGCAGAAAAGAATGGCAAGCCATCCCTTAGAAGTCGTCAAGCTTATAATTAACAAACCAAAAAGCAAAACGGGCAAAGAATGATGACCAATAAAATTCCAGCTTGTACTTGAGGAATCAATCGTAAAGAGACTTACATACAAACAGCATAATAAAAATATTTGGGCAATTCCACTCCAATAGTTTTTTTCAAAAATACGAAATTGACCCTCTTTGTATAATCGGAAAAGTATCATTCCAAACAAATATTCAAAGATGCGCACAAACGGAAACATGTGAAAAAATCGATACCGAATTTCATAATTGGAAAAATCACCAAGAACTGGAAACACGCCCCAATCTGGCACACTAAACATCAAACCCCAAATAATACCGGGAACAAATACAGCCCCAAACAATAACCAAAGTGCCTTGGGACTAGTCACAGCACTTAACTTTCTTGCAGACCAAGGAGTAATCGCATAGCACACAAAAAACGCAGATAAAGCCCAAGAGGGCTCATTCAATTTCATGCCTAGTTCTGGGGCAAAAGACCAAGTCAAAGACAGATGCATCAAGAGAGAACGCCAAGGATGTGCCATGTTCGCAAGGCCCGTTGAAATACACGCAAAAAAGGCATCCCATGAGGTTGGCATTGCATGAACCCCACTAAACTTGAAAATCAAAATACAGAACATAAGCACGGTACAAATAAAATGCAGTCGATACAATTTGGCGATGCGACTAAACATAAACGGAATCACTGGAAGGCGCCGTTCTGGATCACTGAACTTAGAAGCAAAAAGAAAACCTGCCAAAATGAAAAAAAGGCTCGCCGAAAAAGCGGGAGCCTTTACTATAGGCATCACCCATTTCCACGAACTTGCATAAAGCAACGCACTAGACGATGCCAAATGCAAGAACACGATATTTAATGAGGCCAACAAACGTAAGCCATCTATCGCAGGGAAATAAGCCTTTTTAGTCACAACTAGTCCATGCCCGCATTTATCATGCGTTCATAGAACTTACGGAACTCATTTTTTTCTTCTGTCTTGCGAATTTTAATCGCTTCTTCTGGGTGCAAATTGAGAGCGCCCGTGATCATTTGAGGAATGATATAGCCCCACTCATACTTTTCACTCAGCGGTACAAACAATTCAGAGATGGCATCCAGCACAGGACGAATATCATACTTTGGATTCTTAAGGAATCCGAGCAGAAGTTCTGTAGTGCAATTACCCGCACCGCGTCCAATACCGGATACAGTGGCATCCAAAAAATCCACTTTATTCATCACCGCCTGAATAGTATTGCTAAAGGCCAGTTGCTGATTATTGTGACCATGGAAACCAATACTCTTCGTTTTGATGTGTTCGCGGTATCTCTTCACGCAAGCATCAATATCTTCTTGGTAGAAATATCCGAAAGTATCTACCAAATAAACAACATTGGCCTTGCATTCTTTTTCTACCTGATCCAAAGCTTCATCCAATTCTGGACCACGATCGCGGCTTACAGCCATAATGTTAATGGTGGTCTCATATCCAAGCTCCGCAAAGGTGTTGACCAATTCAATACCTTTATCAATGTTTTTTACATAGCTTGCTACCCGCACCATCTCGTAAGGGCTTTCACTTGCAGGCTTAATCGATTTCAAATCCACGCGACCCACATCGGCCATCACGGATAATTTCATTTTGCTCTCAATGCCATCTTTCAATTTCCACAAAAGATCATCAGGGCAGAATTTCCAGACGCCATATTCTTTGGGATCGAATAAATCAGGAGAATTTTTATATCCTACTTCCATATAATCGATACCAGCTGCGCTTAAGAGTTGATACAAGCGACGCACAAATTCCAAATCGAAATTATGCTTATTCACGAGTCCACCATCGCGGATCGTGCAGTCAAGGACTTTTATGGTTTCGTAGTACATTTTATTCTCCTAATTAGGGGACATCAAATCTAATAATTTTGGAAGCTTTGGCACAACTGTAATTTTTTTAAGAGTTTTTTATTCTTATTTATATTCCCTCTCTCGCCATAAAGTTCGCATTTATCTAAATTGTTGCATACTTTTTTGCAAACGAGGTTCTTGTATGGCTTATCATAAAGAAACACAATGCATTCAATCCGGATGGACTCCCAAAAATGGTGAGCCCCGTGTACTTCCTATTTATCAGAGTACCACTTTTGCCTATGATACGGCTCAGGAAATGGGAGATTTGTTTGATTTGAAGTCCGAGGGCTTTTTTTATTCCCGCCTCGCCAACCCAACTGTCGCTGCCGTAGAAAATAAAATTTCTGATTTAGAAGGCGGTGTTGGGGCCTTGCTTTGCAGTTCTGGTCAATCGGCTACCTTGCTTTCTATCATCAATATTGCCCACAGCGGTGATCATGTCATTTGCTCCAGTGCCGTTTATGGGGGAACCTTTAATCTCCTCCATAAAACACTTCAAGAAATGGGCATCGAAGTGGAGTTTGTGGATCCGGATATATCTCTTGAAGAACTCCATGAGGTTTTTAGATCCAACACGCGCTGCGTTTTTTCTGAAACACTGACGAATCCATCCCTAGTCGTTCTGGATATTGAAAAATTTGCAGAAGCGGCACACGCCCATGATGTTCCTTTAATCGTGGACAACACATTTCCCACTCCCATCAATTGTAATCCTTTTCAATTTGGTGCTGATATTGTCACTCATTCCACCACCAAATATATGGATGGACATGCCTGCTCTTTAGGCGGCGTGGTTATTGACAGTGGTAATTTTGATTGGGCTACGACTCGCAAATATCCCGAATTCACAAAGCCAGATGAATCCTACCACGGTGTTATTTATGCCGAATCTTTTGGAAAAGCGGCTTACATTGTCAAAGCGCGTACGCACTTAATGCGCGATGTCGGTGCCATGATGGCCCCGATGAATGCCTTTCTGCTCAATCTCGGTCTGGAAACACTCGCCATTCGGATGGAGCGTCATTGCTCCAATGCTTTAGCCATTGCAAAATTTTTAGAAAAACACCCCAAAGTCAGTTGGATCACCTACCCTGACCTAGAAAGCAGCCCCTATCATGCTCTCGCTAAAAAATACATGCCCCATGGAAGCTGCGGAGTCATTTCGTTTGGCGTTAAAGGGGGTCGTGATGCGGCCTGCAAATTCATGGAAGCCATGAAAATAGCACGCATTGTTACTCACGTTGCTGATGTGCGCACTTGCTGTCTACATCCTGCAAGCACCACTCACCGTCAAATGAGCGATGAACAACTCGAAGCTTGTGGCGTTAAACCGGATCTTATTCGGTTTTCCACCGGTATTGAGCATGTAGATGATCTCATTGCAGATATTTCTCAAGCTCTTAAACAACTCTAATTTTCATCAAAAAAAGGCCGCTTCTTTAAGCGGTCTTTTTTTGAACTGGGCTCAATTTTACTTTAGATTATAGGCATCCATAGAGCCTACAGCCATCATATTATACCCACCATCCACAAACATAATTTCTCCGGTAACTCCCGCGGAAAGATCCGAAAGCAAGTAATAGGCGGCGCCGCCTGCATGTTCGGGAATTGTATTCATCCGAAGCGGGGCTACTTGACGATGAATTTTTAATAGTTGTGTAAAATCATTAATCCCGCGAGCAGCAAGAGTATTCACAGGCCCCGCAGAAATGGCATTCACTCGTATTCCTTCAGGTCCCAAATCAGCAGCCAAATAACGAACAGAGGATTCCAATGCGGCTTTAGCAACACCCATCACATTATAATTTTGTACTACCGCAGTGGCCCCTAAATAAGTCAAGGCTAAAACAGAACTCCCTGAAACCATCAAAGGTTTAAAGGTTCGCGTCATGGAAACCAGTGAGTAAGCGGAAATATCAAGTGCTTGCAAAAATACGTCTTTAGGAGTTTTATAAAAATCCCCTTGGAGATAATCCTTATTGGCAAAGGCGATGGCATGCACTAAAAAATCGCACTGCCCAATATCCATTTTATACTGTTCCGCTACTTTTTGCAATTGAGCTTCATCAGAAGCATCACATTCGTAAAGTTTACATCCTGGATAATTTTCTAATAATTTTTCCAAATTGCTACGTAATCTTTCTCCGTAATAGCTAAAAGCGACTTCCGCTCCACTGTCCAACAGTTTTTTGGCAATCCCCCATGCGATACTACGATTGTTAGCAACACCAAAAATAATACCTTTCTTACCTTTCATAGGAGTCCTTTTAAACTAAAAGAAAGCCTAAATTTAATTAACAGATATTATTTACCAAGAAATATCTTTAAAAGCCTATTCAGTTATAGAAAATTTCTAAAAACTCATTTGCTATGAGATCCAAGAAAAAAAATCTATGGACTTAAAAGCAGAGCACCAAAGTCAACGCGAAAACTCTGATGGAGAAGATAGCCAATATTATCAAACTAAAAAACCATCTCTGAATGAAATGGCTTTTGCTTCATGAAATTTCAAATATCTATTGAGAAACTTTAATACCAACTTTGGCAAAAAGATCTTGATTATCTTCGCTATTCATTGCGACGGCTGTAATCCAATTATACTCCGCAATACCTGCAAGACCCAGATTTGCACAAACTTGATCACGCGCTTTTTCATAAGCAGAAAGAATTTTGATTTTTTCCTGATCAGGTGCCTTTTCAATACGCAAAGACCACTGTTGGCCAAGTAACACCAATGCAACAGAAGCATCCGCATATTGTCTCGCTTTGAGAGCATCAATATTTGCGTTAGTGGGAACTACAAACTTAGGGATCTCAACCATCTGACCAGATTTTAGAGTCGCGGCCTTATTCACATGAGGCATATCTGGCGTGAGGTTATCATCCTCATTGCACGCTAAAAAGCAAAAAGAGGAGACCAAGAGCATAGCAATTAAAGAAACTTTCGTTTTCATCATCAAGCTCCTCTTAAAAAATAATAGCGGTTCAGGGAGTTGAACCCCGGACCTGCGGATTATGATTCCGTCGCTCTAACCAACTGAGCTAAACCGCCAAGTTCGCATAATTTAGACATATTTTTTTAGAAATGCAAGGTTCTAAAGAAAATGTACTGATGTTTTTAATGAATCGTTTGCCCACTCAATCAGTCTCCAAGCGGGCTGCAAACTAGCAATCTTAAAATCAACACTATCACAATCCAATTGCATCTGCGTGGAAGGAGTTACATAAACATTTTTATCACCCATCAATGCAATCATATCCGCATGATAATGTCCCGTAAAAATATGATGAAGATTTTCAACCTCATTTAAGGTCTTTTGTACCTCATCCCTGTTTCGCATGGAATAGTGAGCATCCATAAATCGATGATGGCATAAACACGGAGGATGGTGTACAAAAAGAAGAACATCCTCTTTTATACAAGATGCTTCTTCTTTAAACCATAACAGTTGACTCGTTGAAACCGCCCCTGGTGAACTATCTAAAAAAAACAGGGATCGTTCTTTAATTTTCAATTGATAGTAATAGGAACCATTTTTTATGGGGGGGGTCAAATTTAGACCTTTCACCATTTCAGAAGTAATATCATGATTACCGGAAATGCAACACCACGGTAATTCATAATCTCGCATTGCATCCGCAATAAATTGGTAAGCCCCTCTCTCTCCTTGATAAGCAGCAAGATCGCCAGAAAAGACCAATAAATCCACAGTTTCTTCTTTAACTGTTTTTAAAACGCGTAAAAAATTATTTCGAACATCAATTCCTTGTACAAAAGCATGGGTATCTCCAATATGTGTATCGGAAATTTGTGCAATACGAAGGATAGTAGAAGAACTATGTGACATTGAGACTAATTTAAACAACAGATTATTATTTGAATACAAAAAGTACAAGCATCTATATTATCGTATGAGGAAAATTACATTAAACATATACTATCCCCATGTTAACACTTAAAATGTTGAAAAATTCATTTCAAACGAATTTTTGTTTTTATTCTTTGAATAAGCATTCAAAACATTATTTCAACATTTATCCCCATTGAAAACAGTTAATAACTCATTTAGTTTTTAACATTTTTTGTAACTTATTAATTGTTCTATTTTTATTAAAATCAATAAGTTACATTTTTTTACTTTCCATCTATCCCCTATTCTACCTTGTCATTATCATTATCATTTATATATAAGTAAAGATATTAAAGAAAGAGATGTGAATTCTTTGTCTAGTGTGGATTAAACTGTTTTATTACTAAAAGTCATTTCACAATTACCTTGAAAAATGGCTCCAGATTCAATTACTAATTGTTTTGTTTTAATATTGCCTATAAATTGGGCATTTGATTCTAAAACCAGTTTTTCGGAACAATCCATGTTTCCATTGATTTTTCCTGCAATAGTAGCTGAATTTACTTTAATATCACCTTCTATTAGTCCAGACTTTTCAATGATAATACTTCCTGTGCTTGTCAGGCTCCCAATAATGTTGCCGGCAATACGTAAGTCACCATTACCAAAAACTTCGCCTTTAATGGTGATAGAATGACTAATTTGAGTGAATTGTTGATCTGTATTTTTTGCCATAATAACCTCTATTCATTAAAAAGTGTTTCAGGATCCAAATATTGTTTTTGTAAAGTAATTTCATAATGCAAATGAGGGCCTGTAGAATTTCCTGTCGATCCTACAAATCCAATGACTTCGCCTTTTTTAATAATTGCTTTTTTTCTTACTGAAATACGTTGTAAATGTGAATAACTAGATTGATACCCATTACCATGATCTAAAATAATAGTTAGACCTAAATCATCTTTATTTCCGGCAAAAATTACTGATCCTGATGCAGTGGCAAAAATAGGATCTCCTTGATTTGCAGCAAAATCAGTTCCATAATGAGAATCTTCTTCAGAATATTTTTTACTAATAATTCCTATCACAGGAAGTATGTTTGGAATTTTATCCATATCTTTATTCTGTGTATTTTCTTGCCAACCTTCCAATCCTTCTACATCTAATTTGACTTTTGAAGAAGAAATGTGATTGAATTTATTTTTTTCTAAAATGGAATTAATTTTATTGGAGTCATTTTCATAATAGGTTTGCAAAATATTTTGAATTTTATTTTCAATAGAATAGATAGAATCTAATTGTTCAAAGTATAATGCATACTCATTTTGTTTTTCTATTAATTTTTCGTTTTGAAATTTGATTTGTTTAGAAGTAATAATAAGGGTATTAATTTCGGCCATTTTATAGGCAAGAACTAAAGAAAATAAGACAATAATCACAAGTAACCAAAAAAATATTTTCCATGTAATTGTATGGATTTTATAAATTTTTGTTTTTCCAGAATCAGGTGGAATCACCTGAATTGTATATAATTTGTGTTTCACGCTTTTGCCATTAATTCTTGTAACCGTGTTAAATCTTCAAAAGAATAATAATCAATGATTATTTTGCCTTGGGAATAATCTTTTTTTGAAGATTGTAATTGTATTTTAGTGCCCAAATGTTCCTGTAATTTATTCACAAATGTGGATAAATTTGGGTCCATTGGTAATTTATCCACATTTTTAGCCGGTTTTTCTTTCTTGGACATTTTTTCTGCTTCACGTACGTTGAGTCCTTTTTCCATAATTTCGCGAGCCGCTTTTTCAGGGTCAGAAATTTCAGGGCTGAGTAACGAACGAGCCGCTGTTGAAGAAAGTTTCCCTTCTTGAATCCATATTTTTACAGATTCTGGTAGTTTTAGTAATCGAAGAGCATTGGTGATTACAGAACGAGATTTACCAACACTTTTTGATAAATCTTCATGTGTATAACTATGATTATCAATCAGTTGTTGATAAGATTGAGCAATTTCGATAGGATTAAGATCAACACGTTGAATGTTTTCAATAAGGGCCCATTCACCCATATTCTTGTCAGATAATAACTCATGAACATAGGCTTCAATTTTGGTGAGCCCTGCTAATCGTGATGCGCGAGTTCTTCTTTCACCACTCACAATTTGATAGCGCCCTTGAAATTTGCGAACCGTGATAGGTTGGATTAAACCGTGTTCTTGAATGGTGTTCGCTAGTTCTTGAATATCTTCATCATTAAAAGTATGTCTTGGTTGAAATGGATTTGGGTCAATAAGATCTAAAGAAATTTTAGATATTTTAAGGGCTTCTCCATTTTCATCTTTTGTGATTACTTGTTCAATATTTACTTCATGATCTTGAATAATAGTTCCTAATCCACGACCCAGAGCATTGGATTTTTTCCCCATAAATTACTTTCCCCCTTGAATAATTTCTTCGGCTAATTTCATGTATGCTTGTGAACCGCTACTTTGGACATCATATAAAATGACTGGTTTTCCATGAGAGGGAGCCTCCCCTAACTTTACGTTCCGAGGAATTATAACTTTAAAAACACGTTCAGAAATGCAATTACGTACTTCATCAGCCACTTGTTTGGAAAGGCTAAGACGAGCATCATACATAGTGAGTAATGAGCCTTCCACTTTTAAGTTGCTATTGAGATTTTTTTGCACTAGACGGATAGTATTGAAAAGTTCAGCCAATCCTTGAAGCGCATAATATTCACATTGTACAGGAATTAATACACTATCAGCGGCAGTTAGCGTATTGAGTGTAAGTAAGTTAAGACTGGGAGGGGCGTCAATAATGATATATTCAAAGTGAGGCTTCAATATTTTAGTCACCCGTTCCAGTCTTCTTTCGCGGCTCATCGCATTCACAAGTTCAATTTCTAAAGAGGCTAAGTCAGGCCCAGCCGTGATAACGCTTAAAAATTTCAATTCTGTGGGTTTAATAATCGGCTTCAGTATTTCAAAAGTAAGCGTTTCTGGATTTTCAGCAAGATCTAAGGCTTCATGAATATCTTCTTCTTGGGTCTCATTATAACCGATGCCTTGAGATGCGTTTCCTTGTGGATCCATATCAATAAGAAGAGTTTGTTTTTCAAGTGCAGCAAAACTGGCCGCTAAATTCACAGCCGTGGTTGTTTTACCAACGCCACCTTTTTGATTACAAATAGCAATAATTTTATTCATAGTAGCCTCTGATCACAAGAGCGTAATTTTGAGTTTCTTCAGGTAAAGAGTATTTCACAATTTCTGTGTGTGGAGTTTCCTCTAACTCCCGAACAGATTCAAAACTTTTCAACGTAACGAATAGACCGTGTTGACGAAGTGCGGGTTTTGCTCTCTGCCAATCATTTTCAAATGTGGATAAAGCCCGACAAGAAATAACATCGCAATGGTTGATTTCTGACGTTTCAAACCGTTTTCCCACGATAGTTATATTTTTCAAGTTTAAATTTTCTTTAACCGATTCTAAAAATAACACTCGTTTTGCTCTGGGTTCAACAGCATAAAAATGAATATCCGGGCAAGCGATGGCTAAAGGAAAAACGGGACAACCGGCACCGGAACCCATGTCCGCCCATTTCATGCCAGGCGACAGTTTGTTTTTTTTAGACAATATTATATAGGGTATGAGAGAATCCGTGATGTGACGTGTCAAAAATTTCGGGCCATCATTTTTTGAAATAAGATTAGTTTTTTCATTCCCCTCTAGGACTAGATTGGTATAATCGAATAACTGTTCTAGTATTTTTTCAGCGAGGGAAACTTGAAATGAATTCAAAAAGGAAATGAGAAGGCGCTCTTGGTTTTCATCAAAAAAATGTTTCACGGGAAACAATTTAGATTATCAGTGTATTTAAATCAAGATGAAAGTAAATGGGATACATAGGAATCATTAGAATGGTAAAAAATAAAATTATACAATGAACTGATTTAGTTTTAAAAACCTACTTTTGCAGCAAAGAAATTCATTAGAGGGAAACAGAAAAATGTTTCACGGGAAACATTTTGAATTTTAGTGTTGAAACTATAAACAGTTTTTTATGATCTGAAAAAATTAGAATGAAATTGTGAATTAATCAAATAAGCATAATTGTAAATATGGATAAAAAGTCATGAATCTCTGATAAATGGATAAGAAATCAAACTTTTTCGAATTTCGATAAATATTATTTTTGTTTATTTAATGTGAATAAATATTTTTTTCTGGAAAAAAACCACATAAAAAACGCCTATGTAACCAACCATACCAGATCGTATTGTCTTCTTGAATTCGAGTTTCAAGCCAGCGATTAAATTCATAGATCGCTATTTCCGGGTGGGTTTTATCTTCCAATAGCAGTTCTTTAGCAAAAAGAGTTTTCTGGTTCGATTCGGTTTTTACCCAACTAAGAAATACAGGTGTTTGAGGACGATGTTCTAGAATAAAGGCAGGAATAGGGTTGCAGCAGACGGGTTGTCCTAAGAACGTATCTTTGATCGGTCTTCCTTTACGATAATCCTGATCCGCAATGAGGCAAAATAAGTTTCCCTGATCTAAAGAAGTTAGAATCTGCCGAGGGTTTTGGATAAAAGTGGAGTAGTGGTAGCCATCGACTTGCCGTAAGTGATTATAAAGATAATGATTAAGAACCGATGGGCGAATGGGAGCATAACTTGCCATTAAAGGAATTCCTAACCGGCACAACCAAGCCCCTAACCCTTCATAATTTCCGTAGTGTGCCGTGAGCATGAGACCCCCTAAACGCATCTTTTTTAAAGTTTGTTCACTTGAATAGTCTATTTCCATTTTAAGGCCGATTTGTAGATTGGGGTATGCCGAAATGTTTTTGGGTGCCGTTTTATAAGCCGTAAGTCCAGAGAGAAAGTCAGCCCCATCTTTGGAAATATTTTTGAGAAGGGCCACTCTTAAGCGTTTCTTTTCACTTTCAGATTTCACCGGGTAGATTAATTTCAGATTTGCGTTGAGAACGCGCCGCTTCCAACCAGAATAATTAAGGATCGGATAAAGTGTGAAGCGGAGAATAAATTTTAAAAGCAGCATTTTACAAAAATATGAAAAGAATCGCTAAATAATGTTTCACGGGAAACATTTTGCTAATTTTAAAGTTCTTCGGAGGTTTCATGAAAATTGCTGTAATTGGTGGTGCGGGTTATATTGGTTCACATACGGTAAGAGAGCTATTAGACAGAGGCCATCAAGTGGCTGTATTTGATAATCTTTCTTCGGGGCTTATTCAAAATTTATTTTCAGAAGCGCTTTTTGTTCAAGGCGATATTTTGAATCCTGAAGCTTTGAACCAGTTTTTTGAGACATTTCAACCGGAGGGCGTAGTACACTTAGCGGCTTTTAAAGCTGCCGGTGAATCGATGTTGACTCCAGAGAAGTACAGTACCAATAATATCTCGGGGTCCATTAATATTATCAATGCCGCTGCTACGCATGGTGTTCGATATTTTGTCTTTTCGAGTTCGGCGGCTGTTTATGGTTCTCCAAATTATTCCCCTGTGGATGAAAAGCACCCGACCGTTCCAGAAAATTATTATGGCTATACGAAGCTTGCCATTGAAGAATTTCTCTCTTGGTATGATAAATTGCGTGGAATGAAGTTTGCCGCTCTGCGTTATTTTAATGCCGCAGGTTATGACGTGAAGGGTCGATTAACAGGGTTGGAACGGAATCCTGCAAATTTGATTCCGGTAGTTATGGAAGTAGCGCAAGGAAAACGGAAGGAGGTCTTGATTTTCGGAAACGATTATGATACTCCCGATGGTACTGGAGTTAGAGATTATATCCATGTAAATGATCTCTCAATTGGTCATGGAATGGCGTTTGAAAAGCTTCAAAAAGACAATACAAGTTTTATTGTGAATTTAGGCGTGCAACAAGGGGCTAGTGTTTTGGATATTATAAAGATGACTGAGAAAGTATCTGGTAAGAAAGTCCCCTATCGTATTGTTGAACGAAGACCTGGTGACCCCGCCTCCTTAATTGCAAACCCCGCGAAGGCAAAAGCACTCATGGGATGGGAAGCAAAATATTCTTCCTTAGAAACTATTTTATCCACAACGTGGAACGCATACGAAGCAAATAAGTAGAACTTATCCACAATTGTCATAGAGAATATTAAAAAAGCCCCAAAACAGGGGCTTTTTTTGTCAAATAGAGGTCGAATTATTGGGCTTGCTTCTTGAGAAGATCTCTGATTTCGGTCAAAAGAACTTCTTGAGCAGGGGGTGGAGGTGGTGCCGCCGGGGTTGTAGCCTCAACTTCTGCTTTTTTAATATTCATTACAAAGCCCAAAAATTTCTTAATCACAATAAATAATACGAGAGCTACAATAACGAAGCTTACAATTTCACTTAAGAAAAGTCCGTAAGGAATATCAATCACTTTGGCTTTTTCAACGCCATCGATAATTTCAGTACCCCGATTAATGGAAAATTTCCAATCCGCATAATTGTTTCCGCTGGGTAATAGGAGCGAAATCACGGGCATAATAATGTTGTTTACCATGGAGGTGACGATTTTACCAAAGGCCGCACCAATAATGACACCGATGGCCATATCAACAACATTACCCTTGAATGCGAAGGATTTAAACTCATCCATGAAGGAACTTGCTTTTCCCTTAATATTAACGTTCATTGGAACTCCTAAAAATTTTAAAAAGAATACATTTATTAGGTAGCTTCATTCAAGGGTCTTTGTCTTTTTATCTTTGGCGCCATGTTATGGATCACTCTCGCCATTGGCTCTGCTATCTTCCTTGGATTTTATGATATTTCTAAAAAAAATGCACTGCAGAAAAATGCGGTGTGGCCAGTGCTTTTTATTTGTAGTCTTACCGGTGCGGTTCTATTAGTCCCTATTTTTATCTTTAACGATATTCCAGTTTTGTCCTGGCGGGAACATGGGCTGTTATGTTTGAAGGCCGCTTTAGTGACCGGGAGCTGGGCCTTTACTTACAACGCCGTTTCTCGGATGCCTTTGAGTATTACCTCCCCTATTCGAGCTAGTGCTCCTTTGTTTACCATTGCGATGGCAATTTCATTCATGGCGGAACGTCCTTCTTCTATGCAGTGGATGGGGATTGCGATTTCTCTTTTGAGTTACGTTGTGATGAGTGTGGCCGGGAGACGGGAAACGGGATCCTATTGGAGAAATCCTTGGGTGCTCGCCATGTTTTTCGGCACTTTTCTTGGATCTTGTAGTGGAGTCTACGATAAATTCTTATTGCAGAAAATGCACTTCGATCCGTTAGCACTTCAGATTTGGTTTTCTTTTTATATGGTGATTATTCAGGGGGCGATCATGATGATTTTATGGTACCCTCGGCGCCATGAGGGTTCTCAGTTTCATTTCAAGTGGATTATCCTTGCGGTGGGTATATTTCTCTTGATTGCAGATCGATTTTACTTTCTCGCACTCCATGAAGAGGAGGCGTTGGTTTCCGTGGTGACAGTGATTCGGAGATCTAATGTGGTAATTAGTTTTGCCGGGGGCCTTTTATTTTTTGGCGAAAAGAAGGGAAAGCTAAAAGTGGCGGCGGTGGTGGGTATTCTTTGCGGACTTATTTTTATAGGCTTGGGGTAATAGTTTTCGAAAACTATATTTAATGCGTTGCCTAAGGGTAATCGTACTGCGGAAATGCCGCAGCGTGTTCTTGATAACCACGAAAAAAACAAGCGGGCAGATTCTGCACTTGAAGCTGTCCGTGTGTAAGGATTCAAAATGAATAAACAGGTCTCTGTCTTGTATATGATGTTCGGGCTATTTTTTGCCCTTTGTCTAGTCGTCGCCAATATTGTGGAGCAAAAGTTGATTTCCATTGGGCCTATTGAGGCTACCGCGGGACTTTTGATATTTCCGCTCTCCTATATTGTGAACGATGTGGTTGTCGAAGTTTGGGGATTCAAAAAAGCACGTCTGGTAATATGGGGTGGCTTTGCTATGAACTTCATCGCGGTGACGATTTTCCAGCTCGCTATTTTGGTTCCAGGTTCAGAAAATTTTAGCGCAGAGCATCAAAATGCGTTCTCAATGATTTTAGGAAATACGGTTCGTATTTCTTTGGCGAGTCTGGTAGCATTTCTTTGTGGATCGTTTATAAATGCTTTTGTGATGAGTAAGATGAAACGGATGACTCATGGTCGCGGATTTTCTCTGCGGGCTGTTGTCTCCACACTTTTTGGTGAAGGCATCGATTCTTTGGTGTTTTTTATTCTCGCCTTCTTTGGTGTGATCCCTACTTCGGATTTGATCATTTTAATTGGCACTCAAGCACTGATGAAAACGGGCTATGAGATTATCATTTTGCCACTGACCAATATTGTGGTGCGTAAGGTGAAACAAGTCGAAGGTGTGGATGTGATTGATTCGGATATTTCTTACAATCCGCTGAGTATCACAGATTTGTAAAAGATTCTTTAAGAAAGCTTTTCGCATCACAAGAAGAAACGACCTCATTCCCAAATAAATTTTGGAGACGAGTGAGGTTCGCGTGTCCTTCATTTTCAAAGACGATCACTTTGCGGATGCGATCGCGATGCTTTAATAAAAAGGGAATATTGTTACCATCGGTTTTAGGGAATCCATAACCGATCACATATAAATCTTCTGCGTGGGAGAGGTAATAATCAGCCTTCGCCCAGAGTACATTGAAAAGACTCCCTCTCAAAAAGGATTCCTTCGCGTGAGCCATGGGAATGAACAGAGGATTTTCATGTTCATATAATGGGAAGCTACGATCACCCGGTTCTACGCAACAAATATTTTTAAGATCTAATTCGGCGCCGGCTCCCTTGACAGTATACCAGTTTAAAGAACCATGTAATTTCAAAAGATCAATAGAATAGGGGCGTTGAATTTTTTGTTTGGATCTATCGGCAGATTCTATGGTCACCCCATAATCCATAGAGACCGTCTCGTACAATTGGGGATCTTGGTGAATTTGATCTTCAATGAGCGTATCATAGTTGAATGACAATAATAAAGAATCTCGCGAGGCCTTATTGGATTCATTTTTGATGCTTTCTAGAAAAGCCGAAAGTATTAAGGAATCCCCTACTTCTAAGGGGACTAAACGATGCATGGAGTTTGCAATAAAACGCAAAAGCTCAAAACGTAAGAGGGCGTGTTTGAGGCGTTCTTGTTCCCCCGGAAAAATTTGAGCAGAAAGAATCGAAGTTGCCACCGATTCAATTTCCATATATTCGGGCTGATGGTGGCAGAGTTCTTGTAACCAAAAACAATAATCCCGAAACGCAGGGCACTCCTGCCCTATGTCCGAAGGTATTCTTCCGTTAAGATCTTTGAGTGTGGGCATGGAACGGCAAAAAGATTTGCTGAAGCCAGATCCCAACACAAAGACTCGACGGTATTGATCAGAAGAAGGCATAAACTACTTCTGTGAGAAAAAATTTAACTCTGCGATTTTTGAATCTGTTCGCGACGTTGCTGTTCAGCAAAAAGGCGAGCCATTTCTACTTTACTTTCTTCGCGTTCTTTCTTTTTGGTTTCTTCCTTACAGTTCACACATTTTGTGGCTGTGGGGACAGCTTCCAAACGAGCCTTTGGAATCAGTTGCTGGCAAATTTTGCAAACACCAAACGTTCCCAGTTTAATGCGCGTTAAAGCATCTTCGAGATAGACAAGGTATTTCCCTTCACGAGCCGCTAAATCAAAATTGGTTTCAAGAGAGGTATAGTCTGAAGCCGCGTCCGCCAAATGATTGGAATAACCAGCAAGTTCTCCACCTTGGTCTTTTTGGCTATGAAACGTATTAGAATCGGTACTTTCCGTTTGAGCGGCCACCAATTCACGACGTTTTTCTATAAGAAGTGCTTCAAAATAGTCCAAATCCTTTTTGCTCATTTTTGCGGGTTTCTTTTCAGTCATAATCCATACCCCTTCGTTAGTGACAAACTCTAACTGAATCTGTCACATGGTTTCGTTGCCCGCTTAAACTATCTTTTTTTTATACAAAAGGTATAGAAGAAGGATAAAAAATCAAGCAGGAATTAGTCCGGTTTAGAACACATCTACATTAAAGCGAATGCCACTTTTTTTTGTCTTGGCAGTGAGCTTTTCCACATCTTGGGTGAGCTTCTCGATTTTCTCGAATAAAGCACTTTGCTCAGCAAGGATTAAACCTACGGTATTGTCTTTGCTATCTATTTTCTGAGAGATCTCCGCCATTTTTGTTTTCATCGCTAAAACAGAGCTTTTTAGAGTTTCAATTTCGGATAAAAAAGAATCGGCTTCAGAAAGGGTCATCTCGAGATTGCCTTGAGATGCTTGAATCAAATTAGAAAGTTTGTCCGCGGTCCCATTGATATTATCCAAAAGATTCATGGTTTCAGAGGACCACTCGGAAGATTTTACTTTCGCAGTAGAGGTAAGACGAGCTCCATTACTTTGTATGCGATCTAAAGATTTTCCGGTTTCGCCTTTTAAAAGGGAATCAGAAAGTTTCTGGTTATTTTCTGACAGCTCTTTTAAAATGGCTAAACAATCTGTCATATTTTTGCTGATGCCCGTCATCCCCGCATCAAAAATACCTTGAATGGTGTCGCCAGGAGCAAAGAAATTAGGTGAGGTACCAAGGCTAATAAAGACTTCCTTTTCGCCCAAAAATCCAGCCGTGACAAGGCGGAAAAGAGAATTATTTGGGATTTGCACAGAAGCCAAAACCTGAATGGTTACAAAAATATAATCATCGGTGATATTTACAGCGGCAATTTTACCCTTGCTAAGACCATTGACTTGGACGCGGTTCCCAGGAGAAAGTGTGCCGATTTCAGTAAAGCGAAGAACGTAGTTTACTTTTTTATGGTAGGGGCTTGAAGGGTGTAAAAAATACCACAAAGCTACGATAAGAGCGACACTCAGAATAATGACTGCCGCTGCCCGCTTATTGCCATTCGCAGCGCGGAATAGCTTATTCATAAGAATCCCAATTTAAGGGATCTTCTTCGAATGCATCATCTAGGCGACGCCCGTGAGTTTTTTGCTCAATAGCTCGTAGGAGAGACTCATTAAAGGCGCTCGCGGTATCAAGGCCACTCATTTTCATGAGCGTATTCATGGCGATCACTTCGGAAATAACAGTCAGATTTTTGCCTGGAGAAACAGGGATAAGCACACGGGGAATTTTAACTCCCATGATTTCATCCACGGTAGAAGAAAGGCCAGTGCGGTCATAGGCCGTATTTTGCTGCCATGGTTGAAGCTCCACCAAAACTTCTACTTTTTTTACTTTACGAACCGCATGAATTCCAAACATAGAGCGTACATCAATAATGCCAATGCCTCGAATTTCCATGTGGTGGCGAATGAGAGAATTGGATCGTCCGATAATGGAATTGCCAACATGAGACAATTGAACCACATCATCAGCAACAAGGCGATGGCCGCGTTCTACCAGATCAAGGACACATTCTGATTTTCCCACATTACTTTCGCCAAGGTAGAGCATACCTACCCCATAAACATCCACAAGACTTGCGTGGACAGAGGTGTAAGGCGCAAAATATTCTTCAAGAATACGTTGTGTCGCGCGCGCAAAATCGACCGTTTGAAGCTGGGTAGAGATCAGCGGAACATTTTGTTGCTCACACATAGCAATCAATTCTGCATGAGGTTTAAGATTGTGAGTGAGAACCCACAGAGGAGACCTAAATGCGGAAAGATCTCGAAATATGGCTTGTCGCTTATCTTTTGTTAGAGACTCTAGGTAACTCCACTCCGTACTACCAACCATCTGAATTTGATGGGAGCTAAACACGCTCGTAAAACCCGCCATGGCAAGTCCTGGGCGATGCAAACCACTTTCTTTAATCAACGAAGAAAGTGAACTCTCCGACGTATGTAATGTCAGTTGAAGAGAGGATTGGTAGTGTTTCCAAAAATCCAACACCGAACAATGTTTTCGGTGCTGGACTTCTAGATTGTCGAAGCAGCGTTGAACCACTATACTACCTATTGCAACAAGTCTGCGACAGGTTGCCCTTTATGGTCTTTTTGCTTTTCATTGTATTTTTTCAATTGAATCTTCGCACGTTCGATAGCGGTGTCAATCGCCTTGCCCATGTTTTCCTCATCGGCAGAAGCAATAACCACCACACCCGTGATGTTCAAAGAAATTTCACAACGACGCATGTGTTCCACTTCGTGATCCAAGACAATATTTGCACTGGTAACATTCGGATAAAACTTACCGAGTTTATCAATTTCTTCTTGCACACTGTCCTGGAGACTTGCGGAAGCATTGAAATGACGGGCAGAAATTGTAATATCCATTTTAGAACCTACTCGGTTAGATGTGACTTCGTAAAGCGATAGGTCGCTTTACATCAAGACTATATACATCAATTTTTGCAAAAAAAGAAACGATTTTTGCGAAAAAAAGAGTGTTTTTGTAGTCTAAAACGGAATAAAGACCTAAGAAATAGTTTTTCGTAACCGCGCAGGAAGGATCTTGAGTTCTTCTTCGCGGTATTTGGCAACGGTTCTTCGGGCAGCATGAATGCCTAGCTTTTCAAGAGCATCGGTGATTGCTTGGTCTGAAAGGGGTTTCTTATGGTCTTCACCCTCGATGAGTGTTTTAATAGAATCCAGGATACGAGCGGAGCTCATTTCTGAACCGTCTTTTTGGGTGATGCTCGAAGTGAAAAACTGTTTGAGTTCATAAACCCCATAAGGCGTTTCTACATATTTGCCGTTGGTCACACGATTGACTGTACTTGGATCGCGCTTCACCGTGTCTGCAATGTCTTGCAAAATCATAGGTTTGAGGTATTCAGGACCTTTAGTGAAAAAGTCATACTGCCTCTCCACAATGGCTTGCATAACGAGAAACATAGTGCTGTGGCGGTTGTCAATGCTACGAATAAAGGTATTTGCTGCATTGAGTTTTTCGCGAATATATTCTTTGTCTTCTTTAGAGGTGCTTTGATTTTTCAAAAGCATTTTATACATGCTGTTGATGCGAAGCCGTGGGAAAGAATTGTTTTTCATGATGACACCAAATTCACCCGGTTTGGTCTCTACAATAGTCATATCAGGAATGATGGTTTGTAAAGGCGCGTCACCAATTTGGGTGCCAGGATGAGGGGTCAGTTTGGATAGCTCATGAATGGCTATTTGTACCGCTTCTGTGGTGATGCCGAGCGATTTTGCAATATTGGCGTAACGCAGGTCTTTGAGGGCGTCATAATATTTTTCAAGAATTTCAATGGCAAGCGGCGAAAAATCGGGAATTCGGTATGCTTGAATTAATAAGCATTCCCTTAAATTTCTAGCACCAATACCAGGGGGTGTGAATGATTGCAGCACATGAAAAGCTTCTTGAACCGCAAGTGAGGCTTCATCCAGGGGCTTCTCATTTTGAAGCACTTTTTCTGCTTCTTCAATGTCTGGATTTTGGGAAATCAATTTTTCTGGAGCGATTTCAGAAAGTTCTTTCCCGGCGGGAGCGAGAAATCCATTATCACCGACGCATCCGATAAGATATTCCACAATAGCGACGATACGCGGAGGGCGTTTCCATTCGCGTAGTTGATTTTTTAAATAATCCTGAAGACTCTGAAATCCCTTGCTTTCGGGGTGTGTTTCATCATCGTCGGGGTCAGGAGAATTCAGATCTTTGAGAGGGGCCTCATAATTCTGAAATCCATCGGACATGTATTTATCCCAGTCAATATCATT
>DBTP01000129.1 GCA_002307115.1 Fibrobacter sp. UBA1313 | reverse complement strand
TTGGAAGAAACGTTTCGCGTCCTTGCTCCTGGTGGTTATTTTGTGACTCTGGAATTTTTTTCTCCAGAAAATATTTTCAATAAATTTTTCTATGGCATTTTGGCTCCTTTTTTTATTCCTATAGTGGGCGCTTTATTTAGTGGTAAAAAAGAGGCCTACGAGTATCTGGTTAATTCAGTGCTTCATTTTTTGAAAGTGACGGAATATGCTGCCATGGCGCGAGAGGTAGGTTTTGAAGTAATTTATGTGAAAGCGTGTGATTTTGGTATTGCCTACCGGGTATTACTTTTCAAGCCTTTGCAAAAGGGGGCAATTTAATGAGCCGCGTTATTCTTGGCATTACAGGGGCTTCTGGTGGTATTTATGCGACGCGCCTAGCGATGCATTTAAAAAAATTGGGTCACGAAGTGTGGGCGATTCCTACAGAGACCGCTCGCAAAGTTCTTGACTACGAAAAACAAACGGATGTATTTTCTTATTGTGATGGGGTTTGGGATGTGAATGATTTTTTTGCCGAATGTGCGAGTGGGAGTTCCTCTTTTGCTGGCATGGCTGTAGTCCCTTGTTCTATGGGAACTCTCGGAAAAATGGCGAATGGCATTGCGGATAATTTGCTTTCGCGCTCTGCTGATGTGTGTCTCAAGGAACGCCGCCCCTTGGTGATTGTCCCACGGGAAATGCCCTACCATGCTATTCATTTAGAAAACATGTTGCGATTGACACATGCGGGAGCTATTGTGATTCCTGCTTGTCCTCATTTCTACAATCATCCAGAGTCCATAGAATGTTTGGTGGATACGGTGGTAGCGAAGATTCTTTCGCATTTAGGACTTTCTCATTCCCTTTCTCCAAATTGGGGTGCTCCGAATGTTTAAACGAATGGTTGAATTTGGCCACCTCGTTCGTTTTAGCCATACCTTGTTTGCACTTCCTTTTGCGTTAGGTTCTATGTGGGTTGCCGCAGATGGGCTGACTCATTTAACGTGGAAAATATTTCTTCTGATTTTGGGTTGCATGATCACGGCGCGCAACAGTGCTATGTCTTTTAATCGCCTTGTGGATGCTTCTTTTGATGCCGCGAATCCTCGCACGGCGAATCGTCATTTGCCAGCTCACAAAATGGGCAAAAAAGCGGTGATTCTTTTTATTGCCTGTAATGGAATTTTATTTGTTACCTTCGCCTATTTTTTGAATCCCCTTGCCTTTGTCTGCGCACTCCCGGTGTGGTTGTTTTTACTTTCGTATTCTTTTTGGAAACGCTTCTCGTTTTTGTGCCATTGGTTTCTAGGGGTTGCCGTCGGGCTAAGCCCTTTAGGAGCTTGGATTGCCGTGAGAGGCGAGTTTGCTGCATTTCCCATCTTCCTCGTCTTTATTCTCATGCTTTGGATGGGCGGTTTCGATATTATTTATTCAACGCAGGATGAAGAAATTGATCGTAAAATGGGTTTGCACTCAGTCCCTGTTCGTTTTGGCCGTGCCCGCGCCCTGCAAATAGCTCTTGGAAGTCACATAGCCATGCTTCTTCTTTGTGCCCTCTTTGGGGTGGTGTGGAACATGGGCGTTATTTGGTGGGGTGTCACGGGTCTTATGACGGCAGCCATTCTTTATATTCATTTGTTCCGCAAAAGTGATGATCTAGATTCTATGAATCGCGATTTCTTTTTAGCCAACGTAGGTGTAAGCATTTTAGTAATGCTTGGCCTCTTCATCTGGGTTCTTACTGGAGGTTCCATCAATGTCCTTTCCCTCTAATGAAAAAAAACGTAAAATTTGTCAGAGAGTCGGCGCGTGCCTTGCCCTTCTTATCACTCTGCTGGTGGTGGCCATGGAAGTAGGGAATCTTTCGAAAGAATTGTTCGCCTTGGCGGATCAACTGATTACGATACTTGGCTTTTTGCTTGCCATCTGTATTGCGGCTAGCTTCTATTTCAAAAACCGAGAATAAATTTAGATTTCCAAATCTCCAGAATAGCGAGTCATGAGTTTGCCGTCTTGAGTTTGGAATAAAAGACTTCCGTTGTCATTAATGTCCATAATTGTCCCATGAATCACTGTATCTCCTTCGACCATACGTGCTTGACAGCCAATAAAGTGATCCATCTTTCTCCAATCGGCAATCCAGGGTTTGACACCCTCTTTTTTGAATTGCTCCAAAGACAAGGCAATTCGATCGACGATTCGTTGTAACAAGGCTTCTCGGTTAAGAGGCTGGTTCAATATTAATCGGAGACTGGATGCCAAACGATTCAAATCTTTAAAGTCCGACGCTTCAGAATTCACATTAATTCCGATCCCTAGCGATAAGGATTCATTAGGGGAATGAATGAGAAGCTCCGAAATCATCCCTGAAATTTTATGCCTTTCCCAGAGAATATCATTCGGCCATTTCACGGATGCGGTTACTTCGATTTCTTGAAGAATATGTGCAATGGTAATGGCTGCGACTTGCATCACTTGGGTATACTGATGCCTTTGGAGGCCTTCTAGAGGTAGCAATAAATTGAAGTATAAATTTTTGTTCACTGGAGAACACCAGACCCGATCATGCCTGCCTCTTCCTGATGTTTGAGAATTTGCAACAATCAATGCGCCGGGAGTAAGACTTGCGAAATGTTCTTTCATGTAAACATGCGTGCTTTCACTTTCTTCCAGTAGGATCGCCGGAGCCCCAGCAAGGTCTGAAAGTTTCCATTTTAAAAAAGGACGTTCTGCATCAAAAATAGAGTTCACTGTATTCTCCAAAAAAGGACATCAAAGACACTATAATACACCTCTAAAAATTATTTTTCTGCAAAATTGGCTGTGGTACATCGCCATAGCTCGTTGCTCAAAAAGCTAATAACACCATTATTAGCTTCTTTTCGCGCCTGCTCTGGCTCGACCTCGCTCAATTTTGTGGTCGCAAACCAATTTTTAGAGGCGCCCTATAATTTAAGATTATTGTTCCTTATCCTAAGAGCGAAATCTTCTCGTTATAGCTATATTCTTGAGCATGATCGGTGTATTTGATTCCGGCTTCGGCGGCTTAACCATTCTTCGCGAATTACGCAAGGTGCTTCCACAGTATGATTTTCTGTATTTGGGGGATAATGCGCGAGCTCCTTACGGATCTCGTACCTTTGAAACCATCTACCGTTATACGTTGGAAGC
>DBTP01000004.1 GCA_002307115.1 Fibrobacter sp. UBA1313 | reverse complement strand
GTGCCCCTTAAGCAAAAAATAAGTGTTAAAAAGCGGGATTATAGAGAGCGTAAACACATCTTCAAATGTAGATGAACATTTTTGGTGCTAAAAACTTATTTTTAGGGCAGGTTAAATTTAACGCTAGTGGAACTCCTATGAAAAAATTGGAATCACGACTATTTTTGTCTGCAACCCTTCTGTCTTTAAGCATTTTAGGGTGTTCAGAGGATTCAAATAATATTGCCCAATCGGCTTTATCTTCATCAAACGCACTCACTGATATCAGTTCGAGTTCAGTCATTGTGGATCCTCTTTCGTCCGGAACGGTGGACCCTTTATCCTCCGCGACTGTAGATCCTCTTTCCTCCGCAGTGGTGGACCCTTTATCCTCTGGAGCAGTAGATCCCCAGTCGTCCTCTTCCTCGGGTCCCATAATCACAGAATCCTCCTCTTCGGGAACAAACCCGGTGGAAAGTTCTTCTTCTGTGGCTCTGGAACCAGGAACCTATGAAACGTTAACAACGGCAAATGCAAAATCAGGTTGGGGTTCCCGCTATTGGGATGGCTGTAAGCCCCATTGTGCGTGGCGTGAAAACGTGGACACCACCGCCAATCCATTTTCTATTTGTAAAAACTGTAACTTCGATAATGAAGAAATTGCGGCATTTACCTTAAGTCCTAATGTAAGCCAATATTGGACAGGGTATGAAGGAACTAAAAATAGTTGCGATGGCGGAGTTGCTTATGCCTGTTTTGACATGGCTCCCCTTGCCCTCAATGACACCCTCGCTTATGCTTTTGTCGCGACATCGAAAGCCAATGCCTCCTGTGGTCAATGTTTCCAAGTGCAATTTGATGGCGGTGCTAAATACGGTGTCAAAGAAGCCCATGGACTTCTCAAAGGAAAAACATTAATTGTGATGGCGAGCAATACAGGCAGCGATGTTGATGCAGGCCAGTTTGACATTATGATCCCCGGCGGTGGCGTTGGTATTTACAACAGCTTTTCTAATCAAGTCGGTGTTAGTTCCGCAACGTTGGGATCACAATATGGCGGTTTGTTAACCATGTGTCAGAGCGAAATCAATAATTATGATGCCCCGGCAGCAGAATTCAAAACTTGCGTCACCAATAAGTGCAATGCAATCTTTGGTTCAAATGATAAATTCAGCGATCTCTTGCGTGGCTGTCTGTGGTTCGCAGATTGGTTTGAAGCCGCCGACAATCCTACTTACCTCTACAAGTCGGTAGAATGTCCTGCTTATTTCAAAAATAAGTACCCATCGACAATTAATACGAACAAAGACAACACAATCCCGGCGTCCACGTATCAATAAATTCATAAAAAAGTTTTCCCAAAAAAAGCTGTCCTACGAGGATGGCTTTTTTTTATCACAAACTAAATAATGAATCGTTTATTTTACAGGGGAAAGGTTTCCCCTGTCTGCGGCCTGGCATATAGCACAACCGTCTATTCCCAGTGCCAGTCCTCCGCCACCCCTTCTGCGGGGGACACCCCCGCAACGCCCCTGTTGCGCATCGGTATTTTCTTGCCGTGGAAGCAAACATCATGAAAGAGGTTTTGTTCAAGGTATGGGAGAATGGAATCTTTCGGAATCTCCTTTGAACTAAAAACGGGGCCATTTATTCAAACGGATAAGAACCGTGATGCCAGCAAGCAAATGCGGTTTTATTTAAGTATAAGTTGCAGTTTTGCCCTAGTTGAAGGTGGAGTCCCATTTAAGGGAGGCGAGTCACTACAAAATCTGCATCAATGGATAGAAATAGGCGACATCAGCATCGTCACTTCGTTCTGAAAAGCGCCCCCCGAATTATTTTCCATGAATTATCCCTGTGCCAAGCCCCAGCACCAACTCCCGATACTCCGCACACGCTTTCTCCAGCACCTCTGCAGTCATCTCACCCACGCCAAACACGGTGAACGGCGGTAGCCACTGCATCAGAGAAGCATTCGTGGTCATCTGCAACGGGCGAAGCATTTCATCCGGGGTAAAACCCAGAATATCACCCGCACGAAAAGCGCTTTGTCTCGCCCCTGCAGTGAACACCACCAGCACCCGTTTCCCTTTCAGAAAATTGTCCGGGCCATAGACGATAGGGCTAAGTACCTGATCTTGCCAATCGCGAAGCGCCGAAGGGCAACTGTACCAGTACAGGGGGAATTGCCATATAATAATATCGGCGTTGCGTAGTAAATTCGTTTCTTCTGGGAGGTCAAAAAGTCCATTTTTTTTGTGGGCGTCTAAATGGCGAAAGGTAACCCCAGGAATATCCTTCACTGCATTCACTAATGCGTTGTTAGCTTTAGAGTTAGCGATATTGGGATGCGCAAGCAGAAAAAGTATGGATTGTGACATATTTTACAACGTTAAAAAATATTTCAAAAAAAGGATTCAATAACACCGATGATTAAGAAAGATTTGTTATCTTATCCGCCATATCTAGTATGGTTAGGTCGTTAAGCAACACAAGATGTTGAAAACAGGGATAGTTCCAACCTAGGGGTTCGGAACTTGGTGGATGAGAAAAAAGGTTTAGGAGAAAGGATTAGTCCGATGATTTTATCTGTAAAGAAGCGCGACGGCCGCGAAATGCCGTTCAACTTAGGGAAGATTGCAAATGCGATTGAAAAGGCACTCCGTGCCTCTGGGGAATTGAAAGACCGAGTTCAAGAAGAACTTCAGCAATTGACCATTCCAGGAACCGCGAACGAAGACCCCATCGAGAGTATCGGTTTTAAGCTCGCCTGTGATGTGGTCGCCTACCTGGAAGCTCAGGGAAATCTGAAACCCGGCATCGAAGACATTCAGGATGCTTCGGAACACACCCTTGCAGATCAAGGTTACCCAGAGACCGCCAAGCGCTTTATTTTGTACCGTGCCGAGCGCACCCGTGTCCGCGAACTCAATACGCGTCTCATGCGCACGCTCCATGACATTACGTTCAGCGAAGCGGAAAATTCTGATCTGAAGCGCGAAAATGCAAACATTGATGGCGATACGGCCATGGGCACGATGTTGAAATACGGTTCCGAAGGGGCCAAGTATTTTTACACCATGAACATGCTCAAACCCGAGCATTCGCAGGCGCACCAAGATGGTGATATCCATATTCACGATTTGGATTTCTATTCCCTCACCACAACGTGCTGCCAAATTGATTTACTCAAACTTTTCGAGGGTGGCTTCAACACGGGTCACGGGCACCTTCGCGCGCCCCGCGATATCCGAAGCTATGCCGCTCTCGCAGCCATTGCCATACAAAGTAACCAGAACGATCAGCACGGCGGGCAGTCGGTTCCCAACTTCGACTATGCCATGGCCGATGGCGTGCGCATCACGTTCCGCAAAACGTATCGATCTAATATGATCAAGGCTCTTTTGATTCTTTCAGGGAAACCAGAGGAAGAACTCAAAGAGATTATCACCAAACTCCATGACCAAATGGAACAATTGAATCTTGTGGCATCGATGCAAGGCAACGAAAAATTCGTTGAAGCGGAAAAGCAAGAACTTCTCAAAATTTTTAGGGCAGAGATCGTTGCCCAGGCGCAGAAATTTGCGCAGCAACAGGCCTACGAAGAAACAGACAAGGCCACGTTCCAAGCGATGGAAGCCCTTGTACACAATTTGAATAGTATGCACAGCCGCGCCGGGGCGCAAACGCCTTTCTCTTCTATTAACTATGGCATGGATACGTCTCCTGAGGCAAAAATGGTGGTGCGGAATTTGCTGCTCACCACAGAAGAAGGCCTCGGCGGTGGAGAGACCCCGATTTTTCCTATTCAGATTTACCGCATCAAAAAAGGCATCAATCTGGATCCCGGCGATCCGAACTACGATATTTTCAAACTCGCTTGTCGTGTGAGTGCCAAGCGGTTGTTCCCGAATTTTAGTTTTCAGGATGCGCCTTATAACTTGCAGTATTATAAACCCGGGCACCCGGAAACGGAAATCGCCTACATGGGTTGCCGCACCCGCGTGATCGGAAACCCTCATGATCCATCGCGTGAAATCACCTACGGTCGTGGAAACCTGAGTTTTACCTCCATCAACTTGCCGCGTATCGCAATCAAGCTCAACGGGAGCAAGGATCTGTTCTTTAAGGAACTCGATCGTTTGCTGGAACTCACCCGCGATCAGTTGCTGGAGCGCTTAGAAGTACAGAGCCGCAAAAAAGTAAAGAACTACCCATTCCTTATGGGACAAGGCGTTTGGATCGATTCCGATAAACTCAATTGGAACGATGAAGTGCGCGAAGTGCTCAAACACGGTACGCTTTCCATTGGTTTCATCGGCCTTGCGGAAACCTTGGTCATGCTCACAGGCAAGCACCACGGCGAATCCGAAGAATCTCAGAAGCTGGGTCTTGAGATTGTGAAACACATACGCCACTTCTGCGATAGCGAAACTAAAAAAACGGGCATTACGTTTACCTTGCTTGCGACTCCAGCGGAAGGTCTCTCAGGCCGTTTCGTGCGCTTGGATCATAAGCGTTTTGGCTCGATCAAGGGCGTCACGGATCGCGATTATTACACGAATTCCTTCCATGTGCCGGTGTACTACAAAACTTCCGCCATTCATAAAATTGAAGTGGAAGCTCCTTACCATGAGTTTACCAATGCGGGCCACATCAGTTACGTCGAACTGGATGGCAATCCGAGCCACAATCTGGAAGCCTTTGAAAAGGTGGTCCACACGATGCAACAAAAAGGCATCGGTTACGGCTCCATCAATCATCCGGTGGATCGCCACCCCATCTGCGGCTACACAGGAATCATCGGTGACGAATGCCCCAAATGCCACGCCAAGGAATCGGATGGTGCTAAATTCGAACGCATCCG
>DBTP01000119.1 GCA_002307115.1 Fibrobacter sp. UBA1313 | reverse complement strand
CCGCCGTATCCTCTACACCCTCTTCATCCAGCGTAGCAGAGGTCATTACCAGTTCCGCCGCCGAGCCTCTTTCCTCTGCATCCGATCCCATCGTAACGCTGTCCTCTTCCAGCAATGAATTTGTTGTCAGCTCTTCTTCCAGTACTCAAATTCTCTTTAGTTCTTCTTCCAGTACTCAAATCATATTCAGTTCTAGTTCTTCTTCGTATGTTTCCTCCAGCAGCGCTAAATCATCCAGCAGTTCAGCGGCAACCAGTGGAACGTGTCCTAATCTTACAACGGTTTCCGGCGGGCGTTCTGGTTCTGGGTTCGCTTCCCGTTATTGGGATTGTTGCAAGCCCCATTGCGCATGGACGGCGAATACAAACAATGTAGCCCAAACTTGCGATGCCAACAATCAGGTAACCAGTGCCGATGCAACCAGTTTTTGTGATGGTGGTTCGGCCGGTCCGTGCTTAAGCCAGGCTCCGTTCGCCGTTTGTGATAACGTCGCGTATGCCTTTGCGGCGGTGCCTGCGGGCCTTGGCGGCGAATGTGGCAAATGCTTTATGCTCACATTCACTGGCACGGGAAAATATGAGACAAAGACAAACCATAAGAAACTTGCAGGCAAAAAACTGGTGGTGATGGTATCCAACATCGGCGGTGACGTAGGTACAGGCCAGTTTGACATCATGATTCCCGGCGGCGGCGTCGGCCAATTCAACGGCTGTTCTGCTCAAATGGGCATCAGCAGTTTTGGTGAACAGTACGGGGGTCTCCTGAGCTCCTGCGAAACCGAAGTCGGCTATAGCGGTGAAGTTTATCAGAAACGCAAGGATTGCCTGATCAACAAATGCAACAACACGTTTGGAAGCAGTTCCAAGCTTGCCGATGCTCTGGCAGGTTGCCTGTTCCTCGCCAATTGGATGGAAGCGGCCGGGAACCCCAATCACACCTACCAAGAAGTCCAATGCCCGCAGGAATTAACGAATCGCTACTGATACGATAAAGAATAACGCAAAAGCTCCGGATTCATTCCGGGGCTTTTTCAATCCGCAAAGACGGTAAGTTTAAACGTAAACCGCGCGCCCTCAAAAATATTGCGAATTCTCAAAAACGAGCACGCCCTTCGCGCAGACTCCCTAGACATGCTCCCAAGAGATCAGCAGTCGTGCCACTCAAGTAACTGCGCCGCGGACACTTGGATTTTATAGATTACTCGCAAAAGTGAGGCACAACATGGAATTATTGGACACGCTTCTTTCACGCAAATCCATCCGCAGCTACACCGGCGAAAGCATCCCGGCAGCCGACCTTCAAAAAATTCTCGAAGTGGGGAACGCCGCCCCCGTGGGCAAGGGGCGCTTCAGCACCCTGCATCTCACCGTCGTCGAAAACCAGGAACTCCTGAACGCATTCGAAGAATGCACCGCGAAAGACCTCAACCAGCCTAGCCTCCACCCGTTCTATGGCGCGCCCACGCTCATCGTCGTCTCCACAACGCTCGACTCTCAGAATTCGAACAACGTTCCGTTCTCCAACGCGGCAATCATTGCATACAACTTAAACATCGCCGCCACCGCGCTCGGCTTCGGCAGTTGCCTCATCTGGGGCGTCTTCCGCGCCGTCAACAAAAACGCGAGTCTCGTCAAACGCCTCGAACTCCCCGAAGGATTCACCCCGTGTTGCGGAATCATCGTCGGCAAAACGGAAGAACACTATGCAAAACGCGAAATCAACAAAAATCGCATAGGCATAAATCGAATTCAATAAAAATTATGTCAAGGGGGGAAGCCTCCCCCTCGCTCCGACCGCGGCTCCGCTCAAACGCGCCGCGCATTTCCCGTCGCGTTCTCCGCTACCCCCTCTCCTAGGGGCTCCGCCCCTAAAACCCCGGAAACCCCTAAAACAGGGAACCCGCAGGCGCAAAGCGCGGACAAAGAAACAGCCAGAAATGATCATCAGCACAAAAAAATCAACTGCCGCGCGGACGGATTTACGGCGCCCGATTTTAAAATCTTTCTTCGGATATGACGATGAGCATGAAAAGGGCAAGAGGGGGGTAGGATGACCGAAAGAATCGTTCTTTTAAAAATTCGGCAAATCCATTTCGCCGACACGGAAATGAATTCATTCACAAAGCGCTTGATCCGCTTGGTTGTCGTAGTCGATCACGGATTCGTTCAGACCCTTGCCGATTGTGTCCGGGTTCCGGGTATACAATTGGCATCTTCTAGGCATTCGCCACCGCGCAGGTAAATGCCAGGGGGGGGCATTGAAAACGAGTGAAAGTCTGCCGAAGGCCGTGAACATTTTGTGTGTGATAGCTATATTGGCCGTGTCGTTTTTATTTAATCAAGTCGATTCTAGGGAGTAATTGTTGACTTTAGCGCGGAATTTAGGTTCTATAGGTTTGCAAATGGAGTGGAAAATGGACAAATTCATTAAATTCGTGGTGGTATTCTCTCTGCCTTTTCTTTTTGCCTGTTCCGATAGTGGGACGTCTTCCGATAATGGAGGTTCCGGAGGCTCGGGCCTTTTCGGAGGTGCTTATGATGCATCGAATGTCGCTGAGGTGGATACGGCGACGCAGACGATGAGGTATTACTACACCGCAGGTTGCTTTTTAGTGAACAGCTCTTTTGTATGGAACGACTCTTTGACCGGGAGCGAACTAATTGCATATAAAATAAGCATGGACACTCTTTTCTGGCAGTACATTCCGTATATCGGGTATCTGGAGGATGAATGGAACGTGATGCTCGGGAATGGGACCTCCATATACGGGACGTGGGTCGATACCGGTTGCGAAATTGACAGCGGAGTGACTGTGTGTGAAGATATGGAGGGTGAAAAAAATTACTGGAAAATTGAAAATGGACTCCTGACGAGGACATGGGAATTTCCCGATACATTGGATGCATTCCGTTTTGCCGTAAGGGATGTCATGATCGCTCTGTATGGGGCGGATATTTTTGATGACAATGAGCAAGATACTTTGGACAGCCTCCGCTTTTCCATGAGTTCGGCGAGTAAGACGACAGGAACATTCACCGTGCAGGATTCGGTTTATTCGGTGCACGTTTCCGAATTGCTGGCTGGAAAAAGTCCTGATCCTTTAATTGTGGTCAAATATTCTGTGGGGTTCGGCTCAAGAAGCTGTGATTATGAGAATTCTATATACGTCCTCACACAATCCACATGTTCTGCGGAATATCAGTCTTATTACACTGTTTATGATGGCGGTGATATAGCTTCCGAAATGGACATCGGCAATAAGGCGGAGTTCAGCACTTGCCTCGCTTCGATGATCGGGCGCCCGCTTTTCGAAACCGTTTCCCGTTATTTTCCGAAAACTTTATCCACGCGCCCGAGCTTTTGACGAAACGGTCTATCTCCCTTTTATTCGTGTAGGCGGCACAGCTCGCGCGGGTGGGCCGAATCGGTCAGGATGACTTGTCCCATTTGAATGGACACAACAACGAAGGAAGCACATCCGTTTCAGATAGATTCAATCCCCACAGACTGTCTTTCCGCTGCATAAAAAATGGGCCTGATAAATCTTGGTGGAACTAGTCTTGACAGGTAGACAATGCTCCACTATAGGCATATTCCATATATGTGCTTGTAGATTTCTGGTATAGCACCTGGGATTTTTCCGTGCCATCGCTAGCTTTTGTGGTAAGGACGATTTGTCCCTCTGCATCGATAGAATAAGTATATGTGACGGAACCAGCAAATGTATCTTTAACAAAATGCCAGGTGGTTATATTGTCTTTGTCCATCGCTTCGCATTGATCTACAGTTGCAGAAGAAGAACTGAATTTCTCAACTACAGAGGAGGAACTAAATTCCTCAATTACAGACGAGGAACTGGATTCTTCAACTACAGAACTGCTGGAGCCGTAGCCGCAAACGGATTCCGTATATTCACTCAAATAAGCCCAGGCTTCGCCATCGCATTCCATAATGTTATTCCATTCCGTAAGGTACACATGGGCGCACTTGTATGTTACCGAGCAGGTGTACTTTTGGAGAAGTTCATCTAAAGTAGCTACGGTGTCGGGTAAACCATTTGCATTGCTACCGCTACTGCCTAAAATCATGGAACTAGATGAATAGTCATTATTGCCGCCCGCATTTGTGGAAC
>DBTP01000126.1 GCA_002307115.1 Fibrobacter sp. UBA1313 | reverse complement strand
AAGCCCCAAATGCGAATTTTACGGCCCTGATCTTTCAAAATATTTTCAATAAGCTCTCGGTAATAGCTCAAACGACAGGTTCCCATGCTATTCACCATAAGCGCATTTTCACAACCCGCTTCATCGGCTTCTATAAAGTGGCCTAGGTGGGCTTTGAACGGAAGGCAAAGAGATTCAGACGAAGCCGCAATGCCCAACTCCATCGCATGAGCCGATGTAGAAGTGGAACTCCAAGGTTCAATACCCATGGATCTCACGGCAGAATCCAACGCAATGGTATAATTGCCCAAATTAGGAATTGCCATTTTTTCAGGCATGAGCACCCTCCGCTCTCTGAAGCGTTTTTTTCCACAGAAGAGAATCCACAAATGCTTCCAAGCGAGTTTCTAGACCTGCTTGACCCGAGTGTTCATCCACCATTAAAACCAGAAAAGGAATCCCACGTTTTTGGCAAACTCTTCTGAACCCATCGACCATGGTAGAGTCCGCACCACAATTAAAGGTGCTAATCTGAACAACACCACTATACACTTTTGGATCCAAGTGCAGCAACTTTTGGTACATCTTATTAAAAGAGCACCAGCGAATATGGGACCGCGGGACATCATCTACCTGAAAAGACATAAGTTCCGTCGGGATATGCAAAGCCCGAAGCTTACGCACAATCGGGTCTGCAATAAAACTATCATGCAATGTATAAGGGTGTCCCAACAATAAAAACCGATCATGATCCGGTAATTTTTCGTTCGCTTTTTGCTGCTTTTCTAACTCTTCAGCCATTCGGGCAAAGCCTTTTGCGGTAGCGAGCTTCACCAATTTCTTTTTATACCCAAGGCTCACCCCAAAATCCACTAAACTTTTGCGTAAAGGGCGCGTCGTTTCATTAATATCAAAAGTCAGTACAGGAATATCTTTTGCCACACCACACTTGGAAGCATCTGGCAAAGCCCCAAACTTGGTGCAGCAAATGTATTTGTTCACCATCGAAAGTACGCGGGGAATAAAAACAGCATCCACTTTGCCAACGAGAGAATGTACATGGCCATCAAACAGCTTATGAGGCAAGCAATGCTCACTTTCAGTCACCAAAGCCGCTATTTCCACTGTCGTTCGGGATGATTTTTCGGAAATAACCGTTTCCAAACCCAGTTCTTTAAAAAAAGTCTCCCAAAGACCTGGATAGGAGTGATAATATAAAGCTCGAGGAATGCCTACTTTCAAAACGATTCGCCCTAATTACAATGTGTATGAAAACAAACAATAAATGCATCGCAAATTTAGTTAAATCGGTACAAAATCAGTCCCTGTATACAGGATACCTACCCCGAAAAAGCCACAGGATTCTCCTTGGAAAGCTATATATGAGCTTCACTTGATACAAACTTTTCAAACGAGAGCCTCTATGGAGCCCATAAATCCTGAAGAACCTCACCAACGCCGACCGCGTTATCAAGGGTCCCATCCTCGTAAATTTGCTGAAAAATATAAAGAACTCAACCCGCTTAAATATCAGGAAGACATTGAAAAAGTCATCGCAAGGGGTGATACCCCTGCCGGAACTCATCGCTCCATTTGCGTCCAGGAGATCCTGGAGATTCTTCGTCCACAACCTGGAGAAATTGCCGTGGATGCCACTCTTGGCTATGGAGGCCATGCCCGAGAAATACTCCGCAAACTCCTTCCGGGGGGCAAACTTTTCGGATTAGATGTGGATCAAGTAGAACAACCCAAAACAGAAGCTCGCCTTCGAAAAGACGGTTTTGGCCCGGATGTTTTTACGGCTATACATTCTAACTTTGCCGCTCTCCCCGCAATTCTCGAAAGTCAAGGGCTCTCGAAAGTGGATATTATACTCGCCGATTTAGGCGTTTCTTCTATGCAAATTGACAATCCCAATCGAGGCTTCACGTTTAAACGTAATGGGCCTCTCGATATGCGTATGAACCCAGAAAAAGGGCGATCTGCAGCTGAACTTCTCGCTACCATATCAGAAAAGAAACTCGCATTTCTCATCAAAGAAAATAGTGATGAATCCTATTGCAAAGAAATAGCCGCGGCCATTGTCAGTAAAAAAGGTTCTATTACCACCACCGAAAAACTGGCTGACACCATACGAGAAACGCTTAATCAGTGGCTAATAGACGAAGATTATATTATCAAAGCCATCCGTCGCACCTTCCAAGCAATCCGCATCGAAGTCAATGGCGAATTTTCTGCTCTTGAAACTTTTCTAGCCGCTTTACCTTACTGCTTAAATGAAGGTGGCCGCGTTGTTCTTTTGACTTTTCACTCCGGTGAAGACAATCGCGTTGTCAGATCCTTTGAAAAAGGAAAAGCGGAAGGCCTTTACAGTCAAATTTTTGAAACCGAAATACGATCCAGTGCAGAAGAACGTTATAACAATCCTCGCTCAAAATCAGTGCGACTCCGTTTTGCTATTAAAGCATAACGGGGATTTACAAATTTCTTACCCCATTACATTCATTACTCCAAATGCGACTATCGCAATTTGAAATTTTTGATTAGAAAAAGATTCCTTTGTTTATATTACCGTAGAGGGTTGACATACAACCTCCTTCAGTAATGCGGTACTCAAATAGGAACATCTAATTTTAAAGCTCATCAAAAACAGATTAAATATTTGATATCATATATATGGGAGGATACGTCAATCCGATGTTATATAAAGGTACCTATTAGGTTCAATCCCCAATTTTACTGACACCTATAGGTATCACAAGTATTACAAAGTAACAGTTAGGTTGTATGCGTTCAGAAAGAATTTGGATTAAAACATACAAATTATTAAATGAAAGACAAGATCGTTAAATCTTTGAGGCGCAAACCACGGGGGAGGATTATAATCCCCATCACGTTTATTTTCTCGTAGCCTTGTGAATACAAACTTTTTGTCTACATTTTAGAGTCATAAAAAATCAACAAAACAAACCAAAGAGGTATGAATATGAGCGTTTCCATCATTAAACCGAAATGGAATGCAGACGTTGAAGCCTATATAGCGACCATCAATGGTAAAAAATATATCGTTGATCTTGATCTTTCTCAAATTGGATCTAAAAGGAGAAGTTCCTCTAAATCTAAAGGGAAGACTCGAATTCGTTCAAATAATACGGGTGCCATCAAGAGCTTTATCACTTCCGGAGCATCCTTCAATGAGGTAGTAGCGAACTTTCCTCAAGTGTCAAAAGCTTCTTATTATCAGTACAGAAACCGCTTAGGCTTAACAAAAGCAAAAAAAGGTAAAAACTAAAATTTTGACTTTTTATAAAAAGCATCCCGAGTGGGGTGCTTTTTATCTTTAATAATGTTGTACGCAATGTCGTCCAACCGTTACCACCACTGACCATGCTACCCGCAACCGTATTTTTTCACAATTTTTTAAGACTCTTTTTATACTCACCAAATGAATACTCGCGTCTATTACAGACAAAAAAAGCAAAGATCTCAGGGTAATACCACTCCGAATATATTTGAGTTTGATTTTCTTCAATCGCATTTTAGTGCCGCGAATGGTGAGCACCTCAGCAAGCAACGTTCTTTTTTCAACCTATTCTCGTGAACATTTCAAAACTATAAGCGTTATAAAATACTCGGCAGATCTAAACCAATATCCTCTCCGAAATTTTTGTAAAAAGGTCAATATTTTTAAACTTTCGTATTTCAAAAAAAGCCAGCAAATATTCCCTGTAATTCGAAATTTTCGAATATAAAGTTCATTTTCACCCCATTCACCCCATTCACCCTATTCACCCTATTAATGCGTTGTTTGCATTTAATTTTACAAAACCTACCTACAACCTATGCTATTCCTCTCTAAAGTCCTCGACAGACTATTTGGATTCGTACACAAAAAAAGCCCTGTAAAACAGGGCTTTTTAAGCGGCGGACCGGGATCGAACCGGCAACCATTAGCTTGGAAGGCTAAAGCTCTACCATTGAGCTACCGCCGCGCGTGGCACAATTATACAAAAAGACACATATTCCCCACAGGGGGATCTTTGAGATGTTGAAGGATTTTTTCCATCTTGCTACATTTGTGGTTCAAAAATTAATGTTTTTCCAAAGAGGTAGCTTAGCTTGTTACAAAACCCCCGCAGTCGTCAATTACCGAACCGTCCTACAGACGGTACCCGAATTAACGAAGATATTCGCGTCTCGCCCATCCGTTTAGTCAAGGAAGATGGAGAACAGGTCGTGATCGAAACCTATAAGGCTTTGCAGATGGCCAAAGAGGCCGAACTGGACCTGGTGGAGGTTTCCCCTAACGCTAAGCCCCCTGTTTGTCGTATCATGAATTACGGAAAATTCCGTTTTGAGCAACTCAAGCGCACGAAGGCTGCGAAAGCCAAGCAGCACATTGTTAAGCTCAAAGAAATTAAACTTCATCCGAAAACAGCAGCCAATGACTACCAATACCGGATGAAGCAAGCGAAGGACTTCCTTCAAGATGGAATGAAAGTCCGTTTGATTATGCAATTCCGTGGGCGCGAAATGGCCCACATGGATTACGGTCGTCGACTCATGGATCAAGCAAAAATTGATCTCGCTGATGTTGGCGAATTAGAAATGGATTCGCGAATGGAAGGCAATACAATGCTTTCTATCTACGGTCCAAAAAAGGTGCAGATCCAAAAACCTGCACCTGATAAGTCCGCAACCGAGCCCATGGCAGCAGGTGAGACTTCAAATTAAACCTACGAGGTAAAAATGCCTAAGATGAAAACCCATAGCGGTTCCAAGAAGCGCTTTCGCGTGACTGGCTCTGGCCACGTCAAGTTTAAGCACGCTGGAATGCGCCATATTCTTACCAAGATGAGCACCAAGCGCAAGCGCAATCTTCGCAAGGGCGGACTCATTAAAAAATGTGACCTATATCATGTCAAGCGTTTGCTTGTCATCGCATAATAAGGAGAGTAAGATATGCCACGCTCAAAATCCAGAGTTCCTTCTCGCGAACGTCGTAAAAACATCCTCAAGGCCGCTAAAGGCTACTACGGCCGTCGCAAGTCGAATATTCGTCTTGCTATTGACGCAGTTGCTCATGCTGGTCAATACGCCTACGCTCACCGCCGTGATAAGAAAGGTGATTTCCGCAAATTGTGGATCACTCGCCTTAACGCAGCAGTCCGCGAACATGGCGTTAGCTACAGCCAATTCATTCATTTGCTCAGCAAAGCCAACATCAAGATGAACCGCAAGGTTCTCGCTGATTTAGCAGTTGCTGACCCGGAAGCTTTTGCTGCCGTCGTCAAGCAAGTGAAGGCTGCCGCCTAAATCAAGGGTTGATTAAAAAACACCCCGGCTTTTAAAGTCGGGGTGTTTTTGTTTTCTCTCTCACGACAAATCGATTTCCAGAGAAGCAAGATACATTTCACCTTCGTGGGTAATATTGTATTTATAACGATCCGGATAGAAGCAGTCGAGCCTTTTTTGCATATTGGATAAGCCTATGCCACCCACGTTTCCTGGGCTGTTTTTTCTCGGAAACATTGAATTCTCAACGCGGCACAGTAAATGCCTATTTTTTTCTTCAATACAAATGAAAATTTTACTGGGGTGAATAGGATGCACTCCATGCTTTACAGCATTTTCGACTAAAGGCATCAGTAAAAGAGGGACTATCTCTATTTGATCATTTTCTAGAGAGATTTCCATACGACAATCCACATTCGAACCAAATCGCAATTTTTCAAGTTCCATATATTTTTCAAGAATCATAACCTCAGACTTCAGCGAAATCATATCATCCTTGGTCTCATAAAGAATCGTCCGCAACAAAGAGGAAATCTGCAAAATTCCATTCTGCGCTTTTTTTACATCGATATCCATGAGTGCCGCGATGTTATTCAGGGTATTAAAGAGAAAATGAGGACTCAATTGCATTTTTAAAAAAGCAAGATCCGATTGCAAAATTTCATTTTGCTTCTGCCGTACCCAATAGGCAAAACGCGTATGATTTGCGCTCACGCGGAACGAAATATTCAGAAGACAAATAATCAAGGTAAAAAGCAGAAAAGCAACAATTGAAAGAATAATATTTCCAAGCCGATATCCCGCCTCGCCCTTGATATATATAGAATAGAGACTGCCATTAGGAGATTGAAGTAATACATTAAGTATTAATTCCCGAAGCCCTATAATGAAAATAATCAACAATAAATTGGCCCCGATATAAGCCTTGATTTTTCGCATGAAAAAAAGTTTCACAATTAAAAAACGCTGATTCATGCCAAAGATAATCGCAGCGAAAAAAATCGGAAGATACAGACGCACGATATCATCACCTACAATTTCTACTGGCCTTGATTTCCAATCGATAAGCAGAATCAGAGGAAAAACCAAGAAAAAGATCCACGCAAGCAATGCGGGCACAAAACTCGGAATCGGTTTAGTGGATATTCCAAACTTATCCAAGTTAATAAGTTCATATTCATGCAGAAAAGCATGTAGTCTCTTGTCTTCGAATCCGAAGGTTGGCTTGCTCGGCTTGCTTGTGTGCACAAGATTTTTAGTCATAACCCTAATATAGCCCCAAAATAAGCGCTTATGACACAATTTTGACAAAACCCACATATTCTCCGACAGAAGACCGATACAACTTTTGCGTTCCGTGGTTCTCTCTCTGACACTTGACTTTGGTTCTGGAAATAGATTTCATTCTGTAACCGATTAACAAGACTAACGTAAACGAGGTGATCATGAGTTCGATTTATTTCCAATACCTTAATGACATTGCCAAATATCCGCTCCTCTCCCGTGAACAAGAAAAAATGCTTATTGAGCGTTCTTCCAAAGGCGACCGCATTGCGCTTAACCTTTTGGTTAAATCCAACCTCAAATTCGTGGTGAACATTGCGAACCTTTATAAAGGTCAAGGCCTTGATGTGAGCGAGCTCATCAACGAAGGAAATATGGGGCTTATTGAAGCTGCCAAACGTTTTGATCCAAATCAGAAAATCAAATTTATTAGTTATGCCGTGTGGTGGATTCGCCAGAACATCACCCGCGCAATTTCCGAGAAAGCCCGTTTAGTGCGCATCAGTGCAGAAAAAGAATTGGTTCTCCGCAGATTTAATCGTTTAGGTTCCAAGACACGCCAGGTTGTTGGCGGACAAATGACCATTGACCCCGAAAGCCTCTCTGGAGCAAGCCGTTATAAAGCTAAAGATATTGAAAAGATTTTGATGATGGGTAACCGCGCGGCATCCCTCGACTCCCCCGTAAGTGAAGACGGCGAAATGACGTTGGGCGATTGCATTGCCGATAGTGGTGAACGTTCCGATGCGTTAGCCTTACAAAACAACCAAACACAAAAAATAGCGGCACTCCTTCAAGAAAGTCTCACCGATCAAGAAAACAAAGTCATTGGACTTTATTACGGACTTGATGTAGATGCGGACTTAAATCTCAAAGAAATCGGTACCATGGTGGGTCTTTCGAAAGAACGTGTACGCCAGGTAAAAGAAAACGCATTAGCAAAGCTTCGCACCTCAGAAGTAGGCAGAATTATCGGCCATGCGGCCTGATTTGTGATCAATTTTTTTTCTCTCTCCTAGAATCCCAAAAACCCGGCCTAAAAAGCCGGGTTTTTTCCTTTTTTCACCCCGCGCAACCAACAGGAAATTGTATTTTTCTCTCTATGAAAAAATTTTTGCCTTTTTCTCGTACTTTTATTCGCACCCTTAGCATTACAGGGATTGTCTGTGGATTAGTCTGTGGATTAGCCTTTGCTACGGCAACCAAAAAAAATGACCCCCCTGCAGATTTCTACGAAGAACTCTCTCGCCTCAATAAGGTGCTTTCCGAAGTAAACATCAAGTATGTGGAAGATGTGGATCCCGCAGAACTTTCGGAAGCTGCCGTACAAGGGATTCGCAATATCTTAGATCCGCACACGGCTGTTTATGGGCCGAAGGATTATGAAGATTTGAAGGTTTCCACGGATGGGGAATTCGGCGGCGTTGGTATCACCATCAGCATCCGCGACAATATTTTGACAGTGATTTCACCGATGACAGGAACTCCCGCCTTTAACCTCGGTATTCGCGCGGGTGACCGCATTATGAAAATTGATGGCAAAGACACCAAGGGAATTACTTCGGACGACGCCGTAAGCAAACTGCGCGGCAAAGTAGGTACCGACGTGACTGTTGCTATTGAACGCGAGGGTGTGGCGGAGCTTATGGATTTCACCATCACTCGTGCAAAAATTGTGGTTCACGCAGTCCCCTTTAGTGGAATGCTTACCAAGGATATCGGCTATATTAAGATCGCATCCTTCTCCCTCAAAACCACAAATGATGTCGAAGACGCTATTCACAAGTTGCAAGCGCAAGGCATGAAAGAACTGATTATTGATTTACGTTACAATCCGGGTGGACTCTTAAATCAAGCGATTGAAATCGGTGAGCTTTTCTTGAAGAAAGGCAACGTCATTGTGAGTACTCGTGGTCGTACACAAAAAACAGAAAGTCACGCCCGTCGCGATGGGATTCTTTCCCCCAATGTTCCACTGGTAGTCCTCGTGAACCAGGGGTCCGCGAGCGCTTCTGAAATTGTAGCTGGCGCTATCCAAGACTGGGACCGCGGTTTAATTATCGGAAAGACTTCTTTTGGTAAAGGTTCTGTGCAAACGATTTTCCCCTTGGACAATCAAGGTCACGCACTCAAGCTTACCACCGCATTCTACTACTTGCCTTTCGGTCGTTGTATCAACAAACCGGAGAACGGGATTAAGGGACTTACTCTTCGTGAAAACGAAGAATCTGAAGAAGCTGACTCCCTTAAAAAGGATACAACGGCTGTAGATACTTTTGTAACAAATGCTGGCCGTAAAATGTTTGGTAAAGGGGGTATTACTCCTGACATTGATATTGAGCTTTCTCCGCTCCCTTGGGTCGTCCAAGTCCAAGAACGCATGGCTATGTATTTCAAATTTGCTGTGAAAATTCGTCCCGCGTTAGAAGCCTCAGGCACAAAGATCGACCTCAATTGGCAGGTTCCCGATTCTCTGTTCAGGCAGTTTAAAGCTTTTTGTAATAAGGACACAAACTTCACAAAAGTGAAAAGCAATGCTCTTGCCACAACGGACATTCTTGAAGACGCTATTCTCAAAGAACAAAATTATATGGGTGATTCTTCAAAAACGATCGCCGATACTTTACTCGCTCGCCGCGTCAAAGAAATGAAATCCGCCCTCGAAAGCCGTCGGGATGCCCAATTCGAAGAGAATAAGAAGTACATCATGGATGGAATCAAACGAGAATTGTTGACTGCCATCGCAGGAGATTCCATCAGTACGACATTCACTCTGAAGTCTGATGATCAGGTTAACGAAGCGATTAAATACCTTTCCGATACGAAGCTTTATAAAAAGGCGATCAGTGCGCCCACAAAGAATTCGAATGGTAATGCAAAGACCAAGAAGAAATAGGGATCTTGATGACGCTTGTAGTTCATCTGATCGATACTGCCGCGGAAAGCTTGGGACATTACGTTCGCAAGTTTTTCCAAGTGGTATTGAACTACATCACGTTTATGTGGGAATTATTTAAAAACGTTCCCGGATCTTTTAGAAATCTTCACACCACTATTGAACAGATGTACCTCATGGGAGTCACAAGCATTCCTGTGGTTTTTGCCGCATCGGTTGCTACGGGGGCCATTATGGCTTGGCAACTTTGCTATCAATTTGCGGATATGATCCCCTTAGTTTTCGTAGGTATGGCCGTCGGGAAATCCGTGATGGTTGAGCTCTGTCCTATTTTAACCGCAATGGTTCTTGCAGGCCGTGTCGGGGCCTCTATGTGTTCTGAATTAGGCACCATGGCAGTGACGGGGCAGTTAGATGCTTACAAAGTTTTGGGATTAAACCCATTCAAGTATTTGCTTGCCCCTCGTCTGATTGCAAATGTGATCATGCTTCCTATTCTGACCATTATTAGTATTTTTGTGGGCATTCTCGGTGGCTTTGTAGTCGCTTTTCTTTACAAAGAAGTTTCGTGGCACGTCTTCTTTTATGGTGTTCGTATGTTCTATCAAGATTGGGACTTTGTTGTGGGTCTGATTAAAGCGGTTCTTTACGGTTACTTTATCGCTAGTTACGCTTGTTTCTTCGGCTACACAACCCATAATGGTGCCGAAGGAGTGGGTAAAAGTACCAAAGCCACAGTGGTGGCCGGCATGACGAGCATTCTCATTGGTGGATTTATTCTCTCCAAGCTTTTGCTGGTTTAATTTCTATGTCCATTTCTCGTCGTAATGCCCCAAGGCCAACGGATATATCTATCCTCTTGGAACGCTTTTTTAAAGGCTCTGCTTTAGGCCCCAAAATGGACTTTTTTACCCTCTCCGAACAATTCGAGAGTATCCTAGGGGAAAGCCTTGCGAAGCGCGTAAAACTTATAGATCTAAAGGACTCCGTATTAATCTTAAAAGCCTCCAATGCGGCTTGGAAAAATGAGTTGGAGTACCAAAAAAAAGCTATTATTGATCGGTGCAATACTCTCTTAGACAAAGCCGCCGTTAAGAGCGTTCGATTTATATAAGTTGCGACTTTTCTTTTTTAGTAACTGAGGAATTATGGCCGAAGAAGAATACAGTGGATCTAGCATTACCGTTCTTGAGGGACTTGAAGCCGTTCGTGTGCGCCCAGCCATGTATATCGGCTCCACCGACGGCAGAGGCCTACACCACTTGGTGTGGGAAGTGGTGGACAACTCGGTAGATGAAGCTCTTGCTGGATTCTGTACCCACATCGAAATTGCCATTCTCCCCAATAATGGAATTCGTGTTGTCGATAATGGTCGAGGAATCCCTACTGATATTCACCCCAAAGAAGGCGTCGGTACTATTCAGGTGGTGATGACCAAGCTCCATGCCGGTGGTAAATTCAACAATTCTTCTTATAAAGTTTCGGCGGGCTTACATGGTGTGGGCGTTAGTTGCGTTAATGCTCTTTCTGAAAAATTGGTGGTTTCTGTTCGTCGCAATGGTCGCATTATTGAACAAGAATTTTGTAGAGGTAACCCTGTCGCTGATCAATACGACACAGGGCCATCAGATGGGACGACCGGCACCACCGTTGTTTTCTATCCAGATGCGACGATTTTTACTGATACTACGTTTGTGTATGAAACCTTAGCGACTCGCTTCCGTGAACTCGCGTTCTTGATGAGTGGGCTCAAAATTTCCGTTACAGATGAAAGAGACGCCAGTGCCCCCGTTTCGGAAACTTTCTGTTTCCCAGGTGGCGTTTCTGCATTTGTCCGTTTTGTGGATGAACATCGCAAGCCGCTTTTTGACACCCCCATCCACTTGGTGATGGACGCTGGTACTTATCCCCTCGAAATTGCCATGTGGTACAACGAAGGGTATCAGGAAAATTTCTTCAGCTTTGTAAATAACGTCAACACCCATGACGGTGGTACGCACGTTACAGGCTTTAAGACAGGCCTCACCCGAGTGATCACCAAGTTCGCACAGGAATTGCTCTCCAAGAATAAGAAAGATATTCAGATTTCTTCTGACGATATTCGCGAAGGCCTTACTGCTGTCATTTCTATTAAGATTGCACAGCCTCAATTTGAAGGACAAACCAAACGTAAACTCGGCAACTCCGAAGCGGCTGGTTATGTGAATACGGCTTTCGGAAATAAATTAGAAGAATATTTCCATGAAAATCCCGCCATTGTCAAACTGATCATCGATAAGGTTTACAATGCCGCTGTCGCTCGTGAAGCCGCTCACCGTGCTCGCAACTTAGCTCGTCGCAAAAATATTCTTGAAAGCGGCGGACTCCCAGGCAAGCTCGCTGATTGTAGTAACCGCAACCCCATCGAGTGCGAACTCTTTATTGTGGAAGGGGACTCTGCAGGTGGTTCGGCTAAGCAGGGCCGTACCCGTGAGTTTCAAGCGATTCTTCCTTTGCGCGGTAAAATTTTGAACGTGGAAAAAGCGCGTTTGGATCGTGTTTTGGAAGCGGAAACTATTCAAGATTTGATTAACGCCCTTGGTTGTGGCGTGGGTTCAGAATTTAAAATTGAAAAGCTCCGTTACCACAAAATCATTATCATGACTGATGCTGATGTCGATGGTTCTCATATTCAAACATTGCTTTTAACATTCTTCTTTCGCTATATGAAAGAACTCATTGAATCAGGTCACATTTATATCGCGCAGCCCCCTCTCTATAAGCTTCGTGTCGGGAAGCAAGAGGACTATTTTTTCAGTGACGAAGATAAAGACGCGGCCATTGCAGCTCTCGAAGATAAAAAGAACATTTATCTCCAGCGCTATAAAGGTCTTGGTGAAATGAACCCGGAACAGCTTGCGGAAACCACCATGAATCCGGAAACGCGAATCATGAGACAGTGCCGCATCGACGACTTCCTCCTTGCTGATAATATTTTCAGCATGCTTATGGGTGAAGTGGTAGAACCTCGTCGCCGATTCATTGAAACTAATGCCTATAAAGTAATCAACTCCCTTGATATCTAAGAGTCATGTCTGCTTCTGTCCAGCAAAATTTTCAAGAGGTCCTGCAAGTCGCAAGGAATCGCGTTCAGGAGTATTTGGATAGAGCCGATGAGGTAATTGCAGAAATTGCTCACACGGCTCCTTCAGGCGTTTCTGAACGTATGGGAAAGCTTGTACTCCGTAAAGGCAAAAAAATTCGTTCTACGTTGCTATGCCTTTTGGCCTCTTCTGGAGAATCCAAACCCGATATAAAACGCGTCGCTCACGCTTGTGCAGGCATTGAACTTTTGCATTTAGCAAGCCTTGTTCATGACGATATTATTGATGAGACAGAACTCCGTCGCGGAGAACAAACGGCCCACATGGAATGGGGGAACAAGATTGCGGTTCTCATTGGAGACTATATTCTTTCTCAGGCAATGCGATGTGTTGTCGATGAACCTGCTCGCTCAATCCCTATTATTCTTTCTTCCGCAGCGGATCAATTGATTGTGGGAGAAATTTCAGAATTGGATTGTTCTGGGAATCTGAATTTGAGTTATGACCGCTACATGGCTGTCATTTCGGGGAAAACGGCGGCGCTTGTTGACGCTTGTGCTCGTATTGGTGCTACCCTTGCCGGACATAGCAAAGAGCTTGTTGAAGAGTGTGGGAAAATGGGACTCCATTACGGCGTTGCGTTCCAAATCATCGATGACCTTTTGGATTACGGGTTTGGCGCAAAAGATTTAGATAAAGCCAAATTTACAGATGTTGCGAATGGTCTCGTCACTTTACCGTTAATTTTCTTTTTCAATCAATGCAATGCCGATGATCGTAAGACCATGGAAAATCTCATTGCTCATGCGATGGAACCTCATGTTCCGCAAAAAATTGTGGATTTGATGAAACAATATAATTGCTTTGAGAAAGCAAAAGAAAACGCGTTATCTCATTTAGATGCGGCGATTGCTATCTCCAAAAAATTACCAAACTCTGAATATATGGATACACTTACAGCCTTTTTCTTTTCTATGAGTGACCGAAACAATTAATTTTCATCGGCTCTTTTTTTGTAATGACTGTTAACCTTTGCTTTTGTACAAGTTCTTCGATTTTTGTTAGCTGCGTTATTTTTTAAGTTTTATCTTGTTACTATAAGAAGGATAATTATGTCTGTACTTGAATTTTCTTCAAATATTTTTTCTGTTGGCGTAGCAAATCCTAATCTCCGCCTTTTTGACATCATTTTGCACACCGAATTCGGCACTACCTATAATGCGTATTGCGTTCGTGGCACACAAAAGATCGCAGTCATCGAAACCGTACATTGTGCTAAATGGGAAGAATATCTGGAAAATCTACGGTCTGTCTGCGACCCGACAGCCATTGATTATATCGTTATGAATCACACAGAGCCGGATCATTCCGGAAGTTTGATTAAACTTCTAGAAATTGCCCCCAAAGCAACTGTGGTAGGTACTACTGCAGCAATCCGGTTTCTGAAGGCCATTTGCAATCGCGATTTTCCGAATATTGTGGTTACCGATGGGATGACTCTTGATCTCGGCGAAAAAACGTTGAAGTTTATGGTGGCGCCGAATTTGCACTGGCCCGATTCTATGTTCACATATATCCCCGAAAATGAAGTGGTTTTCACTTGCGATTTTTTAGGTGCGCATTATTGTGAAACGCGTTCGCTTCTTTCCCAAATGCACTATCCTGAAGAATACACAAAAGCATTCAAGACCTATTTCGATTGTATTTTTGCGCCGTTCAAGAAATTTGTTCTTGCCGGGATTCAAAAACTGGAACCGTTAAAATTGCAGTTTGTAGCGACAAGTCATGGTCCTATTTTGAATACTCAAATTAAAGAAAACATGGCGAAATATCGTGAATGGAGTACGCCTGTTATTTCCACAGAAAAGACCGCCGTGATTGCCTATGTTTCGGCTTATGGGTACACAAAGCATCTTGCGACCGTTGCCAAGGAAACGCTTCAAAACAAAAGTTTTGCTGTCCAACTTTTTGATCTTACCCAATCGTGTCACACCGAAGCGGCAGAAGCCGCATCCCGCGCAAATCTATTCCTCGTTGGTTCCCCGACGATCAATCGCGATGCACTCCCTCCTATCTGGGCATTCCTTGCCTCTCTCGATGCTTATGCCATCATAGGGAAACCTGTCGGTGTTTTTGGTTCTTTTGGCTGGACTGGTGAAGCTGTTCCTATGATTGTCAATCGTCTTTCGCTTATGAAATGCAAAGTCCAAGGGGAAGGATTCAAAGCAAATTTCAACCCGTCTGATGCAGAAGTTGAAGGAATGAAAGCTTACGTAGATTCGATGGCCGAGATGGTAAAATAAAAGACCCGCTGGTAGCAGGCCGTTTCTCAAAAAAATGAACGAGTCTTATTCAGCATCCTCGTATGTATCCATAAAATCCTCACACTCTGCTTTCTGATCCATGTCTAGCAAGGTCAGATCGTTGTTTAAAAGAGTCTTTTCTTTAGTGACCTCTGTCATTTTGTCGGCTTCACACGTCACCGTTGC
>DBTP01000175.1 GCA_002307115.1 Fibrobacter sp. UBA1313 | reverse complement strand
ATTCTCTTTTTCTTCTTTGCCCTCAAAGCATGGACAGGCGACAATTTCCTCTCGATAACGGCCTCAGTACTTCTCGCCGCCCAACCCACGTTGCTCTTCCAGTTCCGCGCCGCATCTGTGGAACCCCTGTATGTGCTCCTTTCCGCACTTTCTCTTTGGATGCTCAAGTGGGTAATGGACCGCAATACGGTTCGTCATTGGGTATTATTCGGACTGGTGCTTGCCTTTTTCGCTCAGACGCGCCAAGAAACCATTTTTTGTTTCCTTGCTTTCATAGTCTTTGCGATCCCCAAGCTTCTGGATAGGCCCGATAAAAAGGCTCCTGCATTCTTCGTTACCCTTTCATTTTTTTCAATTCCAGTGCTTCTTACCATTAGCTATTTCCAGGGCTACAACTTCCAAGGGGGCCAATTTTCCGCACACGGTCACTTCTTAGAAAATCTCACTCGCAATTGGGATGTCATGACAACATCCATGACAGGCAATCTTCTCTCAAATCCGTTCCTTTCTAGCTTCAATTATCTCTTCATTATAGGCCTCATTATTCTGGTACTGAAAGCGATAAAAGAGCTTTACCATAAAGAACCTGGCTTCTCCAGTTATTCGCTCTTGTTTCTTGCCCTGTATCACATCCAAACTTACGCGATTCTCGAAAATGTCTCCGGCGATTTCACCATTGAAATCAACCAACGCTACAGTCTTGTCATGTTCCCCTCCATGGCCTTTTTAGGGGCGATTGCCATTCAAACAATCCTTTACGCAATCATTAAGGGACTGGGGTTTGTAAACCTCCGCGAGAATAAATCAATGGATTTTTTCTTTGCGATCCTTGTCGCCGTAGCGATTATCGCGAATACATTCAGCTACAAAGAAAGTTTTAACAATAACATTATGTACAATAAAAATCATCTCACGATTGAAGAGGTGACTATTTGGAATTGGCTTTCGAAACAAGAAAAGAAAGATCGTCTTTTCATATACGGTCGGCCTTGGCATTTCGTAGGTTATGGGGTTTCGTCAATACATTATGACAGAGCGCGCGCTATGGAAGTCCCTGAATTGCAAGCCCTTTTGGAAAAATACAAAGGCGAAGTTTATTACATTCGCGGGCTTGATTGCTGGGATAGTAAAACGTATCACCAAAAAGCGGTGGAGCATCGTATTCCCACAACCTGCGATGTATTTGAACGCGAAACCCAAATGGAAGATGTCACCCAAATTCTCATCACCAATAACTACTGGTTACGCATAGCAAAACTCAAAAATAAACGCATCTACGATCCAGAAAAATTATTCGAATTTGGATTCTGGCAAGGAACCCCCGAAAAGCAAGAAGTGATCGTCGGTTATGTAATGCCTTTTGCCGCGGCAGCGGAACCTTGGAAAGTCACATTGCTCCTGAATGAACAAACCGTAAAGACAATGCCGTATGAATCCACACGAAGAAGCGATACGCTTTCTGGATACACTCTGAAACCAGGCTACAACAAATTTGAAGCCCTCATCCAAGATTCTACAACCCAAGAAATCATTTCAAAAACAACAAGTTTCCGATTTTTCCGTTTTGACGGAGCCCTCCAATTGAATGAACTTGCGGTTAAAAGCAATCGCCAGGGATGGGGCGATCTCCAGGTCAATAAAAGCGTTGACGGCCACCAATTCCACATTCAAGGAAAATCTTTTGAAGAAGGCTTTGGTACGCATGCTCCTTCGGAAATCACCTTTGATGTGCGCAAGGAATTCAAACACTTATCAGCCCTTGTGGGACTTGATGATGAAAGTCTTTGTAGTGATGGCGTAAAAATACGCGTCATCGGGGATGGAAGCGTCCTTTTTGAAATTCCCAAGATTATTCCACAGGAACTGATGTCTATCGAAGTAGATATCCCAGGCGTACAAATACTATCCATTGAAAGTGATGCTCTGGAAACCAATAATTGTGACCACGTCGATATTGTAAATCCCACTCTTTTGCCAATAGCCGTCAAAAAGCCTTTGTAACGTCCACCTCTTTTCCTCGGTAAAATATGTTACTTTCTGTTATTGTCCCCCTGTATAACGAAGAAGAAATCGTTGAAAAGACTTTTCACACCTTAGAAGCAGAGCTTGCTCACATAGAGCATGAATTAATCTTTGTAAACGATGGATCTAAAGATCGGACTCGCGAAATTTTGGAACGCTTGCTCACACAAACACCGAAAAATAAACTGGTTAATTTTAGTCGCAATTTCGGTCACCAAGCCGCATTTAGTGCAGGCCTCCAGCATGCGAGTGGCGATGCGGTAGTCATTATAGATGGTGATCTTCAAGATCCACCGACACTCATTCACGAAATGCTCCAAAAGTGGAAAGAAGGATATCAGGTAGTATACGCCCAGCGTCACAAACGTGCCGGGGAATCCATTTTCAAAAAATTCAGTGCCTTTTGCTTTTATCGTCTTCTCCATTCTCTCACAAACATTGAAATTCCTTCGGACACGGGCGATTACCGCCTCATGGACCGTTGCGTTGTAAATCAGATCAACGCGCTTCCCGAAAGGAGCCGCTTCTTGCGCGGTCTCGTTTGTTGGGTCGGATTTAAAAAAGTGGGAATTCTTTATGACCGAGCAGAACGCTCCGCCGGAACCTCAAAATACCCTCTCCGGAAAATGATGCGATTAGCGATTGATGGCATCACGAGCTTTAGCACAACACCTCTCAAAATCAGTTTCATGGTAGGCCTCATCGCAACCATTGTCGCTCTTGGCATCCTTGTCTGGAGTTTTTTAGAAAAGTTTTTGTCCCCTAACACAACGGTTCCCGGCTGGGCATCTCTTATGACTACGATCGTATTCTTTAGCGGAGTGCAACTGATTTCTATTGGCATCGTTGGTGAATATATTGGTCGCATTTACGATGAAGTAAAACAACGTCCTCTCTACATTGAAGACAAAAAATGAAAAACAAACTTTTTGTAATGAGTGCCGCCAGTGGCGCTGGAAAAACGACTTTGAAAGACCTTGTGATCAAAGAATTTCCAGATATTCAATATTCCATTTCGGCGACAACGCGTCCGCCACGAGCTGGAGAAAAAAACGGAGTTCATTACTTTTTCAAAGACAAAGAGGACTTTCTAAAAATGATCGAAAACGATGAACTGGTGGAATGGAATGAAGTTCATGGGAATTATTACGGTACGCCCAAGCGTTTTGTAGAGGAAACCCTCGCCGCAGGGAATCGCGTTCTCTTTGATCTGGATGTCTTTGGAAAAATAAATTTCGATAAAGTGTATCCAGAATCCACAGGAATTTTGATTTTGCCTCCATCAATAGAAGTGCTCAAACAGCGTTTACATTCTCGAGCCACGGACACAGAAAAAGTCATCAATCTCCGTCTGGAAAATGCAAAAAAAGAGATGGATTTTGCCCGTATTCATGGAAAATACGAATACACGATTATCAACGATGACTTGGAAAAAGCAGCGAATGAACTCCGGAAAATTCTAAAAATTTCTTGATCCAATTACTGTGGATCCATATCCAAACGCACCTCTACATTTCTAGGCACTCCGAGAGATTCTGGTTTATAGAGAAGGTCCGATAAAGCCTCCCGAATTGCCGAGGCGCTTTTTGCTTTCACCAAAAAATGCACCCAAAATATTTTTTGAACCATCGGGATATACGCATCCACAGGGCCCAGCAATTGAATGTTCTCGGCCTTGGATAGCTTTGAAGCGACACTTTCCGCAGCGTTTTTTAAAATTTTCTCGTCACGGCATCCCATTTCTATTGCCGCCAATTTGCAAAATGGCGGGTACAAAGCTTCAGACCTTTCTGACAATTCCAATTGGGCAAACCCAGAATAATTATGCGTGAGCGCAAAACAGACAATGGGATCCTCTGGATTTTGTGTCTGAAAAATAACTTGAGCCCCTTCTTGCGCACGGCCCGCACGCCCTGCCGTTTGACTCAACAACTGAAACAATCGTTCTCCAGTCCGAAAATCGGGCGATCCCGTTCCTGAATCAGCACCCACAACACCAACCAATTGCACATGAGGAAAGTCATGTCCTTTCGCTACCATCTGGGTCCCCAAAAGGATGGAATATTCCCTATCACGAAAGGCAGTCAATATTTTTTCAGCGGCACCAATATTCTGAGTGGTATCTCGATCCATACGTACCAAAGTAGCGTTAGGAATCCATTCCAAAATTTCTTCTTCCAACTTTTCAATGGCACCACCCACCAATTCGTAATCTGGGCACCCGCAATCGGCACAAGGCGTATTCAATGGATAAAGGCGACCACAATAATGACATAACAAACCATTATGTTGTTTGTGATAAACCAAAGGAATATGACAATCTTTGCAATGCAATGTCGCTCCACAATCCGCACACACTCGCGCCTTCGAAAATCCTCGTCGATTTAAAAGCACAATGGCTTGATTTCCTTGCTGCAAACAAGTCGAAAGAGCCTCTCTCAATTCGGGAGACAGAAGCAATCCTGATTGTTGCAGTGGCGCCTTTCGATGCATGTCCACCACATGAATTTTCGGGAGTTTCATTTCTGTGGCTCGTTTGGTAAGTGTCAAATACAACAAATGACCCGCACGGGCATTCTCAAAACTTTCCATGGAAGGTGTCGCACTCCCAAGAACCACAAGGGCCCCATACTTGTGTGCAATATGAAACGCTAATTCGCGACAGTGGTACCTAGGCGAAGGATCCTGTTGTTTATACGACGAATCGTGTTCCTCATCCAAAATAACGAGATCAAAAGGAAACGGAGTCAAAATAGCACTACGCGTACCCAAAATAATTTGCGCCTTATTTTCCAATAGGGAAAGCCAAATGTCTCGTTTTCTGGGTGCAGAAAGTGCTGAATGAAGGATCGGAACATCAAAGCCCAAAAAGCTTGAAAAACGAGCGGCGGTCTGGGGAGTTAGCCCAATTTCAGGGACCAAAACCAAAACTCGTTTCCCTTGTGCTATCGCTCTTTGGGCAAGTTCCAAATAAACTCTCGTTTTACCCGAGCCCGTAACTCCATGCAATAGGGCCCCTCGAAAACCTTCAGTATCCAAAAGAGGCGTTAATTTGTCTAAAGCTAAAGATTGCTCACTCGTTAACGGCGGTTGTACCGAATCCTCTAGTCTTTTAGGGACTTCAAGAGAAGAATATTTCCCTTGACGAGAGAAAAAAATATCCAAATATTTGGCAATTTCATTGGGCCAAAAAACAAAAAGAGCTCGGTTGGGAATGGAAAGATAATAGCGAGCGGTCCACTCCAAAATTTCCATATAGCGCTCATCAAAAACATAATTCGAGGCATGGGCGACGGCTTCTTTCACAGCAAAGGTCGGTGCATTCGTATGAACTTTCGCCACCAAACCAAGCATAGCCTTCCGGGTCCCCAATTGCACCCACACAACACTCCCCCGTTGTATTGAACTTTCAAAAGCGACCCCGTATGTAAAAATCTGTGGGGCTTGCGGCAAATAAATCTCGCAAAAACGCAAAAACGATCCACAGGGAAGCAAGGAAGAAATGTCAGACGAAGCAGACGTCATTGGGATTTTTTTTGCCATAGCCCAAAAATAACCCTTTTTGTTTGTTTTTATAATACTCTTTTAGTTAGATTATCGTAAGCTTCCTCCCCTCTTTGAGGGGCCGTCCTACAATTGGAGATTTTATGAGCCTTTTGAATATTTTTAGACCTAAGTGGCAACATTCTGAACCAGAAGTTCGAGTCCAAGCTATACTCGCTCTCGGTCCAGAAAATCAAGATATTTTTGAAACAGCGGTAACTTCCGATGAAAGCCCTGAAGTTCGTAGCGCCGCCGTCCGTAAACTCACAAGCATTACGTTCCTTCGTGAAATACTTCTTAAAGAATC
>DBTP01000156.1 GCA_002307115.1 Fibrobacter sp. UBA1313 | reverse complement strand
TATCCACAGTTTTTCGCTGATTTTGCGAAACTATCTGCTAAATAAGGTGTTCCCTTCTGGTAAAATGAAACTCAAGAAAAACATTTTTTGTCACTGTCGGAAATTTATTTTCCTTTTCTTGTTTTTTGTATTTGCCTGTATTCCCATTTCAGCAAAGCCTACAGCCGGAGACACATTGCATTTGTGGGTAATGCCGAACGGCCCCGGTTCTCAAGATGCAATACGAAACGGATTGAATCATTTTACTGCAGAAACAAGAATCCCCGTTCACCTTGAAATTATTGACTGGAGCGAAGCGTTTGCTCGCATTTCTCAGGCACTTGAAACGGGGAATGGCCCCGATGTGCTGCAACTGGGCTCCACCTGGGTATCCTTTTTTGCAAACAAGGGATATCTTGCAAATCTAAGTCCCATTCTGGATCGGGTGGATTCTTCTCGTTTTATTCCCGAAAGCTGGCGAGCGACTCATGTCTATGGAAAAAAGGGGACCTATTCTCTCCCTTGGTTTTTAGATGTTCGTACCCTTTTCGCTAACCGTATTGTAACAGATTCCTTAGGCATTCAAGAAGAAGACATACAAACAGAAGCGCAGTTTTTGGGAATACTTCACTACCTTTCTAATTCGCAGTGGGTTCGCAAATCTGGATATCCGTTGGTTCCTTTTGGTCTCCCAGGAAAAGGCGATTGGACGGGTCACCAACAACTCGCCTCTTTTATTTGGACCGCAGGCGGAGATTATGTGCGTGAGACAAAAAAAGGATGGCGAAGCGCGCTTTTGGATTCGGCGACCTTAAGAGGAATCGCGCATTATGTTTCCATTCTTCGTGATAGTGCCTATTCCCCTTATTCCTTACGCGAAAATTCAGCTCAAGTGGTGAATCGCTTTACCAATGGCGAACAAGCGTTTCTCCTAGGTACATCAGAGATCATCCGTAAAATGGATTTACCGCCCTCTGAGCAAGGTCTTTCGGAAAGTCCTATTGGTAAAGATGGGCTCGCTTTATTTAATATTCCTGCGGGCCCCGCTGGAAGTATTCCTTTTATCGGGGGGAGCCACTTGGCAATTCCCAAAAGTTCCGAAAGCAATCGGAATGCCCGTAAGCTGCTCCTCTTTTTTGTGCGCGCCGATAACATTAATCAATATTCTCATCGTATCGGATTTTTGCCACCGGACAGAAGTGTAATGAGCGTATGGGCTCGCGACAAACGGTATCAAAATTTGCTCAAGAGCATAGAGAACGGACGATCATTCCCGAATATTCCCGAATGGGCACACATCGAAAATTTATTGATTACTATGACAAACGATATTGGAGCTCTTTATCGTCTTTCCTGGAATACAGGGGCCAACTTAAATTTGGAACTCGCTAAAATTATTCTTAAAAATCAGAATAAAATTAATGAAACGCTACACATTCAGGAATCTTCTGAAATGAGTATTTCTTCCATCGTTTCCATCCTTGAGGAACCTATTCCAGAAAAGGTTTTTACTCCAAGGAAGGCGAAAAAAAAGATTATTCCCATTGATGGCGACGACTCCAAATCCAATACGTTTACTTGGTTTTTACTTCTCTTTATTTTTGTAAGTTGTATTTTCATCGTTATCACAGAACGTCGTTTACATTTGATTCAAAGTCTTTCTCGTACTACATTGTATGCCAACTTGATAAGACTGCGGCAGAAGCGGAAGTGAAAAAAATATTATTTTTTGTTTTATGTTTTTTGGAAACCTCCTTTGCTGGGGTCTCTGCAGTTGAGTTTCAACATTTAGCGGATTCCCTTGCCCCAGGGGCGCGCTTGGGGCTTTCGGTACGTTCTGTTCGCACAGGGCAAGAACTTGTGGATATTCGCGCCGATGATTTTTTCACTCCCGCAAGCACTCTCAAAACACTCACCACGGCAGCAGCGCTTTCCCTTCTCCCCTTAGATTACGCCCCAGAAACCACCTTACATTTAGAAGGAAGTCTTTCTGGAAAAACATTTACTGGCTTTGTTCGCGTCAAAGGACAAGGGGATCCGAATATTTCGGGTCGTTTTTATTCCAGTCCCTTTTTCTTATTGTATGCAATGGCCGATTCTCTCAAAGCGATGGGCATTGATACCCTTCGTGGCAAAATCATCGCCGATACCAGTTTTTATAAAGGTCCTCGAAAACCAGAACATTGGCGAAATAATTATTTTAATTCATGGTATGGTGCAGAAGTGGCACCCCTTGCATTCAATGATAATTGTGTGCTGGTGACACTGAAGCCAGGGGCAAATGTCAAAGATACAGCCATTATTTCTGTAGATCCAGAAGTGGGCTACGTACAAATTAAAAATGAACTCATCACTTCTGAAGGAAAAAGTCGCAAGTGGAAATATGCGATGGATTCAGAAAACCCAATCATTACTTTTAGTGGGCAAATCGGAGCAAAAGTAGACTTTGCAACCTTAGTGCTTCCGGTACGCGACCCCAACGCTTATTTTATTGCGGCTCTCCGCAAGGCATTTCAAGATAAAGGCCTTATTGTAATCGATGATCCTAATGTTCATCGCGGCATTGAAATTTTTGAAACCCATATCTCGGCAGCTCCTCTTTTAAGCATCCTCGATGAAATCAATCAGCGTAGCCAAAATTTACATGCAGAAATGCTTTTCCGTAATATGGGAAATATCATCGGCAAAGAAGGCAGTGTGAGCGGAGGATTACGCGCAGAGAGTCAATTTTTAAAATCCGTAGGAATCTCTCCATCAGACTTTCAGGTTTTTGATGGTTGTGGATTATCGCCATCCAATAAAGTAAAACCGGCGATGATTACAAAAATGCTCACGTTTATGGCTAAAAGCAAACGGATCTCTTATTATATGCAAAGTTTTGCCGCTCCGCAAATTGGTAGCGCCGCCAAACGTATGAGTAATATAAAGATCCCTTGGCGTACTTGTTTTAAAACGGGCTACATAGCAGAGACTCATGCGCTCGTAGGTTATGTGTTAACCATTGATGGGGATACGTTAGCCGTTGCTCTCTACTTGAATGAGACCGGAAAAAATTCAGATCATCAATGCAAAAATCTCATTGATACTCTTTGGTCTCGCCTTGTCTACGCAACAAACGATGGCTTTGAATCCCTTTTAGAGATGAAAGGCTTGTGGATTCAAGGAATGTCTGTACAAGGTTACTCCCAACGTATTCTTTACTTTTCCAAACAACTCTTAGGGCGCCCCTACCTTTTGGGCCCCACAGGTGAAAGCTATTTGGATACTCTTGACCAGAAGCCTTTGGTGAATATTGATTCCATGGATTGTGTGACTTACATTGAGCATGTTCTCGCTCTCGCTCAAAGTCCCCATGAAGATTCTCTTTTTAAAGAATTACAGCGCGTTCGTTATTTCGGTGGCAAAATCGGGTACAAGAATCGCAAGCATTACTTTGTAGAAGATTGGATAGGGGAAGGAAAATATGCGAAAATTATTCCTCTCCCCGGCGATACAACGATAATCCGCACGCTACCTAAGAATGAATTCTTTGCCAGCAAGAATCTTGCTTATGGGAAACCGGACCCGCAAACCTATGTGCGCTACCTCCCTTACGAAAAAGCCTTGGAATGGGCGCAAATAGAATGGAAGGGAGAAAACACCATCCGCGGCATCGGCTTTGTGGGGAACTCCGAAAAAATTGATGTCACCCATACCGGTTTTCTTATTCTCAACAAGGGCGAAAAACCTCTCCTTCGCGATGCCTCACAAATAGCGATGAAAGTCACAGAGCATCCCTTAGACGAGTATCTCAAAAGCCGCAAAGGGAAGACTCCCGGAATCGTGAGTTTTGAATTTATTCCCTAACAGGCGACTCAAAAACTCGCTTCTGAAATATTTTTGAGTGGGAACCGGCTTCCAGGGCAATATCATCAAAAGGCAAGGATAGCCACTAATTCATACGTGCCCGGATCTGCATTCTCAAAAAGCGTAAATGCATCGGGGGTCCAACCATAGACATCCATCGTCATGGCATCACTCAAAATATTTTCTGCTTTTTCTATTTCAGACCAATAAACTTCGCCAGGGCTTTTGTAATACCGTAACATGCCGTAAGCATGGGCAAATTCAGGGAAATCATCCACCAACTTATAGGCGCAATCCTTAAAAGATTTCTCCTTTATTCGGATCACCCTATACAATCGATGAGGAGCCAAAAAAGAATTCAAGTCGAGAGTATCAGGGATTATCTTCGCGCCTTCACCAAAGAAGGAGAGAATTTCCTGAAACACCTCTGAATCTTCCGAAAGCAGAGGTGATCGATTTTGAATGATGACTTTAATGGCTTCGGTCAATCAATTACGCTTTCCGATGATTTAAGTACCAACGAATCAGTCCATTGGTGCTGGAATCATGGTGAAGTGGGATGCTCGCATCGGCTTCCCCTTTTTCAAGTTCCGGAAGAATCTTACCCGCGAGTTGTTTGCCCAGTTCCACGCCCCATTGGTCGTAGCTGTTGACATTCCAGATAATGCCTTGAACAAATATTTTCTGTTCATACATGGCGATCAAAGCACCGAGAGTGCGAGGATCCACCTTTTCCATCATGATGCTGTTCGTGGGCTTGTTGCCTTCGAAAACTTTATGAGGAGCGAGGAACGCTATTTCATCTTCGGACTTGCCCGCTTTCCGAAGTTCTTCGGCAGCGACCTCAAGAGTCTTACCGTTCATCAGCGCTTCAGTTTGCGCGAAGAAGTTGGAAAGGAGCTTGCGATGGTGATCGCTGACTTTGTTCTGACTGTTTGCCGGCGCAATAAAATCACAAGGAATCAGTTTGGTCCCTTGGTGAATCAATTGGTAGAAAGCGTGCTGACCATTCGTACCCGGTTCGCCCCAGAGGATGGGACCTGTCTGATAATCCACGCGCTTGCAATCGCGGTCCACCGTCTTGCCGTTGGATTCCATGTCCGCCTGCTGGAAGTAGGCCGCCAGGCGATGCATGTACTGATCATACGGAAGCATGGCATAAGATTCCGCACCAAAGAAGTTGTTATACCAAACGCCGATCAC
>DBTP01000116.1 GCA_002307115.1 Fibrobacter sp. UBA1313 | reverse complement strand
CGCGCTTTCCCCGTCTAAAGAGCAATGAAAAAGCCCCGGCATTTTGTCGAGGCTTTTTTTTGTGAGAAGTTATTTCCGAATTATTCCACATACCGCTGAATATTAGAGATACGCAATTGGTCAAAATCACCGGAGGTGGACATGGCGTTTGCAACTCCTGGTGTACTGATACAGCAATATGTTTTTTCGCCCACCAAAATAGGATCAACGGAAGGATCGGAACTGTAGGGTTGATATCCGTATGCCGTGGTGTTCTTTGTATTGAGGAGAATATCATTCAAATAGAGATCCACATGATCATTACCCCATTGCGCAGCTACAAGATTCCAACCATTTTCAAAGGCGACTACTGCAGATACATAGACATAGTGATCAGTAATGTTTTTCTGGAAGTATAAGGATCCATTTGCATAATAAAAAAGTAGACGTGCTTGGTCGGTTCCTAAAAGAACACGTGTCGTGTCAGAGAAAAATTCATCCCCCGGACGAAACCAGAATTGTACGGTGCCAGCATCCAGAGAATCCGTTAAAGAAATATTGAGCTCTCCGCTTTCTCCTGGTTTGAGCGAGAGTGCATTCCCGCAAATCCCTTTGACAAGAGTGCCTTCGGTAGGGGTCGTCTCAAAATCTTCCAAGTAAAGAGTATTCGCGTCTGCTAGAAATCCAACGCTACAGACGCTGGAAGAGGATGCCTCGGAAGAAGAACTTGTGATTATAGACGATGAGCTTGCTTTTGTAGAGGAAGAACTCGTGAAAGTAGATGAATAAAATCCCTGGGAAGAGGATGATTGCATTTTGACAGAAGAACTAAGCGATGCATTTGAAGACGAACTTTCTAAAAAAGAGATATTAACCTCTGTGCCGTTTTCATCGCAACCAAAGAAAATAAAGCTAACAATAAGCGTGAGGCCAAATAGAAAAACTTTGTGCATCGTTAAATCCTCTTAAAATGAATTTTGTCTATTATCACCTAGTATCGTTCAATATTCGAGATGCGCACCTGGTCAAAATCTCCGGACGTGCTCAGTTTTTTTTCAATATTAATACCTTCCATACAACAGGAGGATTTAGTTCCAATAAGAATGGTGTTGTTCGTGCTCGCAGGTTGATAGCTATCTTCATTATTGGAAACCGCTTTTTGCGCCACAAGAGTGCCGTTTACAAAAAGACTTACAAAACCATTGCCCCATTGTCCTGCTATGTGATTCCAGTCAGAATCTAAGACAATTGTATCAGAAACGAAAATGTGGTGATTGGTAATATTCTTTTGGAAGTATAAAATACTGTCCGAATAAACGAAGTGAACACGAGAGCCATCGTTGCCGAGAAGCGTTCTTGTATCTTTGTAGAAATCCTTTCCAGGGCGGAACCAGAATTCGATTGTCCCTTCTGAGAGAGAGGTATCGAGCGCGTAATTCAATGTATCACTTTCTCCGGGAACTAGCGAAATTGCATTACCACAGACGCCATCCACTAATGTTTTTTGAGTGATGGAGTCTTCAAAATCCTCAAAGAATAAAGTTTTTGAATCGCTTACGAGTCCATATTCATCACAAAAAGAGGGATTGTTAGAGTTAGAAGAAGACTCGTTACAGGCAATAACCCCCATGCTTGCCACTAAAGCGAGAAAAAAGAAGAAAACTTTGTGCATTGTAAACCCCTTGAAAAAAGACCTCTTAAATTTGTGTAAAAAATACATTTTTAATAGAAAAAATTAAACCGAATACAAAAAAATCCCAGTGTGTAACTGAGATTCTTTGTACAAAAATTAAAGGTTAGATAAATTATTGATAACGAAGAATATTGGAAATGCGCACCTGGTCAAAAGTCCCGCTGGTGCTCATGCCTTGGTAGAATCCCGCGCCTTCCATGCAGCAATAAGACTTGATTCCGATGCGGAGTTCATTCTCGTTGCGATAAGTGAGTGGCGAAGGGGTGTATGGAGTGGCATTCGCTATTTGTGAGACGAGCGAATCATTCACATATAAGCTAACGTAGCCATTGCCCCATTGTCCTGCAATATGATACCACTCACCGGCAGAGAAAGAGGTAAAGGCGCTGGTGAAAATGTGGACATCGCTTTGGTTCTTTTGGAAATAGAGTTCTCCTTCCGCAGAATAGAAAAAGTGCAAACGGCTGCCGTCGTTTCCGAGAAGCGTATGATTTTCACCATCAGTAAAGAAATCAATAGAAGGATTAAACCAGAACTCAATGGTTCCCTGCGCAATGGTATCTACAAGATCAGCATCAAGAATCACGCTTTCCCCTTTTGAAAGTAATAAAGCATTCCCACATTTGCCTTTCACAAGAGTGCCTTGTTCCTGTTGTTCATCAAGGCCAAAGAAATAGAGCGTGTATTCATCTTCCACGATTGTCTGATCGCAGGTGGAGTCAATAGCGACTTCGGAAGACGAACTGATAGCAGAAGACGAACTCACGATAAGCATCGTGTCTATCGCTGTAGTGTCACTAATGGAACTTGAAGATTCAATAGAGGAAGACGATTGTCGATTATTGTGGCAGGCGAGTTCATTCAAATCGAGAGTTCCGTCTGCTCCGGTGTTTACAGAGGCTCCATCACCTTCCGAGGAACAAGCTTGAAAAGTAAAAATCATAAACGTTGTCATTGCCAAGGATAAAATTTTTTTCATTACGAAATCTCCATCAAATTGCGGTATATCCCACTTTCCTGTATTTTTTATACCCTGTAATATAATTTGAATAGGATCTTTTTGGCAAATGTTTTTTTACCAAAGACGTTTTATTTCGCCTTTTTTATCCTTTTTTGAAAATAAGACCATTCTTACTAGTGTCCAAAATAAATTCGTCAAAATCTTTGAAATGCTTGTAAATGCTGGCTTCGAGTCCATTTTAAATTTGGCGTGGATTGTTTTTCTTCAATAATTAAAAGTGGCGATTTTAAGCTAGTTTCGATCCACTCGAGATCTTTTTTGCAGCGCAAAGATCTGGGACTATTATCAATAGGCCATGTC
>DBTP01000009.1:24279-24890 GCA_002307115.1 Fibrobacter sp. UBA1313 | reverse complement strand
CTTACCAGGTTTTTGATTTGCAGGGTCGGGTATTAGGCACCGTGGTGGCGAGTGATTTGCTAAGCTTGCGCAATGAAATTCAAAAGGCTTTTGCTAAACCGGGATTCTATATCGTGCGATCTTTCGGCGCTAACGGGAGTTCTATCCAGAAGGTCATGATTGAGCCAAAGCCATAATCAAGCTATGATGCTGAATATTGATGAAATCAGCGATTATCGAGATCTGCTGAAGCAGTATTATGTTCAGCGCAAATTGGATATGCCGCTTTATTCCTATCGAATGATGGGTATGAAGCTGGGTTTGGAAACGAGTCAGATTTTTCGCATTCTTAACAAAGAGTATCATCTTCCCACTAGGTGCATTCCTCTGGCAAAGGATCTTCTGGGCTTGTCGGGGCGTTCAGGTGAACTCTTTGAGATCCTTGTCGCGGCGGTTCGTACGCGTTCCAAGACCAAGCAAGATAAATTGTATGAGATGGCATTAGCACTTCGTGATGTGGAACTTCGCAAGCTCAATACTCATGAACTTCTGTTTTTGAGTAAATGGTGGATTCCTGTTGTCCGTTCCTACATTGAGTTGTATGGCGGCGACGCTGATCCCGGTCGTATTGC
>DBTP01000009.1:0-23951 GCA_002307115.1 Fibrobacter sp. UBA1313 | reverse complement strand
TCTCGGATTTGTGACGAAGCGATCTTCGGGGCAACTGGGAGTGTCCAAGTACCATTTTACTTCCAGTGGAACGGAAAAAACAGCGGCCATCCGGAGCTACCAAAATCAGGTGTTCGCGTTAGGGCAGAACGCATTGGCGACCATTCCTCCTTCAGAACGGAGTATCTCCACTTTGATGGTGAGTGTGGATGAAGACTGTTTTCAGGAATTGCAGGAAATGAGTCGGGAATTTCGCAGGCAAATTCAGAAACGGGTGGAAGATGTCGCTTTTCCAGATCGGGCCATGCAGGTGATGGTATCCATTTTTCCAGTAATGCAGAAGAAGGGGCGCAAATGAATGGGATTTGGATCCTGCTAGTGGCAGCGATACTCTATTCTTGTGGCAACCGTGATGTCGCTGGAGGAAGCACTGTGGAAACGGATAATGCTATTTCTGTTCAGGTCTTCTTGGCCGATGGAAAGCCTGCATCCAATGCCATTGCCCGCATTCGTCCCGCGTGGTCTGTCGCCGATACTGCAGCAAAGCAGATCGCTTCTCTTTATGCGTGCGATTTACAAGCCGATTCTCTGGGGTGGATTCGTTGCGAAAATTTACCTGCAGGAACTTATGCTTTGGAAGTGCAAAGCGCAGGAGTGGGTGCATTTATCCAGTTTGAGCATCGGGATACGATTTCTAGGGAGATTTTGAATGACGTTTCCCTGAAGCCTTTGGGCAGCATTGAAGGACAGGTGGAACTTCCTCCGGGTACGTCATACGCCTGGATTCAGGTTTATGGTCTGAACCGAGTGGTTAAAACCGATAGTAGTGGCAATTTTTATTTGGATTCCTTGCCTCCATCGGCCCTGCACATCCGTGCTATCACGGGAAAGCAAGCAAGTGTGATCGCTGACGATCTTATCCAGGTTCATTCCGGCTATTCCTGGAATGTGGGAACCTTGTCCGAAGCGACTATTTACACCGAAGATCCCTTGACTTGGCGTTATTCTCAAGGTATTGAGGTCGATTCATTGTTTTCGGATTGGATGTTACCACTTTCGAACCCCACGGTAGGTTTTTTGCGTTTGGATTCGACTAATTTTGACTTTTCGCAAGCGATGGATGACGGTCGCGATCTTCGCTTTTTTGATGAATTCGGAAACCGCCTTGTGTATGAGCGGGCGAGTTGGAATGCCAATTTGAAAACGGCGTTCATTCGTATCCGGATTGCAGGGCTCTCTCCGTCTTCTCAAATAGAGATGCGCTGGGGTTGTAATGGCGCAGTCGATCCTGGGGATGCTGGGCTCTGGGAAGGGGTCGCTGATTCCGTAGTGAAGGAACTTTATACGGTGCTTGTCGGAGATTTTGAGACAGGTTCGCTTCAATCCAATCTTCAGGCTCCTATCGCGCCTCATTTTTGGTATCTGATTCCACAGGATACCAACGTGAATATGTCTCCATCATCAGATAGTGCGCATTTGGCCTTGCAGTTAGCGGGTTCCGGTCGGAGTGGGACCGCCTTTCATATCACGAGTACAGGGCCCTCCTATAAGTGGGCTCTGCTCGGGCTTAATTTGTATAAAGAGAATGCAAGGAATTTTGATCATTTAGACTCTGTCGTGTTTTGGGTGCGTGGCACAGGATATTATCAGTTTGCCTTTGAGGATCTTCTGGATAGTAATGGAGGAAGGGCTGTTTTTTCGGATAGCCTGGATACCGTCTGGACTCGGAAATGCGTGCGCCCTGAGGATTTCACGCCCGCAGATAGTATTTCGGGAAATTATGGATGGGAGGCTATCCAGTACTCTGTCACGAATATGTCCTTTTTTGCCTTCGGTGATGTTGATTTCTGGCTGGATGATGTCCGCATTTATGGTTTGAATCGGGATGATTTAGAATAGCTTTTTCTCTGGTATAAACAAAGTCAACGTAAATAAGAAAATCAGACGATTTTTTGGATAGTATTCTATATTGGCGATATGCTACCTCCCTATTCGTCTCATAAATACAAGCAAAAATACGCTAACGCCTTTCCTAGCCTTGGGCCCAAAGAGGAGCCAATACGCCAGCAAGGGTCCAATCTCACCCCTGCAAAGAAGAAAAAAGCCTAGTTCTCACGGGTAGAGATATCTTTTTTAGAGCATTGAAGCGATTTCAAGTAAAGAGCCGTCCCTAAAGTCATAAAATGGCTTATTTCCTTGTGGTGAAACGGTCTTGGTCGAATCGTAAAACTGGATGAGAATCGCTTTAATGAGCTTTGGGCCGAGGCGAGAGATGTCTTGACGATATTCTAAAAATTACGGTTACGCTTTTTTGTGCTACAAAGGACATCGAATTTGGTGTATTTTTAGGATAGTGTGAAATCTGAAAAATGCAGATATGACAAGTTACAAGAAGAGAAATAGAAATATGGCAAATAAATTATATCCACGAACCAATGACAATCATACGTGCAGCTTAAAAGACATAGTTCAAGGGGAGAATATAGTGGTGGGCGAATACTCCTATTACCACGACTTCAAGGATCCTTTAGAATTTGAGAAGAATAACGTATTGTATCACTATCCTGTGAATAAGGATAAATTAATTATCGGAAAGTTCTGTTCCATCGCCCATGGAGTGAAATTCATCTTTAATGGTGGAAATCATAAAAATGAATCCTATGTGAATTATCCTTTTGCCATATTTGGTGAGCTTTGGGACCATTCGATTCCAGTGACCGATAGCTGGGATAATAAAGGGGACATTATCATCGGCAATGATGTTTGGATAGGACATGAGGCCATGATTATGTCTGGAGTCACCATTGGCAATGGCGCTCGTATCGGATCACGGGCCGTAGTGACAAAGAATGTGAATCCCTATGAAGTTGTCGTGGGAGTTCCCGCAAAAGTCGTAAAGAAAAGATTTGGCGAAGAGGAAATTGAATTATTGGAACAGATACAATGGTGGAATTGGACTGTGGATGTTATAAGAAAAAACATGGACGTGCTGATGCATCGAAATATTAACGAACTGAAAAAACTATTAAAACAGTAGCGATCAAAAAAGAGGAGCCCTTGCTTAAAAAGGGAATAACGAGAGAATTTAAACCCGTTGCCGAATGGGGTTGAAATTTAAAGGAACTGTTGACAAATGAAATTGCAAGATCTGGGATACAATGAGGCTTTGGAAACATCCAGGCGGAAAATGGGGTTCGAATGTTTTGATGTCGGGCGTGTTGTAGCGGAGCATAAGGAACGTTATCATGTGCTGACAGAGAAGGGAGGAATGGATGCGGAGGTTACGGGGAACCTGCGTTTTATGGCGCGGGGCCGCGAGGATTTCCCGGCGGTGGGCGATTGGGTGGCACTTACAATCCACAATACGGATTTTTCGCTCATTCAGGGGATCTTGCCGCGATTTTCTGTGATTTCGAGAGAGGCTGTGGGGCAGTTTGGGGAGATTCAGATTATCGGGACGAATATTGATGATGCTTTTCTGATTCAGGCCGTGGACAGGGACTTTAATCTCAATCGGCTGGAGCGTTATCTGACGCTATGTCATGCGTCAAAGGTGCGTCCGATGATTGTGCTGACGAAGACGGATCTGATTTCCGAAGAGGCGCTGAGTTCGATTCTCAATCGAGTGCGGAGAGGTATGCCGGAGATCCCTGTGATGGCGATCAGCAATGAGACGGAGGCGGGTTACGAGACTTTGAAAAATTCTTTTGAGAAAGGCAGAACTTATTGCATGCTGGGCTCTTCGGGCGTGGGGAAGTCAACGCTTTTGAATCATCTTTCAGGCAGATCTTTGATGAAAACGGATATAATCAGTGCGAGTACAAACAAAGGAAGGCACGTGACGAGTCATCGGGAGTTGATTGTGCTTGCGAACGGCAGCATTCTGATTGACAATCCGGGGATGCGCGAGGTGGGTATCGGTGAAGCGGGTGAGGGCCTGGAGACTACATTTGACTCTATTTTTACTTTGGCAAAAAAATGTCGATTCAGGGACTGTTCCCATACGCATGAGGCGGGTTGTGCCGTGCTTGACGCGCTTGCCACCGGGGAGGTGGACCAGCGTTCTTATGAAAGCTATTTGAAAATGGAAAAGGAAAGAACCTTTTTTGAATCATCCGTCGCAGAACGACATAAGAAAGACAAGGACTTCGGGAGAATGATGAAAAATTACAATAAGGGACGCGTTGGACGTTGAAATGGGCCGTCGTTTACGATGTCAGTTTTCCCATGGGCTCACTTATTTGTCAGAAATAAAAATTACCTGTTTGCCGTCCTAATGTAAGATTTCCTATTTCAGGCAAGGAACTGATAAAATAGGGCCCCTAAAAGAGGCGATTTGAAATCCCCATAACCCGTACTCCCTCAGAAATTATTGGCAATCTGCCCTATGGCACGGCATTGTTCATTCTGTTCTTTTTTGCTCATAATTGCCGAATATACGGATAGGTGCTTTTTTTAATGGATGTCTTTCGCCATTTTTTTAATGACATTGACCTAGGTTTAAAAATTTGACAAACTGAAAATGAAACAATATTTTTATCTCTTTGTTGCTTTGTCTTGACTGTAGGTTTGTGTTAGGATAGATTATTAGGGGCGCCTCTAAAAATTGGTTTGTGTCCATGGAATCCAGAGGCAGAGTATTTTTTTTATTTAATAAGGGAGAATATTTCATGAAAACAAACGGGATAGAACTTGAGAAGGAAATTTTAGATCAGTTGCCAGCCATTGTGATTGCGGTGGATAAAAATTTTAACGTTATCTATGCCAACAATGCGGCACTTAATTTTATGGGGTCCACGCCGGAGAAAATTATCGGACAGCATTGCTATAATGCAATCCGCAATCCACAGTGCAACACGCCTGAATGCTGTATCGCCCAAGCGATGGCTGATGGCAAAGTTCATACGATACGGAGCGAAGCCGATGGCGGCACTGGTAACCGATTTCTAGAAAGTACGGCGGTGCCCCTAAAGGATGAAAAAGGAGAGATTGTCGGGGGGCTGGAATTTGTTCTTGACATTACTCAGAAAGTGCTGGATGAGAAAAAACTGAATGAACAGGGCCGTACCATTCGCGATATGTCCACGCCGACCATCAAGCTCTGGGACGGCATTCTGGTGCTTCCTGTTGTTGGAGTTATAGACACGAACCGGGCTCAGCACATGATGGACAGTATGCTCAATAAGATACTCGCCTCTAATTCTCGGGCGATCATTATGGATATTCAGGGAGTGGCTGCTGTGGATACCGCTGTGGCGAATCATCTGATCAAAATTACCAAAGCGACCAAGCTCATGGGGTGTGAATGCCTTATTTCCGGGATCTCTCCTGGGGTGGCAAAAACGCTCACCCAGCTCGGCATCAATTTGGGTTCAATTAAAACAAAAGCGACGCTGAGTGATGCGCTTGAGGAAGCCTTTTCAATGATTAATCTGCGTGTCGTTACCACCGAAGCAAAACAATAGTGGAGTCGGATTCGTTCCGGTTTTTTAATGGGGTGAAGGCAATGATGGATTCCAGTGAAGAATATTCGGTATCAGGTAGCGTTACCAACCGTTGTTATATTGCTTGTATTAACGGTGAATTGAGTAGTGCTCAGATGGGACAGCTTTATGATGAAATCGTCCGTATGGCTGAAAAGCGTGAACTCCGAGGGGTTATCATGGACTTAAATGGTTTGGCCGTGTTGGATAGCGCCGCTTTTTGTGTGCTACGGAAAATTTCAGTGGCTCTCGCTTTGATGGGACTGAAATCAGCATGGATGGGTATTAAGCCTGCCATCGCCTCTTCTCTTGTGGATTTTGGTGCAGATGTGGATGATCTTTGCATTTGTCTGAATATCGAAGACGGCGTTCGGCTGATAGGTTCTGAAAAATAATCGCGTTGGAGAATTGATAAAAGTGACCAGGTATTGTAAGAATGATAGGGTATTAGAAGCTTCTGTCAAGCTTCTTGAATCATCAACATTTGAGTTGAATGAGGAAAATGATCAAGCGACAGCGGTTTTTATGACCCGTGAAATGGCAAAAAATGCCGGTTTTAGTCTTGCTGATGAAGTCATGGTGGCCACTGCGGTTTCTGAATTGGCTACGAATATACTGCGCTATGCTTCCTCTGGTAGCGTTCGGGTGACGGTCATTCAGAGGGGTGATGAGAGAACAGGCATTGAAATATTGGCGGAGGACAAAGGTAGGGGCATTCGCGATTTAAAGCTCGCCATGCAGGATAATTACAGTACGGCAGAAAGTCTGGGTTTGGGGCTCCCTTCGGTGGAGCGCATTATGGATGAATTTGAAATTGAATCGGACTTTGGGCAAGGGACCCGAATTCGCGCTCGCAGGTGGCTTTAGATGAATAAAATCGATTATGGAATCGCTGTGAGAAGCTTGCAGCTTGAATGTGGTGATATGCCTCTGGTTTTAAATGATGAGAACCAGTGTCTTTTGGTTCTTTTGGATGTTCTTGGGCATGGTGAGGCGGCGGGCGAGCTTGCTCAGAGAGCAAAAAAATATATTCAGGAGCACAAATCTCTTGAACTTGAAAAATTGATCTCTGGAGTGGATGGTGTTCTGAGGGATACGCGCGGTGCTGTGGGGGCCTTTATCCGTTTGGATGTGGCAACGGGAATGGTTAGGTACGAAAGTATTGGCAATGTGACGATGAGAATCATTGGTGCTGAATCCTCTGTTTTTGTCCCTTCGGGTGGTGTCATCGGATATTCCATGCCAGTTCTGGAACAAAAATATTCCCGCCTCCAGAGCGGAGATATTCTTTTGATGTATTCGGATGGGATCAGGGCTGGTTTTTCTTCTTATGAGTGGGCCGATTTGTGGTTGCAATCGGCACAGGATATCGCACAAGGTTTGCTCGAAAGATTCTGTATTGGGGATGATGATGCCTCTGTCATTGCTTTAAAATACGGGACTTTTTTTCGTTAGCGGGGTGTGTATGTTGAAGTTGGGCGAGTTGCAGATAAGTTCGAAGGCGATTATTGTAATTATTCGGAAAAAAATATGTCGGCTTGCTTCTGAATTGAATTTCAGTCCTTATGTTTCGGCAAGAATCGAGTCCGCGGTCTCCGAAATTTGTACCGTCTGTTTTCGCGAGGCGTCTCCGCTTCAGCTTTTCGTGGGGCTTGAAATTGGGAAAAATAGTTGCGGTTTGTTTTTGCGATTTTCTGTCATTCCAGAAAATATCGACCTGTCTTTTGGTAAACTTTTTTTCGATGCTTTTTCCGTTCATGGAGCTAAAGAAAATTGCTGTGCGGAGGCTCTTGTTATTTTACCTGTTCCCGAGCTTGTGAGCGATCCACATTTTGTGGATTTATTGATATCGGGTCTCGCTTTGCCTTCGCGCACGGAACTTTTGTTGGATCTCCAGAAAAAGAATGAATTGATGGAGATTCAGTCTAGTGAATTGCGTATTGCGAAGGAACATGCCGAGGCCGCCACTCGGGCGAAATCGGATTTTCTTGCCAACATGAGTCATGAAATACGGACGCCGATGAATGCCATTATGGGGCTCAATAGTCTTCTTGAAAAAACGAGCCTCAGTGCGAAACAGGCTGATTATGTGAAAAAAATAGGCAATTCAGCGCAAAATCTTTTGGGAATTATCAATGATATCTTGGACTTTTCCAAGATTGAAGCTGGCAAAATGAGCGTGGAATCCATTCCGTTTTCTATTGAGGAAGTGCTGGATAATGTGTCCAGTGCTATCGGAATAAAGGCCTTTGACAAGGACATTGAGTTTGTGATCAGCAAGGCTCCGAATGTCCCACACTGCATGAGGGGAGACCCGTTGCGTCTTGGGCAGATTTTGATTAACCTTGCAAATAATGCAGTGAAATTCACCGAAGCGGGTGAGGTGACTCTTAGGGTGGATTTGAAGAGTATCCAGGAAAATAGAGCTGACGTTGTCTTTTCTGTCGAAGATTCGGGTATCGGTATGACGGATGAGCAGGTTCAAAAATTGTTTCGTCCTTTTTCTCAGGCCGATGAGTCCACAACGCGCAAGTACGGAGGCACTGGTCTTGGACTCACGATATCGAAAAATCTGATCACTATGATGGGGGGAGAAATTGGCGTTTCCAGCATATTCGGCAAAGGGAGTCGGTTTTTCTTCAATGCCATTTTTGAAGTCTGTGAATCGCCTTTGAACGAACCGCAGATTGTTCCTGAGGTGCTCCGGTATCTGAAGATTATGGTCGTAGATGACAACAGCACGGCGAGAGAAGTTATTGCTGAATATTTGAAGGCTTTTAATTTTCAAGTCACGCAGGCGGCTTCTGGTTTTGAGGCTATGAAGCTTGCGGACGGAAGTCATGACCTTTTTATCTTGGACTGGAAAATGCCTGGTATCAATGGAATCGAGACATGGCGGCGGATACGGGCGAAGCTGGGTGCTAAAAAGGCGCATGTGATTATGGCGACTGCTTACGGAAAGGATGAGGTGATTGCAGAAGCGGAAAGCGAAGGCATAGAAAAAATTCTCACAAAACCCATTGGGCCGTCGGTTCTTCTGAACACCATTATGGAAATGCATGGTACAAAGGCCGTTAGTATAAAACTCAATAAGAAAAAGGTGCTTCCTGGCTTTGAAGAGATCAGAGGCGCCTCCATACTTCTTGTGGAAGATAACCAGATTAATCAGCTAGTGTGCCGTGAGTTGCTCGAGGGGGAAGGTTTTTGGGTGGATATTGCGGACAATGGCCGAATAGCTGTGGATAAGGTATTTAAGGGGGCCTATGACGCCGTGCTTATGGATCTTCAGATGCCGGAGTTGGACGGTTACGGCGCGGCAGAAGAAATTCGCGCTGGGGAAAACGGCAAGTCAGTTCCCATCATTGCGTTGAGTGCCGATGCTATGGAAGGAACACGGGAACAGGTGCTTGCTACAGGAATGAACGATTATATCACGAAGCCCATTTATCCAGGAGAACTGTATGAAATGCTCGTCAAATGGATTGCTCCGGGTGAGCGGTCCCATTTCGTTTCCACGAGTGTCGGGGCTGAAGCCTTTGATGATGAGCTCTCGACAAATTTGAAATCCTTTGATGTGCGTTCCGCCTTGCTTCGCATTGGTGGAAAACGGGAGTTGTATCAGGAAATACTTGCAAAATTCAGGGACAGTTACAGCGATTTTATGAAAAAAATTAGTCCCTTGATAAAAGAGGGAGATCGCCGAACTCTCATGCGGCACTTTCATACTCTTAAGGGTGTTGCAGGGAATATTGGAGCGAATGATATCCATTTTATTGCTAAAACTTTAGAAGCCAAGTTGAAAACGGCGGAAAATCTTCGGGATCTGGGGGCGTTTGAGGAGCTTCATACGCTCCAGGAGAAATTGGCGATTGCCATGAAGGAGATTGCATCTGTCCATGTCTGTAGTGACATATCCAGTGCTGTTATTTTGGAAAAAAAGGATCTTCTGGCAAAAATAAACGATTTGGCGGCGCTTCTAGATGGTTATGATTCGGAAGCGGAAACTGTCGCGAGGGGACTTCTCGCGACCTTGAATAATAGGGGATACGCTCCTCAGGCAAAAGATTTATTTTTAAAGATCAAACAATATGAATTTGAGGCGGCTTTGAATGTCTGTCGGTTACTATTGAATGATATAGATGGAGGGGAATAACGATGATATATTCTGTCCTAGTTGTGGATGATGTCCCTGAAAACATTGATGTTCTTAAGGGCATGCTAACAAACGAATACTATGTTAAGGTCGCTGTCAGCGGCTTTATGGCTTTGAAAGTCGCCGAAAAAACCGTACCGGATATCATTCTTTTGGATATCATGATGCCGGATATGGATGGCTACGAGGTTTGTGAGAAGTTAAAAGCCAATCCCATCACTCAGAATATCCCCGTGATTTTTGTCACCGCCAAGGATCAGACGGTAGATGAAATAAAGGGATTTGAGGTTGGTGCTGTTGATTATGTCACGAAGCCTATCAGCCCGTCCATTGTCAAGGCAAGGCTCCGCACACACCTTGCGCTGAGCAATCAGAACCGAGAACTGGAGCGTTTGGTGACTCAAAAGACCAGTGAAATCAACCAGACCCGACTGGAGATCATCAAGAGGCTGAGTCTCGCTTCAGAATATAAGGACAGTGAAACCGGGCATCACATTGAACGCATGAGCCTATACGCCTATCAAATCGCCATGGCTTGTGGAATGGATATCGTTAATGCGAATCTCCTTTATAATGCGGCTCCCATGCATGATATTGGTAAAATTGGCATCCCGGAAGCCATCATTCTAAAACCGGGCCGACTGACAAAGGAAGAGTTTGATGTTGTCAAGACTCACTGCGAAATAGGGGGTCGGATTATTGGGGATCATACGTCCGAACTGTTGAAAGCGGCGAAGATTGTCGCGTTGCAGCACCACGAAAAATGGGACGGATCCGGTTACCCAGAAGGGTTGATCGGAGATTCCATTCACGTTTATGCGCAGATTATTGCGGTTGCGGATGTGTTTGATGCTTTGACTAGTAAAAGACCCTACAAGGAAGCTTGGGACTTTGATCGGGCGGTGGCGCTAATTAAAGAGGAGAATGGTCGGCATTTTTCTCCGGGAATCGTGGTGGCTTTTTTGAAAATTTTGGATGAAATTAAGGCAACAATGCTGAAATATTATGACCATTAAATTTTAGCGTTTATTGGGTTTTGATTTTCTTTGTTCGGACGATTGGTTGACTCACATTTTTATGCACATCCTGGATAAGTCGCCACTGATAAAAAATGGCATGACTAGATTGAGGATTCAAAGAAATTCGTTGTCGAGAAATTTCAATTCAGGGACTGCTCCCATACGCATGAGAAAGGTTGTGCAGTGCTTGAGGCGATTGCCACTGGGGAGATTGATTGGCGTTCTTATGAAAACTATTTGAAAATGGAAAATGAAGGACAAGGATTTCGAAAGAATGATGAATCGGTATAATAAAGGGGGATTGAGAATTTAATAGAAGATCCCCTTGCATAATTAAAGGGAATCCTATGACTTTTTGAAACGCTTCATGTGCAAGCGGCTCTGATGAATAACGTTGAGAAAAAAAGATCGGTAGTGGGTACCATTAAGCAAAAGAATAACGGCGATGGCGAGAAGCGATAGAAGTATCGACAGTCGCGCGGCTAATTGAAAATCACCATCAAATACCGCATTGTAGATGGCGAGAGAGAGAGTTTCCGTACGCCCGATGATGTTTCCACCGAGGATCAAACTAATGCCCACTTCTCCGAGGGAACGCCCAAAAGCAAGCAACAGTCCGGTGATAACGCCGCCTCGGATATTCGGAAGAATCACCCGAAGGAGGATGGTCATCGGACTTTTTCCCAGAGTGGCTGCCGCTTCTACGATGGTCTCATCCATTTGGCGCCTAGCTGCTTGGACGCTTTTTACCATAAAGGGAAGGCCCACGATAAAGGCTGCAAATAAGATACCCCAGAAAGTAAAAATCATTCTGAGTCCAAAAACCTGAAGTAAAAATGCTCCAAAAAGACCGTTTTTTCCGAGCAGCAGAAGCAGAAAAAAACCGAGAGCCATGGGCGGAAAAATCATGGGCAGTGTGGTGAGAATATCGACAATACGTCGCAGAGGACTGCTACGACCAGCAATAAAAAGCCCCATGGGAATTCCCACCAGAAACTGCAAAAGTACACTGATGGCCGAGACCTTCAGGGTGAGTTGCAGTGGTGCTCCGGTGAGAATATCAAACATGATATTAAAGTCCGTGTTTCTGAGCGATAGCTTGGACGGTGGGCGTTTTCAAAAATTCAATGAACTGCTTGTTTGCAGGTTTTTCTTCAAAACCTTTTACCGTACCCGCCACAATGTCAATGGGTTTGTATGCTTTAGCATCTACCACGAAGAAGCCCCCCAACTTGTCTTTGTTAGCAAGGGCTTCTGTAAGGTTAATGAAACCGACATCGGCTTCCCCGGTGAGAAGGTAGGAAAGGACTTGCGGTACGGTCGCGACTTGCGTGAGTTTGGGTGCTACCGTCTTCAGGTAGCCAAGACTCTCCAGCGCTTCTTTGCCTGCAATGCCGTAAATGGCTTTGCCTTCTTCTGGCATAAATACGGATTTGACCGTTGGTAATTGAATAGCGGAGACCGATTTAATTTCAAGTCCTTTGCGAAACGCGAGTACTAAAATGCCTTTGCCCAGTGGCGCATAACTGGAAAAGGAAACGGTGGCATTCAGCTGTTTAAGAAATTTCTTATCCCCGATGATTGTCGCGACTTCACCGGATTCCTTAGCCTGGCTTGCTACCATTTGCAGATTCCCGAAAATAGCAGACACCTTGAGTCCCGTTTTCACGGTGAAGGAATCGATAATTTCCTGCACAGGCTTTTTATATCCGGCCCCGGCAGCGATCATCAGATCTTCAGCAAATACTTGCGGAACTCCTAGGCAAAAGACCCACAGGAACAGAGCGAGAGCGGTTCTGCTAGTTTTTATTTTTGTGCTTTTGGGAATCATGGGTTCTCCTTTTTTATAGAAATAGGCATAGTGAAACGAAACTAAAGATTTCATAATTTGCGAATAATGGGGTTAAAAGCTTTGGATGCAATAAGTACTTTATCCCCGGGAGCATAATCTCCTTCTGTGGCGGGGACCACTACTTTTACGGGCGTGTTGCCGACCACCAGTGTTAAAATGCGAACGATATCCTCTTGAACGCATTCCAGTACTTCTCCCACGAACTGCACTTTGCCACTCAAGCGGCTGTTGAAAAGGTTCGCTGGTGCGCCTTTGTCTTCCACCGTGTTGCCATTGAAGGAATAAACGCGACTGCATAATCGAAAAATTTCGGAGATGTCGTGACTCACCAGTATTGTCGTGATGCCCCATTCACGGTTTATCATGCGCAGTTCATTCTGAATAGAAGTACGCGTTTCCATATCGAGCGCTGACAAGGGTTCATCTAGGAGTAACAATTGAGGCTTACGGGCAATGGCGCGGGCAAGAGCCACCCGTTGTTGCTGCCCTCCAGATAGCAATGAAGGCTTTCTGTGCTGCAAAACTTCCAGACCGAAAACTTCCAGCAGTGTCTGCACTTCTTTTTCTTTTTTTTCCTTCTGGGCAAAGAGAATATTTTCCCGTACTGTCATGTTGGGAAATAAGGCATAATTCTGAAATACGAAACCCACGGGTCTTTGGTTCACCGGAAGCTGCACCTTTTTTGCAGAGTCGAGCCACACATTCCCATTCACTTGTAAGTAGCCACAGTCGGGAGTTGTTAAGCCCGCGATCATTCGCAGCGATGTTGTCTTTCCTGTCCCGGAAGCTCCGAAAAAAGCCACCAGTTCCCCTTCAGGAATCGAAATATCCAGCGAAAGTGTAAATTCCCCGCTGTTAGATAAAAGCTTTTTTCTTGCCGAGAATTCAATCATGATTGAACCTTTTCTACGGCTTGTAAAAAAATATCGTTGGGCCTCAGGTAAATTTGTAATGATTCTCCAACCTGAAAAGAAAAACTTTCGCCACTATCGCTCGGTAACAAAGCCGAAATGGTATGACCCGCTAACTCAAGAAATACCTGCGTAAACATGGTTCCTTGCGCAAGGGAAAGTACTTTGCACGGAAATTGATTGGGAATGCAGATATTTTCACCAGAGCCTTTACCGAGAATTACTTCTGCTTCATTAAAGAGAAGTTCGATCGAAGATCCATCCTTAAGGTAAAGCTTATTTTCCGGGTTGCCAATAACAATCACCTGAAAAATAAAATCCCGAACAGCGGCCCTCACCCAAGTGAGATTGCCGTTCATACTCAACTGGGAAATGGTTGCAGGTAAAATATTCATATTATAAACGTTCAATATGCAAAATACATGCCACCCCTTTTAAAACAGTTTTTTAGATGTTTTAAGTGCTTTTTTCTAATCGGTTGTTCAAAAAAGAACAAAAAATGTAGGGTTTTGAGGACTTCAAACTACTTAAATGTCAGATAATCAAAGTCCGTGCCGCACCAAGTGAATGTGGTAGTGGTTCAGAATGGTGATTCGTTTGTCATCCTGGTTTCGCTACCGAAATGGATGACGGCGAGATCCGCGTTTGGGTCGATTCGAGTCATTAAATCTTATCTAAAAGAAAAAACGAAAATTATTTTGTTGGGATATTTTTCAGAATTATTTGATGTACGCAAAATACATACAGAAAAGCAAGTAAACGAAAATCTTTGCGCAGAGGTTGACGATTATGCTAAAGTGTGTTGCTATTGAGTGGATTAGGGTTATTTAGGGCGCGGTCCTGATGAATGCGCTTATCCATCTGCTCACTATTTTGTGCAGGGTCTTCGGTTTATTGCTTGGAATGGATACAGGAAATCAGATCTCGACATTCTTCGGCAATAGTTTGTGCGATGAGGGGGACAATGTATCGGGACAATCGTTGCCTATTGCCATTGTTTTGGGTGCGGGTCTTACTGCGCGATTTTTCTACCAAGGGACGCCACCCCAATTTTGTGTTGCCATGCGCCCCATTTCAGCCCCAGCGATGAGCGCCTTTTCAACATCTCTTGATTGATAGAATTCGTTGGTAAAGCCCGCTTGGTAAGCATCGCCACAGCCTGTGGTATCGATAACTTTATCTACGGGCAACGCTTTTTGAAAATGGGGGATTCCCTTTTCAAAGGCGTAACTCCCCCCCGATCCACAAGTTAATACAATCAAAGATTGAAACTCTTTCGAAAATCGAAGCAACTCTTCGTATTGATTTTCCGTACCGCCAAAATAAGCGATATCCACTTTTCCTTTTCCTATTTCTAAAAGTTCATAAGTATCAAAATGAAGGTAATCGACAACGAGAAAATTATTTTTGTTTTTTTGCTGAATGGAGGCTTCATAATTTCCGCCAGTGGCGTGGGTAGACCACACTTCGTATGTTTTGATAAATTGCCAATCGAATTCACTAAGTACAAAGTCTCCGTAAACCCCATTTTTCCATGCGCCTTCCACGCCAAAACGTTCGCCCTTCTCATCATTCATGATTTGATTACAGGCCGTTATTCCCGCGAGTAGGTAGAGATGCGAGACGTCCACTTGATTTTTCTTCAATAACTTTTCAATATTCTTTCCCGCAGCATCAGTGCCAACAGCTCCAATAAAAGCGGTCTCATTACCTAATCGCTTAAACCGAATGGATTGATTCAGAGCATTGCCCCCTGCAAAGTACTTTTTTTGCTGTGGAAAGTAATCCATACAGGCCACTGTGAAACAGGCGACTTTCATTTTTACCTCGGTCGAGTAAGTATTGACGTCCATAACGGTAGAATTTATCTGAGCTGTTTAGAGTACGGCGAAGTCATTCAAAGTGGCGAAGAGCGTTCAAGCCGAGTATCGCGATAATGATCTCGTTCGATTTCATTCCCGCAAAGCAATTTTTAGAGGTGGACCCTTTAGCCAGAAACGAATCCATCTCTACACTAGAGGCTTTTGTATGAAAAGACTTCTTTTTTTGTTGGTTTGCCTCCCTCCCTGTAATGGCTTTTGCACAAAATACCATTAACGAAAACCATGATGATACTCGCACTGTGGGCTCTACGTCGTTTTATCAAAAGTGGATCACTGCTTGGAATCTGGGGAATATACTGGAGGCCCCCTATACGTGGACTACTACAGGTGTGGCAAATCCTTGTGAAATTTGCAGGTCAATCTATGCAACGCAGTTGCTCATTGATTCTGTAAAGGCTACTGGTTTCCATTCGGTTGCATTCCTATGGCTTGGATGGCGTGCTTTTCGACTGTGGGTGGCTGAGTAGTCAAAGAATAAAAGGTAGGGCGATGTGGGAACCAACTTTTGGGGCAATAGCAAATAAATTTTTACATATGGACGCGCTTTTTTATGTGTCGTGATCAATGCTGTTGACTTTTTATCCATGACATCTTTTCCGTTTTTTTGCCATGGGAGGAGTTTGATTTTATTTTCAACAGGTCTTATGGCCGTTAATGGCCAGTTAAAGTCGATAGGTATAACCACAAGGATTGTCTATGACATCAATGATACGGATAAAAACAATTACGTTATTGTGGCTATTGATAAGTCTTCCTTTATTTGCTGCAAATGTTGGAATTGATCTCAGTAGCGAAAAACAAAAGATCACCGGATTTGGTGGCATGAACTTTCCTCGTTGGATTGCGGATCTTACGGAGGCGCAGGCTGAGAAAGCTTTTGCCGTGGGTGATGGTAAAATAGGCCTTTCGGTTTTGCGTATCAGCGTTGCTCCTGTGGAGAGTGATTGGAGCAAAGAATTGACTACCGCTAAACGTGCAGTAAGTTATGGTGTTTCTGTGTTCGGAACTCCGTGGTCCCCTCCCGCTTCCATGAAAAGCAATAACAGTATTGTGAAAGGGGAACTGAATACGAGTTCCTATGCCGCTTATGCCGAGTATTTAACGAAATTTGTCAATTACATGAGCACGAATGGTGTGGATTTATATGGAATTTCCATTCAGAATGAACCGGACTGGTTACCTGATTATGAATCCTGTGGCTGGAGTGCGACTCAGATTTACAATTTCATTAAAAATAATGCGGGCGTTATTCCCACAAAGGTTATTGCTGCGGAAGGGTTGGGCTTTAATAAGGCTCTTACCGATCCTGTACTGAACGATGCGACTGCTGCTGCCAACATTGATATTGTCGCTGGCCACTTGTATGGAACGACTCCTTCTGATTATCCTCTCGCTCGTAATAAGGGCAAGGAAATTTGGATGACAGAACACTATACTTCCAGTACTGTCGGTGCCAATGTATGGCCGGATGCATTGGATGTGGGTAAGGAAGTTCATAATGGTATGGTTAGCTATTACAATGCGTACGTGTGGTGGTATATTCGCAGAAGTTATGGATTGCTAACAGAGGATGGTAATGTTTCGAAGAGAGGCTACGTGATGAGCCACTTTTCAAGGTTTGTTCGCCCGGGTTATGTGCGTGTAGATGTCAATGCTACGCCTGCCACTAATGTCCTCGCTACCGCTTACACCAAAGATGGCAATGTGGTGGTTGTCCTTGTCAATCAGAATACATCGTCTAGCAGTTTAACGTTTGACATAAAAAATGCAACTACCAGTGTCACATCTTTTAAAAAGTATACGACTTCTTCCAGTAAAAATGTCAGTGATGATGGTTCTATCGCGGTGACGAACGGGACATTTACCGTATCGCTGGATGCCTCCAGTATCACCACACTGGTTTTCACGGCCCCTGTGGGGACACCCACCGTGACTATTACTGCGCCTACAGACAATGCAAGTTATGAATCTCCTGCCACAGTTGAAATCGCAGCCACTGCGACTGACCCCGATGGCACCATCTCCAAAGTGGAGTTCTATAATGGAACGACTAAATTAGGGGAGGATGCCACATCGCCCTATACATACTCTTGGACAAATGTCGCTGAAGGCTCCTATTCCATTACGGCGGTCGCTACGGACAATGAAGGCAATACGGCGACTTCATCAGCGGTAACTATTCAAGTTCATATTCCTCAGGCTCCTTATAGTGGTACCGCATATTTGATTCCCGGAACCATTGAGGCTGAGAACTTTGATGTGGGCGGTGAAGGTGTTGCTTATCAGGATAACGAAGCGGAGAATAAGAGTGGCGCCTATCGTACGGAGGAAGGGGTTGACATTGAAGGCGATGCGACAAGCGGATATAAAGTCGGCTATACGATTACTGGCGAATGGCTGGAGTATACGGTAAACGTTGAAAATGCGGGCACCTATATATGGAAAGCCAGTGTGGCCTCCGGTGGTTCTACAGGAGCCTTTCACATGCTTATTGACGATGTCGCTATCACGGACACCGTCAGCGTTCCCAACACTGGTGACTATATTACTTATACCACAGTGACCGATACAACCCCGGCTCTCACCGCAGGTCAGCACATTATGCGCCTTGTAGTGGATGGAGACTACTTCAACATAGACTGGATCACCTTCTCGAACGGAACCGTATCCATTAAGCCCGAACTGGCGGACAAATGGTTGCATAATTCGGGAACTTACCAGGTTTATAATCCTCTGGGAGTGTTCCTCGGTTCTGTAAATCTCGCTACAGGGGAAAGTATTGAGAAACAAGTCGGGCGACTGACTTCACAATCCGGGACATTCCTCGTTAAAGCAAAAAATAGTAGTAAGTCCTATTTGATCAACGTCCGTAAATAAGTTTTCAAAGTTCTTGTAAAAAACGCCTCTTGATTTTCAAAGGCGTTTTTTTTTGTTCTCGATAAAAAATCTTATAGTTTTTTTTAATCTAGAGTTAATAAAAGAAGGCTATCCACTGGATAGCCTTCTTTGGGATGGGAGAGAGAGTCGTATGCAAGAAACACCCGTCAAAAATATTATGATATGAGACTCATTTCGCTTATTTGTGCAACTAAGCCAAAACGTTTAGAGGCATTTTAAGAACACTCAAACAATATATTACCATGAAATGTTTAAAAAATCAGAATGTAGATTTTGCTGTTGATGATTTATCCACAGCACATCGTTGACAGGTTTATTTCTCTTATTTTAGAACGCGGAATAAATCCCGATTGAATGAGATTAATTTGATCTTTAAAATACGTTCACTTTTTTCATGAAATACACAGAAACTCTGCATTGGCGGTCCCGTAAACTAATACATTCACTGTTATCATTAATATGACTTTTCAAAGTATTCATATTGTGAATCATGGATAATTTATCCATAATGCTTTTTACTGTATTGTCTAGCCAGCACTGAAAAAATATAGACTATTCCCTGAGTTATATGTATGATGCGAAATTATATGTTATAATCTAAGGATTAATATGAATAATAAGTGTGGGCAGAGTCGATTGCATTTGTTGTCTTTTTTTGTGATGGCGGGCATAATTTTGCACTACAACGTCACTGCTGCGACTGGACCGTGCGACATTTATGCCTCGGCAAATACACCCTGTGTTGCGGCCTACAGTACGGTACGAGCCCTTTACGGTAACTACAGTGGGAACCTCTACCAAGTGAGGCGCATTTCTGACAATGCGACCAAGAACATTACTCCTCTGTCGGCGGGAGGTGTGGCCAATGCCGCCACGCAAGAGGCTTTCTGTTCTGGAAAATCCTCCTGCACTATTTCGATTATTTATGATCAGACAGGTAATGGCAATAATCTTACTAAGGCACCGGGCGGAAGTGAAACTTATGGCTCAGAAGATGATATTGAGGCTGTTGCCGATTCGCTCCCTATTTATATTAATGGAAACAAGGTATACGGGGTTCACGTCACTCCGGGTTCCTGCTGGACATGTGGCGGCCAAGTAGGTTATCGAACCACTACGTCAAAAGGGGTTGCCACGGGCGATAGTCCAGAGACTACTTATATGGTGACTGACGGCACCTACTACAATGGCTCTTGCTGCTTTGACTTTGGAAATGCGCTGATGGAACCCAAAGCGGGTGCTAATGGTTCGATGGATGCCATTTATTTTGGAAGTTGTGACTGGTGGGACACAGGTGCTGGCGATGGTCCTTGGATCATGGCGGACCTTGAATCGGGTGTGTATAATATGGACGGTGCCGCTAAAGCCAATAACAGTAAAGATATTTCATTGCCCCACCCGTTTGTCACGGCAATGCTCAAGAGTAATTCAAACGGTGCAACCACTGGCGGCCCATTCACAATCAAGGGTGGAAATGCGAAGTCGGGATCTCTCCAGACGATGTGGGACGGAGGGCGCCCCACGAATTATGAAGTCATGCACAAGGGAGGGGGCGTTGTTCTCGGAATTGGCGGTGATAACAGCAGTACGGCCAAGGGCAATTTCTATGAGGGTGTCTTGACGAGCGGTTACGCGACCACTGCTACTGATAATGCTATCCAGGCGAATATCGTGGCTGCCCGCTATGGCGAAACAACCACTGTGATATTAAGTTCTTCCAGCGGCACATCCTCTTCCAGTGTTGAATCTTCTTCCAGCACAGTGTCTTCTTCTAGTGTTCAGGGGTCTAGTAGCAGTTCGACTATTGCGGAAATTGCCTACAGCGTGGCTAATATTCCAGGAACCATTCAAGCCGAGAATTATAATATTGGCGGTGAAGGCGTGTCTTATCATGACACCGACACAGGAAACAGCGGCAACGTTTATCGTGTGGATGATGTGGACATAGATACTGTGGCGGCCGGTGGTTATGCTTTGGGGTGGCTTGTTGCTGGGGAATGGACTGAGTATACGGTCAATAGCACTACCGCTGGAACGTTGGCTTTCCATGCCAGGGTTGCCTCTGGAGGAGATGGAGGCGCTTTCCATCTGGAATTAGACGGTACCGCGATCACGTCTTCGATTTCGGTACCCAACACGGGTAGTTATACCACTTACCAGACCATTGACGGAGAGGTCAGCGGGTTGGTTCCTAGCTCCCATATGTTGAGGATTGTGATTGATTCCTCTTATTTCAATATTGATTGGATTCAATTTGGAGACTCTGAGGTTTCTATCCGGTCAGTCCAGAATTTTAAAAAAATGGAAATCCGTGAGTATCAGGTATTTGATTTGGATGGAAAATATCTGGGGACGGTGACGGCTAGTGATTATCTCGATATTCGTTCTGCTCTGCAAAAGAAATTTTCTCAGCCCGGCGTGTACATTGTACGGTATCGCTTACGGGGAAAGGCTATGCAAAATCTGGTGGTGAATTCCAAATAGTTGTTGTTGAGATTCACGGGTGTAGTTTAATGTAGGGAAACGATTTATGGCTAAATCAGTTCCATATAGGTTTGCTCTGGGTGTTCTATAGAATCAGTTTTTCTCATCAGTTAATTAGACTGTTTTATGTTGAGAAATGCAAGAGAGTGAATTTACTGGATCGTGCTGGTTCTTTTAGTCATTGTCGTGGATGCTCGGAAATAAACTGCAACGGGAACTCAATTACAATTACTTCTTTATCTAGAATCAACTGGAAAAAGGACTATTGGAGAGTCTCTTGTTTGATCCTAATAAGAACCACAGGAGTCTTAGAAAAACTGCCCGATTGTCAGTGATTTTTTTTTGATAAATTAACAATAAAAAAAGTTTTATTTGAATTATTTCCCATTTTGTTGGGATTATTTTTACGTCAGGATATTTAAAAATTGGGCTGTAATTGAGCCATTGAATAAAGTAAGCTCGGTCTCATAAAAAACTCACAAAAAATGACCGTTGCTGAAAAAAGAGAAAATTATAATGAACAATATGTTTAAATCTTTGCCGTTATATACCATTGTTTTTGCGTTCGTTCTAGCTGGCAACTCACAAGCTGAGGAGTTTTCTTTGTCTGTTGCTCTCTCAGATAGCATAAGGCCTGTGACTCATGTTGCTTCTGGCTCTTTATATGGTCTGACAGAAAGTCTGCCTAGTGATTTTGATAACTTAGTAGCACCTCTTAAACCCAATGTATTTGTTCAACCTGCTTTAAGCGGTTCGACACATCAGCAGACTGTCGCAGCTGCGGCCATTCCTGTTTCTGCAAGGCTTGCTTCAACAACGGGAAAAGTACAAATTCGCTTAGCGGATGTATTACCGGGATGGCCTTATACTTGGCCCGGTCAGACAAGCTGGCTTAGTTCTGTCACTACTGTGATCAATAGTAAAATTGCCTCTGGAAGAAGTAATTATGATGGTTATGAAATCTGGAATGAACCCGATGGGACATGGAAATCGGAAAATGGTGATTTTTATACAGTATGCTGGAAACCTACATATGATTTGATACGTTCTCTAGATCCTGACGCAAAAATTATTGGACCGTCCTATTCCTATTACAACAACTCCAGCATGTCCGCATTCTTGACGTACTGTAAAAATAACAACTGCCTTCCCGATGTCATTAGCTGGCATCAATGGGGTTCTGGTGGACTCAGCAAAAATATTGACACTTATAGAGCTTTGGAAACTTCTCTGGGAATTTCTCACAGAGCTATTAGCATTAACGAATATTCCTCGTCAACGCACGATTACGAAGGATGTCCCGGTGTTTCAGTACCCTTTATTGCAAAATTTGAACGTAAAATGGTAGAAAGCGCTGCTATATCTTGGTGGTTTACGACCTTACCCGGAAGGATGGGGAGTCTATTGACTTCCAAAAATGAAAAAGGGGGAGGATGGTGGTTGTATAAATGGTATGGCGATATGACCGGCTATATGGCTAATGTAACACCGCCAGATGATAACAGCGAGGGTGTGGATGGATTCGCATCCCTTGATAAAAATGAGCATTATGCAAGCATTGTTATTGGGGGCAATAGTATTGGAACTGTCAATGTGAAAATCAGCGGATTCCCCGCTTCATTCGGATCGAGTGTCTATGTGAAGCGTGAATATGTTACCTGGGTCAATAAAGACACTCCTGTTTCGAGTACCACACTTATTTCCACAACAGAATATACCATAGCTGATGGATCGATTACGGTACCAGTCAATGTGACAAGTCAGTTCTTCGCCTACCGTCTTTACGTCACTCCGGTAGTTGCAGTGACGCCTCCTGTGGTTCAGTTTACATCACCGACAAAGGATACAAGTGTTGTTGCCCCTGCGACGATAAACTTTGTAGTTGCCGCCTCGGATGCAAATGGAACGGTTACTCAAGTAAAATTCTATAATGGTAACACACTGCTTTCTTCAGATAACACGGCCCCCTACACCTACGAATGGACCGATATTCCGGTTGGAAACTACACCATCAGAGCGGTGGCGACTGATAACGATGGAAATACATCACAAGATTCAATCCACATTGGTGCTCAAGCTCCCTATGGTGGCACTTCATGGTCGATTCCAGGCACCATTGAAGCTGAAAATTATGACGTGGGCGGTGAGGGAGTGGCTTACAGCGACAACGAAACGGAGAACAGGGGCGGAGCTTTCCGCACGGACGGCGTGGACATTGAAGGTGATGCCACGAATGGATACAAGGTTGGGTACACGATTACTGGCGAATGGCTGGAGTACACTGTGAATATCGAGGCCGCTGACACTTATACATGGGAAGCCAGGGTCGCCTCTGGCGGTACTACAGGAGCTTTCCATGTGCTCATTGACGATATCGCTATCACGGACACCGTTAGCGTTTCCAACACTACTGACTGGAGCACTTATATCACTGTGACTGGTACAACCCCAGCCCTCACTACAGGTCAGCACATCATGCGCCTTGTGGTGGATGGAGACTACTTTAACATGGACTGGATTTCGTTTAAGCAAAACACTTCAGGATTGGTTCACCTGACGGGTTCGGTACGGTCTAATCTGACTACGTACCAAGTGTACGATTTGCGGGGCAAGAAACTCGGAGATGTGAAGGGAACTAACGATTCGGAACTTCATGTTGCTCTGGCGAAGGCTTTCCGTCATCCGGGCGTCTACATTGTGAAGAGTGTCACAATGCAGGGAACTGTGATCCGGAAGTTGGCGGTGGGGCGGTGATTTAGACTTTTGTTTCCCATTAGGGGAAGAGACGCCCTCTTGTTATGAAATTGAGTGTATAAGTTATCTTTAATTGTGGGAGTCTTACTCCATTTTGCGTTGATAAAAGATCAATGAAAATCGCAAAAGAAAGGCTTTTTTTAAAATTCTTAAAGATATCTTAAGGGGTGATATGATTCCCATCGTAAAAATAATTTGTAGAAATTTACAAGGAATGGATTTGTTATGAAGGGTTTTAATTTAAAAGGGCTTTGATTGTTTGGGAGATAAAATTAACGTCTGCGGTTACCCTAAGCGTTGTACAGAATGTCGTTTTGACAGCAGAGTAGTGGAATATCGCCTTCGGAAATGAGAAAGGGCCACTCGGAATGAGCTTTCTTCATTTTTCTCTTGACAACAAATCAAATTGGTACAAGGACATGAAATATATCTCGATGAATTCAAAAACTCAATGGCTACTTCTCTTTGTAATGTTTTTGTGTATGCCCATTGGAACGGCTTTTGCAGCGAAGGTACAGGCGACTTATTTTGTATC
>DBTP01000124.1 GCA_002307115.1 Fibrobacter sp. UBA1313 | reverse complement strand
GCAATCAAAATAATCAGACAGATAATTGCTGCTACAATAAATTTTTCGTAATTCATCCACTTCAAGAGCGTAATGTTTTTGGTTTTCCAATCAATGCAATAATGGGGGTAACTGATCACTTCGGCGGCCTTGTCAATACTCGCTTCCGTTTTCCACTGATCCTTGATGCGAAATTGAATTCCAGAGACCGCATCCCCTATCGCTAAAAGTTTCTGCGCTTCTGGGATACCGATATAGGCAAGGTTTCCATCATATTCATACATCCCTGTTTCAAAAATGCCAGAGACCACCACAGAAAGCAGGCGCGGGCCACCAGAACTCACGGCATCTTCAGGACTTTGAAAAGTCTGAAGCACCACTTTATCGCCAACAACCACGCGGAGCCTATTCGCAAGGCCCACACCCAAAATCACAGACGGAGACAAATTACCGCGAGAATCAGGGATGCTATCCAAGCTGTATTTGCCCCATACCATATGTTTGTAGACATCCACCACTTTCTGAGAGCGCTTGGGATCAATACCGTAAAGCACAATACCATCGTTCACTTTTTTGGAACTGATCCCTACTTTGTAAATAATGAAGGGAGCAGAAGCCGTGACAGCACTATCGTTCGCCATCACGTCTCTCGTAATGCGCTCGTAGTCTTCAATGGGATCCCCATGATAACGCAACACTTCGAAATGGGCATCTTTGCCGATCATCTGTGCGGTCACTTCTTCTTCGAAGCCATTGACAGCGGACAAAGCAATGATCAGTGAAAAGACACCAATGCTCACGCCCAGCATACTGAATATACCTATCAGGGAGACAAACAGACTTTTCCGTTGAGCTCCGAGATAACGCCAAGCGATGAGCCATTCCAATTTATGCATTTTATTGTTCCGGCTTCATGAGAGGGAAAAGTTGTACATCGCGAATAGTCTGCTGATTGGTAAGGAGCATGACCATGCGGTCAATACCAAAGCCAACACCCCCCGTCGGCGGTAAACCCGATTCAATCGCATGCAAGAAACTTTCATCCATGGGATGCGTTTCACCTTCACCACCACGACCACGATTCACCTGTTCTTCAAGGAGTTCGCGCTGACGCAAAGGATCATTCAATTCTGTGTAGGCATTGCCCAATTCCCAACCGTTCGCATAAGGCTCGAACTGTTCGATCAAATCAGGATTGGTGCGATGCATTTTGCAAAGCGGTGTACTTTCCTTGGGCATGTCCTTGATGATCGTCGGTTGCACCAGATTTTTTTCTACCGCGAGTTCAAACAATTCCAAAATTGCACGGCCACGGCTCCAGGTGCCTTCCAGCTTTTCACCACCGCGCTTCGCGATAGCGGCCTTGAGATCATCATCGCTCAACGTTTCCACTTGAATATTCGCATACTTTTCAATGGCTTCGTACATGGAAAGACGCGGCCATGGAGCCTTAAAATCTATTTCCGAACCTTGGTAATCAATTTTTGTGGTACCGTTCGCAGCAATGCAAGCGCGTTCGTAAATATTTTCGAAGTGCACCATCATGTCATTGTAATCGGCATAAGCTTCGTAAAATTCGAGGCCCGTGAATTCCGGACTGTGCGTGCGATCCATGCCTTCGTTGCGGAAGTTTTTGCTGAATTCAAAAACCTTTTCCATACCACCCACAATGCAACGTTTGAGATAAAGTTCCGGTGCTACGCGGAGATACAACGTCATGTCAGCGGCATTGTGATGCGTGGTGAAAGGCTTTGCGTTCGCGCCTCCGTAAATAGGTTGGAGCGTCGGCGTTTCCACTTCAATGAATCCTTTTTCAAGAAGGTATTCACGGATGGCCTGCATAATTTTGCTACGCTTTAAAAATACGTCCCGCACGTCATCGTTCAAAGCCATATCCGTGTAGCGCTGGCGATAACGGGTATCCACATCCTTAAACTCATTGAACACGGTTTTGTTACCCTGTTCATCCACAATTTCCTTAGGCGTGGGGAGCGGACGCACCGCTTTAGAAAGCATGGTCACCTGATCGGCCTTAACCGAGTACTCACCACTCTGGGTTTCCATCATGGAGCCTTCAACACCCACAAAATCACCAAGGTCAATCATTTTGACGATCTCGTAATTTTCATTCAAAAGATTCGCCGCACAAACCGCTTGCAAACGACCATAACGGTCCTTGAGATGCATAAAGCACATCTTGCCCTTGCGATTAAAGCGCACCACGCGACCTGCATAAGCAACTTTCGCTTCTGATTTCAAAAGAGTCTCTTTCTGTTCCTTCAGCGTCTTGGAATCATGGGTACGGTTGAACTTGTGCGGATACGCATCCACACCGAGTTCCTTAAACTTGTCAATCTTGACAAGGCGGGCTTGGACTTGATCATTCATATCTAACATAACTTTCTTCCAGAAGAAAAATTTAACGAGCAAAAGATAGAAATTATATATTTTCATTCGTGCTGCAAGTAATCCTCAAGGCAAGGAAATTTCTAATCGCTACTATTTGCGGTGTGGCCCTGTCCTGTCTGTTTTCCTGTGTCGCTTCTTATGCCAATAGTACCTCTTATGAACCTCTTGAAAGCAAAGACAATCCCGGCAAAGTTCCTTTTGACATCGATTCCTACAAAACCCGGGATTTTTCCTTGCTTGGCTTTCCTTTTACGCCATTTCTATTCATGCCCCTTCCCCCTGATGATGGTCCATATGATGAGACAAAAAAAAGCCTCCGCCTGAATGCCGAAGGTCCTGAATGTCCCATTATTTACATCAATGAAGAACAAACGATACGAACCATCTGGAAAAAGAACGAGAAACTTTTTGAGTACAATTGTGAATATGGCCGTCTGCCCATTCCCAAGCAACTGGAATATAAGATGGAATACAGGGGCAGTACATATAAAATAACATTCAAGAAATCCACGTTTTCCGGCTACACCCCCTTTATTGTCTTATGATTAAAAACTGTACAAAAATCATTTGTATCGGGATTTCTCTGTTTCTCACTTCCTGTGCGGCGCTTGCAGTGAATCAGGGTTTTGAATTGGTTCAAAAGAACTCGTCTACGCCCAGAATAAGAATTCACTCCAAGGAAATCAGCAGGACATTTCGGCTCTATGGCATCATTGTGCCCATTTTTCCTATGTGGATGCATCAAGACAGGGTTCGACTGGATCTCACAATCGAGAAAGACAGCACGGAATGCCCACGTATGATTTATGATGATTATTCGATTTATTCTTCGATACAAAAAAATTATGAATTCCTCGGATTCAAGGATACAGCGAACTGGCATTGCTCTTATTACATTCCAGAGACAGAAGACGAAATACATTTTCTATTACAATGGAAAGACAAATCCGTCCCTGTCGTAATGCAAACAGTCACCCGCTGGAACTTTCAGTTTTTTCTTTCCCTATCGAATTATGATTTTGATCAGTTCTGAAGATTAAGGCTTCAACGCAATAGACAAATACCCAATCCATCCAAACCCAATGTTACGAATACAGTGGTATTCAATTATCACTGGTGGAAAGCAAATAAGCATTAATAAACGGTTTAAGTTTGCCATCCAAAACACCCGCGGTATCCGAAGTTTCCTCGCCTGTGCGAAGGTCCTTCACCAATTGATATGGCTGAAGTACGTAGCTGCGAATCTGAGAACCCCATTCCACTTTTTTCTTATCTGCCATACGATCCTGGCGTTTCGATTCTTCCTCTTGACGGTAGAATTCAGCCACCATGGTCTTCAGCGTTTTAAGAGCGGTTTCTCTATTTTGAATTTGCGAGCGCTCCGTTTGGCAACTTGCCACAATACCCGTAGGTAAATGGGTCATGCGCACCGCAGAATCGGTTTTGTTGATGTACTGGCCGCCGGCACCGGAACTCCGGTAAGTATCCACCCGCACATCCGCTGTATTCAAATCGTATTTAACATCTTCATGAACCGGATAGAGATAGACTGCAGTAAAACTCGTGTGGCGGCGGGCATTGGCATCAAAAGGACTGATGCGTACCAAACGATGCACCCCTATCTCGGAACGGAGAAGCCCGTAGGCATACTCAGAGTTGACTTCAATCGTCGCACTCTTGAGACCCGCTTCTTCCCCTTCCAAAACTTCAATCACACGAAAATCCATTTTCTCGCGTTCCATAAAACGTAAATACATACGGAATAACATGAGCGCCCAATCCTGAGATTCGGTGCCCCCTGCACCCGGGTGAATCGCAAGAATAGCGGGACACGCATCATCCTGACCATCCAGCATTTTACGCATTTCCATGTCTGCGACTTTTTTGGAGGTCTCTGCAAAATCGTGTTCTATGCTGTCAAAAAGATCTTGCGAATTTTCAGCTTTCGCCATCTCATAAAGTTCGCCAAGATCATTACAAGAAGCGGAGACCTCATTCCATACAGCAAGAATATCACGAATTCCTGTGATTTTTTTTAATAAGGCTTGCGCCTTTTCCTGATGATTCCAGAGGTCTGGATTCCCTGACTCTCGTTCTAATACGGATAATTCTTCCTTCTTAGACTCTAAGTCAAAGATACCCCCATAGTTTGTCTATGCGCGTGCGTAGAGCAATGAGGCCCGTATGAGTCGTTTGGATCACTTCTTACCTCCGATCGCCTCCGGTGGAGTGTAATCAGAATTCAGATATTGAACCTTATAGGTTTTAGCCAGTTGATCCAAATAATTTTTGATAGACATCTGACGTTCTTGCTCCGCCTGGACGCGGAGGATATAATCAATCTGGTGTTTGTAGCTTTCCATCTTTCCGTCATTCTTTTCGGTAAGCATGAAAATCATGACACCCTCTTTAGTGGTAATCACATCGGAGATATCACCCACTTTAAGCTTAGAAATACCCTTCACAAATTCCTGTCCCAGAGAGTTGGGGAGAAACTTATTCATGACACCACCGGTCTTACGAGCATCGGAATCATCGCTGTATTGGGCGGCAAGCTGAGCAAAGCTTGCTTTACTTGCACGAACTTGAGCCGCCAGTCCCTTGAGCATATCCTTCTTGTCGGAGATCTGCTGAGCAGTTTCACCCTTTTTACTCTTAAAGATGATTTGGGCGCCACTGATCGTGTCGTTAATGGAGACCTTCCCTTTGTTCAATTCCCAATAAGCGGCAATTTGCTTATCCGTTGGATCCGCTGGATAAGGAACCTTCTTTTCAAGAAGGGATTCGCTCTGAAGTTGCTGCTCGACCTTTTCGCGGAACATCGCTTGAGTCGCACCCGATTTCTTGAGTTCTTTGTTGAACACATCTTCGCTCGGATACTGGGACTTGAAAATCTTGATTAAGCTATCGACCTTAGTGGTAGAAGCCTTAATGCCCTGTTTTTTAATTTCGAGTTTGAGGAGTTCTTGGCCCACCAGGTTATCAATTACAGCCCAACGGAGCTGCATCTGCGCTTCGGCTGGAATCTCGCGACCTTTAGCCTGTTGTTCCCCGAGCATTTTAGCAAGGCTATCGACCTTACCTTGGGTAATTCCGACTTTCTCAACGCGGATAACATCAAAATTTTTACCACTCATCAATTGAGCAGAGGCAATTCCCGCCATAAGCATCACGGGAAGAATAGATTGACGGACATAAGACAGTAAACGCATGTACCATACCTAGGTTAAAATGACCCACAAAATATAGAAAAAAGCACTGTGCGCGCCCCGAACGGCGATTTTCTTTCTTTGCTAGAAATAAGAAAAGCTCGGTGTTTCATTGCCTTAATGTGAACTTCCGCTGATTTTTGCACCTAAACAGGCTGCTTAAGAAAGCAAGGCTCTTTTTTCTTCGGATTTGCAAATATTTCTATTGCAAATCGATTTTTTATTTATCCTTTTCATAGGCGTAAATACGCTTTGTAGGGGAACGAAATGTACATGTATTTTCTGGTCGATATTCCCGATGCTGCGGGCAAAATAACCTACAGGTCAAAGCAGGGGGTGGACTACGTAAAGAGCTTTTTTCCGCGAACGGACTAGCGACAGCGATTGCCAGTATAAAGAGTGGCACGTTTGATAAATGCATATTGATCTACTTTATCTGTCGAACTAAACGCAGGCCTTGGAATGTTTTCATTCTATCAAAATCACTGCATTTTTCGTCAAAATTCAAGGCTTTAAGGGAGTCGGTCAAAAAACCTCCCTTACAAGACGTGGTTTGAACATGATCAGTTACATTCCTTTGCAATATGACATTTTCGCATACGAGACCGAACATATCGTAAAGGCCGTATGCATTGGGCTTCAACATGCCCACAGGACGGGATTTTTGCAGCCTTTCTCCGCAAGAAGACTCCAACCAATTTCTATCCGAATAATCATCTGGATCCATTTTGGAATACATGTCTTCCGGATCCCTGACGCCGAACCACGCATATTGAGAGGCAGTCGTTGAATCTTCACCCCATCCCCAAATAAGACTCCGATAGCTTTCACCAGCCCGAGCAAGCGCCATCCATTCATCGTAATAAGGCAGCCGGTATCCATCGGCATCCTTGTTGATGTGAACACATCGAGAAGTCGTGTCGTCAAAAAAACTGGCATTCTCTACCCAAAAACTACCATCCTTTTTAAAATCATTACCATAAGAAAGAGCATCACACTCTTCAAATCTATATACCGGCTGGAAGCCGTCCCTTATACTGCGGTTGTTCGCATAAACAAGGGCGTGTTGCAGATAAATGCGGACGGCGGCAGAATCATGGGCGTTACAAAAGCCGCCTTTTATCATAGATTTTTTTTGTTTATCCAGAAAAGATAGTTGTCACTATACTGGAGATAAAAAGGCTCCCGACCCAGTTCGGATGGAATCGAATCCCACAAAGTTTGGACAAATTCGCATTCCGTTACCTTATACTTGTCCACGGCAAGGACCTTGTTGATTTCTTCATATCGTAGGGAATCAAAGTATATTATTTTACCATAACGAGTAAACGTATGATCTCCATTATATCCGAGCAAATGTTTTTTCCCTCTTAAGTCGATATACTTCATGCCAACCAAAAGATGGAACGTATAGCCATTCCCCATTTTAGTCGCGTACTGGATTTTGCCGGATTTCACGTAATGGCCGGAATGGAGCTGGATGCAATTATCCGTTTCTTTATTGTATGAAAAATCATTGACTTTCCAAATGCCTCCTTTCGAATCATCGACACAAATGGAATAAGCGGTATTCTTTTCCATTTCAATCCATTGCTCCGATTTTTTTAGAGAAATATGGATCGAGTCCTGAATTATATAGCCTATGTGAGGGTCATGACGTTCTATGGCAATGTTATCTTTTCCCATGGAACGACCAACATTGACTAAAGCCTTGGGCCCTTTAGTTTTATTGCGTTCATTGAACGCAGAACCGTCTATTTCATACAACGAGTCAACAGAAGCAAATGCGACCGCAGCCATTGCGACCAAAGAAAGAAAAAATTTTTTGAATGATTTTTTCATAAGATTCCTACCATTTATAACAGTTGCTGTTTGAGCGGACACAATCCCATTGATTTTCAGTGGCGTACCATTTATCTCCCAAATTTATTCTGTTATTACTTCCCGTGTAAACAACAAACAAGGGCCGATATCGAAGACGATCCCCAGATGGAACACTGTTAAAAGTGAATACTTTTGAAAAAAAAGAATTTGTAAAAAAATTTTTGAGCGCTTACGATTCTTTAGCTTTGAATGCGGCTACAATATCCGGCACGAGGTCCGCAACCTTGGAAACCAAGGAATTATCCTTCTGAATGGGGAGAATGCGCACATCATCGCCATTGATGACGAGGAAAGCCACAGGATCCACAGTCGCGCCCCCGCCAGAAGCAGAGGTATCGCCTTTGCCCGCATGACCGCCAAGAGCAAAACCTAGAGAGACGCGGCTCACCGGAATAATAGTCGCGCTGCCCGCCTGAATGGGTTTCCCCACCACCGTTTCCGCTTGTGCAATCCAGCGGAGTTTTTCAAGTAATGTTTCTGCAAGTGTTTCGATTGCCATGGGCTAAATATACTCAAAAACGGGCATCGTAAACACTTTGTCGCGCTTCTTTATATTGTTCACGAAGCGTGTTCGGGTCCAGAGCCCCCCACACGCATACGATGCGCCCCCCAGGGAGCCTTGTCGCGAGGGCCCGTTCTCCGTTCCCTGCATCAAAAGCGATTTCGTCTTGCTGAAAACGGACCTGTTTTCCGGCCTTCTGCAACTTGGAAACCCACAAATTCCACTCCCCCTCCGATACCGAATTCCAACTGCGGGCAATATTCCAATAGAGCGCCTCGCGAGAATAACTCTGCACCAGCATGGGGAACGTTGTCGTCACCCCATGAAAATAACGTGTTTGAATGGAAGTTCGGCCTATGTCACGGTCATGGAATGGCAGACTTAAAAATTCTTGGGGAAGTCCCGCACGATAATTCGGAAAACTTTGTACAAATTTTTCTAACAGCCCACGTTCGTGTCTCCGCAAGCGGCTATGTCTGAAAATGAATAAACGGCGCCCAGCACGCATGCTCTGTTCCAAGTATTCCCCTTTGATCACGGGGAGTTTTTCTTGGAAAAGTCCACTATTCATAAAAAAGCCCAGCGCAAAAACATCGTTTTCAAATTCGAGAATCATCACATGCAAAGAATCGCCAGGCGCTGTTACATATAACATATCAGCATATCCATGAAACGAATAATCTTTTAATGTTTGAGCATTGGGCGCAAACTCCCCTTCTATTTTTTCACTGTGTGAATAAGAAACGGGAGATCTACCGCAGTAGGTCAAACTTCCAAAATCAATTTCAGCGAGATCCTTATCCCGAATATCGCATCCAGCAAGAGAGAGAAAGACAATCGTCCCAAACACAGACAAGAACGGCGCAAAAGAGATTCGAAAACCGCAGAAGGGTCGCAAAAGATATTGAATTAAATCATGTGTCATATAATTTTGTTTCTAGCACGGACTTGCAACAATAGGGAGCCAAGGGGCATTTTGTGCAACCTTCCGTATGTTCACGACAAATAAAATCGGTGGTGCCATCTTCTAAAAAGAATTGCAACGCATGGGCGGCGGCCATTTCGTTCCCTGGCGCCAGTGCGGTATAAAGAGAACGTCCCAATTTTTGTTTTTTCTCCTCTTCCATTTCTGAATAGTGGAGAGCCTTTCCCGGGCCCACGAAACCAATCCAGCGGCGACACCCCATGGTGAAAGGCATAGGACATTTCGCTTCTGAGGGAGAGCAACAAAGTCCGAGTCCGAAAGGAGCGGGTGAAGTCAAACGTTTAATCGCATAAATGGCTTTAGGACGATACGCCTGTTTACCCATAAAATGAATTTCACCCAAATCGCGCCAGATCCCTTTGACATCGCGGGAAGTGATCCAGTCGGCAAGAGGTCTATGGTGGCGCACAAAAGCGCCCACGCTCCAAAAAATTCCGGGCACTTGTTCCCTTAAATTCCAGGCTATTTTACCCAACGCCTCGCTGGAAATTTTCAACAGTATTTTTTCTTCGGGGAGCGGAAACTCCCACAACCGGTCCTCGGGAAAAGCCTCAAAAAGAGCCCCGAAAACACGGCGAAATGTGGGAAAAGAAATTTCCTGGAAAAGAGCGCAACCCAAAAGACACCAAGCGATGCGAGCTTCTTCCGTCTCCGCCTTTTTCGCAATATCCACGATAGGGTCAGGCACTGATTGAAAGAGGCGTACAAATTCCTTTGTCGCCTGCATAGTGTCCAGATTTTCTTTTTCCCAACGCACGCAAATAACCTAAAGCGCTTCACCCACACGCACATCTTTTCCCAAAGTACTTTGGAAAAGAGACGGATGGCGATCGCGCACTTCTTTGTTCGCAACCAAAATCACCGTGCTACCCATTTCGAAACAGGCGAGTTCGCCCCCTTTTTCAAAATCAAGGTGAGCGAGTGGAAGCCAATCAAAACGAGGTTTTGAACGGGGCAAAATACCCGCATTGGTTATCAAAGATTCTGAATATTCCACAGAGATACGGCCTACGTTAGTGGCGCCGACTTTAACAACCAGCATTTCACCCCCCGCAGTCATGCGTATGCGGCTGGTGAGGCGTTCGTTAATCGCAAAAAGCCCTTCAATGCGTTCCACGCTCCCCAAATTCACTGGCCAGAGACGACCCGGACAATAATGGGCGGAGAGAAGTTCCCCTTCGACGGGAGAATGAATGCGGTGATAGTTGAAAGGAGCAAGGTAAATCGTCGCCCAGCAACCACCCTTAAATTTATTCGCAAGATCCGCATCGCGCAAAAGAGAAGTGAGGGAATACGTTTTGCCCTTACACTGAATCATCTCGGTCATTTCGCCATCAAAAACGCCCGTCTGCGAAAGATGACCATCCACAGGACTCACCACTTCGGAAGCCGCAATGGGACGCGCGCCCGGTTTCAAATGGCGAATAAAAAGTTTAGCGATGTTCGGGTAATCAGAGAGGGGTTTCTCCGATTCTTCCATGTTGAGTTTATAATGCTTGGCAAACCAATCGCGAGCACAAGTACTCAAAAAAGGAATCCGAAGGCGCGTGAAGGCACCGAATAATCGGGAGACGATATTCTTCGGAAGCAACTTCATAAAAACATAAAAAGGCGTATTCATTGGAGCTCCTCTTAAGGCACTAAAAGACAAAAATATAATTTAAGGTTACCTCTAAAAATTCCTTTTCTGCAAAATTGGCTGTGGCGCATCGCCATAGTTCGTTGCTCAAAGTGGCTAATAACACCATTATTGTCCACTTTTGTGCTTATACACTTGTTGATGCAACTCAGCAATGGGCATGCAAGTATGCCCGTTGCACTCGTTTTGGCCAACAATCGCGCCTGCTCCCGCTCATTTCTGCAAAGCATCTATGAGGGATCACTCTCACTAAGCGCTAAAGCGCAAGTGTTCGTGTTTCTGGCTCGGCCTCGCGCAATTTTGCGGTCGCAAACCAATTTTTAGAAGTGCCCTTAAGATACTTTCGCAAATTATTTTTCGGCAAAATAGACTTAAGGTACCCTTAAAGTTCCATGAATGATCCCAAAGAACCTGGCACCCAAAGATCTTCCGCATATTTTGCAAGATAATCCACAAAGCCCTGCCCCGTGCAATGTAACGGCATCACTTTTTGAATGCCTGCTTTTTGAATAGTCTCCAAAATCATGGCGAATTCCCCCTGTGATTTTCCCTCTAAATGCAGGCCGCCCACCAAGGCATAGAAAGGATCTTGAGGAAATAATTCCCGCGCCTTACGTAACGTCGCGTCCAGGCCGGTGTGCATGCAACCACTGAGAATGGAAACGCCTTTCTCTGTTTTCACAAGCAGAATCTGTTCGTCCGGGAACGCATCAGGGATACAATGTTCTCCTAGCTTTCGAAAGAAATGCCCGCGCACTTCATTGTGTGAATGGTCCCCCACCACAGAACCACTCGCAAATACCCCGGGAATAAGTTCCATGAAGCATCGATGGGGCTGAAGGTAGTGAGCATCCAGCCTATAAAATGCTTCTGGAATGCCGCCATAACGCCATTGATCGCCGGGATCTAAAATCCACTTTGGCTCTAACAGTTGGGGATGAAAATGCAATTGGGCTTGGGGATAGCGATTTAGTAACGCAGGAACCCCCGTTGTATGATCGTAATGTCCATGACTCAGAGCAATCCACGTGGGTGCCGTATCCGCAAGCTGCAAGGTGTCTAAATTCGCGACCACCTGATCCGATTTCCCGGCATCGAAAAGCATCGTCTTATCACCAGAACGTAAGTGCAAACACAAGCCATGTTCCCCGGGAAGATCGCCCCGCAAGGAAACATCATTAATGACTACAGTTAATTTTATCGGATTCATTTTCAGCACCCTCCCCTATTTGAATCGCCTGTTTATCCACAATCGCCTGCAATAATTTTCGACGACCGGATTCCAGCAACCGTTGCACCGTTCCACGGGAAACGCCCATTTTCTCCCCAGCGGCCGTCTGATCCAATCCATCTAAGTCACACAAGCGCATGGACTCAAATTCATCCAAAGGAATCACCAATAACTCCAGATCCGCCATGGGAACCCCCCGCGGCTTATAATAAAGACCCGAAGCATCTAATCTACAACAACGGCGTTTAGGATTTCTTGGCATAAATTTTTCCAAAATATTTTCTGTGCATATACACAAAATATAAAATAATACATATTTTGCATATGCACAAAACGATTTATAAAAGGTACAGAGACATCTCAGCCCCAGGAAAACTATGAAAATTGCCTTTTCGACAAGTGGAAATACACTGGAATCCCTCTTAGATACGCGATTCGGGCGCTGTTCTCAGTTTTTGATTCTGGACACAGAAACCAAAGATTATGAAATTTTGGAAAATACGCAGAATTTAAACTCCGTACAAGGGGCAGGAATTCAATCTGCCCAAACCGTTCTCAAAACAGGCGCAGAGGCACTGGTGACCGGACATTGCGGACCCAAAGCATTCAAAGTACTCCACGCGGCAGGCATCGCCATTTACTTGGCAGAAAACCGCCCCATTCACGACCTTGCAGAAGCATTTGCGGCAGGGAAGCTCGCGTTACTCACCGATGCCGATGTAGAAGGACACTGGTAATGCAAATCGCTATAGCATCTGGGAAAGGCGGGACGGGGAAAACCAGTCTCGCAGTTTCACTCTTCCTTGCCAATGCAGATCGTTCCCGTTTATTGGACTGCGATGTGGAAGAACCGAACTGTCATTTGTTTTTAAAAACGCGCTTCGTTTCTCGCTCCTCTGTCGAAAGACGCATTCCCCTTCTGAACCCTGATCTCTGTAAGCATTGCGGCAAGTGTGTCGAGGCTTGTCAATTTAATGCACTCGCCGAGGCAGGGAAAGCGGGCATTTTAGTATTCGAAGAACTCTGCCATAGTTGTGGCGGCTGTTCTCTCGTATGTCCCACGGGAGCCCTTCAGGAAACGCCCCTCAAAATGGGAGCTATCACTCGGGCGCTCGTTGCCGAAAAAGCAGAACTCATCACCGGTGCGCTTGCCATTGGACATACAGAAACTCCCACCTTGATTCGCGCGGTAAAAAAAAAACAGCCCGATCCGGAAGTGGAATTTACCCTGATTGACGCACCTCCGGGCACGGCCTGCGCCTTCGCTACAGCAGTCGAACACGCGGACTTTGTTCTTTTGGTGGCCGAAGAAACGCCTTTTGGATTACACGATTTGAAACTCACCCTCAAAGCCCTCCAAAAAAAGGGACTTCCTTTTGCGGTGATTCTCAACCGCATGAGACCAGGGTTCTCGTCGGTGCAGGAATTCTGCAAAGAAAAAAATTATCCCCTCTGGCTTCAAATTCCAGAGAGCAGAGACATCGCGGGAACCTATGCCCGGGGCGGAACGCTGTTGGATGCCATGCCGGAATTACAGGAATCATTGCGACTTTTACTTGACAAATGTGCGGAGGAGCTATTATGCAACCGGAGGAATTAGTCATTATCAGCGGCAAAGGCGGCACCGGAAAAACGTCGATTACCGCTGCACTTGCAGAATGTTTTCCCAGTAAGGTTCTCGCCGATTGTGATGTGGATGCCGCCGATCTGTTCTTGGTTTTAAAAGTGACAGAAACGCAAATTGCTGAGTTTCAAAGTGGGCACGTTGCGGAAATTGATCCAGAAAAATGTCACCATTGCGGTCACTGCGCTACACTCTGCCGCTTTGAGGCCATTGTCTCTAGCAAAAAGGGTTACGAAGTAGATGCGCGTGCCTGTGAGGGATGCAAAGTTTGTGTTAATGCATGCCCTCACCACGCCATCGAATGGAAAGAAGCTTTCTGTGGTTTGTGGAAAGAGTCCCAAACGACACAGGGAACACTTTTCCACGCAAGCCTGTACCCTGGAGCGGAAAATTCAGGGAAGCTGGTCAGTTTTGTCCGAGAAAAAACCCGAAAAAAAGCCGTGGACGAGGGAATTCCTCTTGTTTTAGTGGATGGTCCCCCAGGAATTGGCTGCCCCGTAATCGCCTCTGTCACAGGAGCGAGCATCATACTTGTGGTGACGGAACCGACGCCTTCTGGTTATCATGATTTGGAACGAGTTTTGGTTTTAGCGAAACATTTCCAAGTACCCACCTATATACTCATCAACAAAGCAGATCTCGAAACCAGTTACCACAAAAAAATGGAAGATTGCGCGGCAAAATTTGGAGCCACGGTGATCGGGCAATTACCGTATTCACCGCTGTTTTCAAAAGCACAGCAAAAGGGCCAATCTGTATTAACCGCTTTCCCGACAAGCCCGGAAGCTGAGACGCTCCGCTCCATCGCCGCACTTTTAAAACAGAAAATGAAAATGTCTTGAGTAAATAAAAAGTAGAAGTCAATAACTAACAAAGGAATCCAAATGAAATTTGCAATACCCCTTGCCGAAGGCAAACTCACCACTCACTTTGGTCACTGCAAAATGTTTGCCCTGATCACAGTGGATGACAACACCAAGGCCATCACCAAAAAAGAAGAGATCGTGCCTCCGCCCCATGAACCCGGATTGCTCCCAGTGTGGCTTCACGAGAGAGGAGTCACTCACGTCATCGCCGGAGGCTTAGGACAAAAGGCGCGCGTACTGATGGAAGAAAAAAATATCTGTGTTCTGGCAGGAGCCCCGGCACTGGAACCAGAAACTTTGGTAAACCAGCATCTCGCAGGGACGCTTACGTTCGGCGCGAACGGCTGCGACCATTAAAAACGAAAGATTTAATGATTTTCCACTTGAATAGGCTTCACTCGGAACGCTTTGCCTAATCGTTCCGCGAACGGTTTTGCCCATTCCCTTTCCGGCGCAATGCGACTCGTCGTTTCTGCCATGAATTCCGAATAGTTCAGGAACACGAGTTCACCATAACGCGCATCCCATAAAGTCCACAGGCTCTTCCATTCATAGCCGCCGCTCCGCCCGGCATGAGGGAGCATTTTCACAGACACCCGCACCGGAATGGTGAGGTAGCGGACATTATAACGAAGCGCGACTTCCTGAAGTTTTTTCTTCAATGGAAAAGGCACTTCACGCGTAAAGGTTTGCTCCGAGACGCTACGCCCTTGCCAAGGGTGCATATCAGAAAGTTTTTTCCCCTCAGCAAAAGTCATCGAAAGAATATCTTTTGAAAATTTTGCAAGGTAAGTAGAATCAGCGTCGGGAATGCGCATCCCGGGGAGCATGAGTTCCCGTTGCATTTTGGGAAACGCGACAGGCACCAGAGAATCTTCGTAATGCGCAAGGTCAAAATCGATGGCCTCCGCACTAAAGCTGTGACAAATGCGGCAATTTTCGGGTGCTTCCGCGACCACCGATAAAGTCGGAAAAACGCCCATCACCGCCGAAGAATCAAAAAGTTCATAGGCCTTGAGGTTCCATTCCTGGTATGACTTTTCATTGGAAATTTCCAGCTCCACAACGCCCTGTTCGCCACACTCGGCACACTCCGAATCCCCAGTGACTTCACTCCCGGAGTTCGAGGCCTCTCCACGGGAAGTCGCACAGGAGGCGAGCGAGAGCAGCAAAAATCCCCCCAGCAGAGCCCGCATCACAAGCCAGAATGCTCGAATTACCAGAGCAAAATCGACAGCGACAAGAGTCAATTTGGCCATAAAAAAATTTTTGAATACACCCATACGGGCACGTCTAAAAATTACTTTGCGGAAATGAAATCGAACGAGGTCGAGCCAGAGCAGGAATGATTGTTGACCAAAACGAGTGCAATGGGCATGCTTGTATGCCCATTGCCGAGTTGCATCAACAAGTGCGTAAGCACAAAAGTGGTGAATACTCGCTGTCTTCGCCACTTTGAATGACGAACTATGGCGAAGTATCACAGTCGATTTCATAGAAAATGAATTTTTAGAGGTGCCCATACCTATAAAATGCTAAATTTCACGCCGTTCAACCACTTCTCTGGAGAAATCATGGGTTTCAAATGCGGTATCGTCGGACTTCCGAATGTAGGCAAGAGCACCATTTTTAATGCAATCACGAACGCCGGTGCCGAGGCTGCGAATTATCCCTTCTGCACCATTGAGCCCAACGTCGGCATGGTGAACGTGCCGGATTACCGCTTAGATGAACTGGTCAAAGTTTACAAACCGCGCTCCATTGTGCCTACCGTCACCCAATTCGTCGACATCGCAGGCCTTGTCAAAGGAGCGAGCAAAGGCGAAGGCCTCGGGAACCAATTCCTCACGCACATTCGCGAATGCGAAGCCATTATGGAAGTGGTGCGCTGCTTTGACGATGAAAATATCGTCCACGTTCATGGCTCTGTAGATCCGCTCCGCGACGTCGATATCATCGAAACTGAATTGATCCTCAAAGATCTGGACACTGTTGAAAAACGTTGCTCCACCGAAGCAAAAAATGCCCGCGTCGGTGCCACGAGTTCCAAAGCCCGTTTGGAAGCTTGTGAAAGTTTGAAGAACTCCCTTTCCGAAGGGCACTCCGCCCGCGAATTCAAAGGAAGCTCTGACGCCATGGACGAATTACTCCAGGATCTCGCCCTCCTCACCGCCAAACCGATTTTCTATTGCGCAAACGTCAAAGAAGACGACATGATCACGGGCAATGCCTATGTGGAAGTGCTCAAAAAATACGCAGAAGGCAAAGGGGGCCGCGTCGTTATCATCAGCGGCAAAATCGAAGAAGAACTCTCTAAAATGGAACCGGACGAAAAAGTCGAATTCTTAAAAGAACTCGGTCTCAAAGAGTCTGGTTTGGATTCCGTGGTGCGCCAAGGCTACGAAATTCTCGGCCTTCGCACATTCTTTACTGCGGGCGAAAAAGAATGCCGCGCTTGGACATTCCATGCCGGCTGGAAAGCCCCGGCCTGCGCAGGCGTCATCCACACCGATTTTGAACGCGGATTCATTCGTGCCGAGACACTCTCGTTTGCCGAATTTATGAAACACGGATCCTGGAACGCCGCGAAAGAAGCGGGCGTTGTCCGCACCGAAGGCAAAGAATACGTGGTACAAGATGGCGACATCATGTATTACTTGTTCAACGTGTAACGCTCTGTAAAAAAATTCTACGATCTCACATTTATTTTTTTTCTGTCAATTGTGACTCAGTAAATTCATTCCTTGAACTATCTTTTCATGAGATTTAGAGAGGTTCAAGATGATTTACTTTACCGACCACGATATTGACCGTCTTATCGAAGATGATGTCCCCATGGGAGATATGACATCTCTCTTATTGCAGCTAAATTCATCGGACGGTTCCATCAGTATTGCGGCCCGCCATCCCATGGTGGTTTGCTGCACAGAAGAAGCGAAACGGATTTACGAAAAGGCCGGGCTGACGGTCACACAGATGCTTCCCTCCGGTACCTACCTCCAGCCGGGAGAAGTATTCATCACCGCCCAAGGGAAAGCCGATGCCATTCATTTAATTTGGCGTACTGGCGGCACTTTAATGGAATATGCTTCAGGCGTTGCCACACGCACTCGTTTACTCATAGAAAAAGCAAAACCGTTCAACGAAAAAATTTCGGTCGCAGGCACCCGCAAACATCCTCCCTTTTTAAAAAAGGTGGCCCTCAAAGGTCTCCTTGCCGGGGGTGGCGTCCCCCATCGCACTGGACTTTCGGACACCATACTCATTTTCCGGGAACATCTCTGTTTTGTGGGTGGCTACGACAATCTGCCCGCCGTAATTTCACAAGTACGGAATCAACAGAAAGAAAGAAAAATCGTAGTGGAAGCTCATAACGAAGACGATGCCCTGAAAGCAGCCCACGCTGGGGCCGATGCACTCCAATTGGACAAACTTTCTCCAGAAACGTTGACCTCTATCGCTCTGAAAAGCCGAGCAATCAATCCACACATTTGCATCCTTGCCGCCGGGGGCGTGAACGCGGAAAACGCCGCAGCCTATGCCAAAGCGGGAGCTGATGCACTCGTCAGTTCCTGGATGTACTTTGGCCCTCCCGCCGATATTCAGGTCAAAATAGACGTCACAGAGAAGTAAAACCCCTCCCGATCTCCACAGCACCGATCTTCTCCAAGACTTTGCACTGCCCTCTCCGCAGAATCTAAAGCATCACACTCAGATGTGGCATGATAGGAAACTCGGGAGTTCATCTCGACTCCCTAGACTATGAGGGCTCATTCTCCTGAAAGGTAATCAATTTGTAAGTTTTTCTTTTTTTCAATTTTAAGCACGTTAGGGCTCACCTCTAAAAATTCCTTTTCTGCAAAATTGGCTGTGGCGCATAACACAATTATTCACCACTTTTGTGCTCCCGCACTTGTTGGTGCAATTCGGCAATGGGTATGCAAGCATGCCCGCTGCACTCGTTTTGGCCAACAATCGCGCCTGCTCCCGCTCATTTCTGCAAAGCATCTATGAGGGATCACTCTCACTAAGCGCTAAAGCGCAAGTGTTCGTGTTTCTGGCTCGGCCTCGCGCAATTTTGCGGTCGCAAACCAATTTTTAGA
>DBTP01000047.1 GCA_002307115.1 Fibrobacter sp. UBA1313 | reverse complement strand
GAATGTGCGGAGCGGAGGAAGCTTCTTTTGCATTCTTCCTTGCTGATGGTTCCGGCACTCCTTTAAATTGTGAAAGTGTGGTTGTGGATGAGAATCCATTGAAACTCAATGCATGGGTGAATTTGGTGGCTGTGTGGGATGGCTCTACGATGGTTTTATATCGTGATGGCGCTCTGGCGGGATCGGTATCTACCACCATCAAAAAGCTTTCTACTTCAAAAGATGTGGCGCTGTATTTTGGTAAAGAAAATTTGAATATAAAGATTGATGACGTCCGTTGGAGTACGACTGCGATTACCTTTGCAGACGTGTTCTACCGTTACAACGAGTGAGGAGGTGTCCCATGATCGAGCAAAAATCAATAAACAAAGAAGATCAGGAACTCGCCATCTGCGAGATCAATGAGCATGGTCGCTTGTTGAGCGGGAATCGCCGCTTCTGCCGGATGTTTGGCTTTACCGAAAAGGAATTGGTATGGCATTACATCCTGGATCTGTACCGCTATGAAGCGGATTGGAAAGCTTATCGTGCCTGCGGACCAGAGCAGGGAAAAAATTTCCATTTTGTGGCCCGTCTTAAAAATCGCAAAGGTCGCAGTTTCCAATGTAGCATTACGCGCGAAGCCTCCATGGATTCGCGGGGACGTATTATCTACCGTAATTCTATTCAGAAATTGGAAGAATATTCTACGGCGGCCGAGGATGATGTGGATCCGCAGGAAGATGTTCTTTTCCCTGTCTACTTTAATTCTCCCCGCGAAATGGCTTTATAAAAGTCTGCATACTGAAAACAAAAATCCGGCTCTTATCGCTGGATTTTTTTGTTTTCTCTTTCTATATATTAGTGTCGATAATAAAAATAGAATACTCATTGGGGACTTTCTATGTTGTTTTTAAAGAGTTTTTTTTATGTCATTGCCGTTTTGGTTTTATTCGGGTGCGGTAGTAGCAGTGTCAATATTAATGATGGTACTTTTGAAACTTACAAAGCGCCCAATCTGTCTGGAAATATGCGGCCTATGAACAAGGGTTATAATGGAAACATTTCGCTTTCGGCAAGTTATGGCAACAATGAACGCATTCGTTTGTATGGGGTTGAAAATGACCCTCCAGATGAAAGTTCCCCTAATTATACCAGTGGATTGACGCATACGGAAGCCCGCATCAGTTATCGGTTTATTGAAACTACTGCGGGTGCCAATTTTGCGTTAAACTATAAAACCACCTATTTTTTTTGGGGCGGAAATGCAGGCGTTAATCCTTTTCCCTACTTAGCCTCTACGGTGGGGATAAATACTCAGACATTTGAGTTCGGTGTTAATCTATTGTCGGGAATTACGCGAAACAAAATGTCTTATACCGTAACAAGAGGGGGTTCCGAAACAAGTGTTTATTCTGTGAATAATGCTGTTGATTGGCATCTGTCCTTGGGGGCGGGTGCCTATGGCAGTTATTTTTTATCTGATTTTGCGCTGAACTATGCCTTTATGCTTACTTCGCCTTGGGTGACGCATACATTGCAGGATGCCTCGGAGACCATTAATATCACTTTCCCTTATTTTTTACAACAGGATCTGGGGGTCGCCTACAATTTGCAAAATGTTTATTTCCGTTTGGGTGTGACGCTGATTAATGGTGAATATTTAGGGGGGCGCAGTTTTTCCACAAATGCAAAGCTAGGGTATAATTTTTGAGAGCCACTCCTTTTTATACTTGCATAAAGATTAATTTAAATGAATTTTTTCATGGGATTTGTTCGGTTGCTCCCTACCCATACGATAAAAAAATAAAGACCATAGGGGTCGCATTTCGTCCATTGTTGAATTGGCTCTATATGCATTAAATGGAAACGGAACCCCTTACTCGATATTCATCACTTGTTCGCGAATGGTTTCCACTTCATCTTTGAGTTCAATGGCGTAGGCGGTGATTTCGGCGTTCTGACATTTAGTGCCTAAAGTATTCGCTTCGCGCCCCATTTCTTGTAAAATGAAATTGAGCTTTTTACCTTGATTGGCGCCCTCTTTCAAGGCAGCAACGAAAAGCTTATTGTGGCTTTTGAACCGTGTAATTTCTTCGTTGATATCTAGGCGATCGGCGATGATGCTTGCCTCTTGAACTACGCGCACAGGGTCAATTTCAACTTCTCCCAAGAGCGTTTTAATGCGCTCCAGAAATTTATCGCGCCAATCGGCGATTCGTTGAGGATCTAAAATTTTCACTTGATCTAGAATCTTGTCCATGCGTTCTACGCGGAGGCGAAGATCTAGAGCGAGGTTTGCGCCTTCTTTTTCGCGCATCGCGATCAAAGAATCCAGAGCCACATTCAAATTTTCGAGAATGTGTGTTTCCAGGGAGGAGGAATCCTCCGAAGCATCGTTGTACTGCAAAACGTCAGGGAGAGCAAGCACTTGTTCAAGTTTTACTTCCCCTTCCAGATTGTATTTCTCTTTAATTTCATCGGCGATACGAACAAAAGCTTCAACAGCAGCTCCTGAATAACCTACGGGAATGTTCCCTTTTTCCCCTTGACCGAGCGTGATAGAAACACTTAACGACCCGCGGGTGATGCGTTTCCGAATACACTCTTTGATTGAGGTTTCCATTTGCATCAGGTTTTTGGGAAGACGAGAGTTGATATCCAAAAAACGATTATTTACCGAGCGCACTTCGATCGTGCAGGGGTATCCCTGAACAGGGGATTCACTTTTGCCGTAGCCAGTCATAGAGATAATAGACATGGCGCAAATATATGTATTTTAATATTGGTTATTTAATAGATTGATTTTCAGAACTTATAAAAAAGGAGCTTTTATGGATTCACAAAGTTCAATTCGTATTTTGGTTGTCGGCGGTGTGGCTGGTGGAGCTACTGCCGCGGCAAGGGCGCGCCGTTTGAATGAATCTGCAGAAATTACTTTATTGGAAAAAGGCCCTTATGTGAGTTTTGCGAATTGCGGTTTGCCTTACTATATCAGCCGCGATATTCAGAAACGCTCTTCTTTGCTGATGCAGACTCCAGAAGGTTTTTTCAGCCGTTATCGGGTGGATGTAAAATTGGAGTGCGATGTTTTTAACATTGATAGAATGAATAGAAATGTTCATGCGAAAACCAGAAATGGGGAAGAAATATTTCACTATGATCGTCTGATTCTTGCGCAAGGCGGAAACCCATTGGTTCCCTCCATGCTGGGCGTCGATTTACCTCATGTTTTTCAGCTTTGGACGATCCCTCACATGGATCGGATTCACACCTTCATCGAAGAAAAGAAACCCTCTCGGGCGATTATTGCGGGTGGGGGTTTTATTGGGCTTGAAATGGCGGAGGCGTTGTTAGCGAGAGGTGTGGATGTGACCGTCGTGGAACTTGCTCCGCAAATTATGATCCAAATGGATAAGGAATTTGGTGCTTTTGCAAAACAGACATTGGAAGAAAAAGGGCTTCACATTCTTACAGGGGTCGGATTGGCTTCTATTGCAAAGGACACCGTCACCTTGAGCGATGGTCAAAGTTTATCGGCAGATATGGTTCTGCTCTCGATTGGGGTACGGCCCGAGTTGACATTGGCCAAAGCCTCGGGTTTGGAGATCGGCGCTTCTGGCGGTTTGGTGGTGAATGAATTGATGCAGACTTCGGATCCTCTTGTCTATGCCGCGGGAGATATGGTGGAAGTGGTTCACAAAATCAACGGACGTCATGTGCGCGTGCCTTTGGCGGGTCCTGCGAATCGTCAGGGGCGTATTGCCGCTTCGAATGCTCTTGGTCTAAAGATGCACTATCATGGTGTTTTGGGAACTTCGGTCGTGAAACTTCTGGATTATACGGCGGCAGCCACCGGGCTGAATGAAAAAGCGGCTACCGATGCCGGGTTTAAAGTCGGCGTGGCTTATGTGACTAAGGATAACCATGCGGGGTATTTCCCTGGAGCTGAACCGTTGTTTTTAAAGTTGGTTTATGATAAAGTTTCGGGCAAAGTTTTGGGCGGACAGGCTTTTGGAAAAGCGGGGGTGGATAAACGCATTGACACGATTGCCGTCGCTTTGCATGGGAAAATGACATTGGAAGATCTTGCGGAAATTGACTTTGCCTATGCTCCACCGTATTCGAGCGCGAACGATCCTCTGAATGTGGCAGCCTTTGTAGGGTTGAATGATCTCTCCGGTTTTAGTCCTCTCTGTACCCCTCAGGAAACGGCAGAACTCCTCTCACAACCTACGGCTTCTAGGCCTTTAGTTTTGGATGTGCGCACTTTTGGCACTCGGCCTAAAAAACTTATACAGGATACACTTTCCATTCCTGCCGATGAAGTGCGGGATCGGTTAAATGAAATTCCTAAAAATCGTCCACTATTGATTCTTTCTAAGGATGGCTATTTGGGCCACATTGTGTTGCGTGTTCTTGTGGGGGAGGGATATAAGGATGTTCGCAATATTGCGGGCGGGTGCGACTGTTTGCAATGGTATTTAACAGAAGGCGTATCCCATGAGGAAAGTAAGATAAAACCAAATGCCACCATTCTTGATGTGCGTACCCCTGAAGAATACCAAGAGGGCGCGTACCCCAAAGCCATCAACATTCCACTCCGAGAACTTCCGAATCGTTTGGGGGAATTGGGTTCAAAGGATAAGCCGCTGGTGGTTTATTGCCTTTCCGGGGCTCGTAGCGCAGCGGCAGTTCGCATTCTCAAAGGAGCTGGTTTTACCGATGTGCTCAATGCGGGAGGATTGGCCGATTTGCTGCGTTAGCGGGAAACGATGGCGACGACTCGTTCTGCGCCGAGATTTTTTATTCCCAGAGCCGTGAGAACCTTACTGGAGAGCTTGTCGTTGACGGCGACAAGCTTTTCTATATGCAGATTTTCCTCTTTGCAGAGATGAATAAAATCACTGTAGGTGAACAAGTGAATGTTCGGCGTATTGTACCACTCGTAGGGGAGATCTTTCGACTTGGGCATGCGGCCCTGAAAACAGAGCGCGGTGCACACGGTCCAGTGCCCAAAATTGGGGAAGGTAATAACGGCGCGTTTGGCGATGCGCAAAATTTCTCGAAGGAGCTGCACTTGATTTTTGACTTCCTGGAACGTGCGATTGAACACAGCGTAATCAAAACTGTTGTTTGCAAATGAGGTGAGTTCGCTTTCTTCTAGGTAGTTTTTCTGGATCACCGGAACATCGCGTTCAATGCAGTCGAGAATGCTGTTGAAATTTTTTTCGACACCCACGCCGGTGACTTTCTTGCTTTTCCAAAGCGTGTCAATGAGGAGTCCTCCTCCGCAACCCAAGTCCAGAATGCTGGACTTTTCAGGAATCAGAGATTCGAGAAGTTCCAAATCCTTGTTGTTCTGAAAAATGGGAACCACTTGTGTGTTGTCCGGTTCTGCTTGCACTTTGCTGTTGAGAAACCGGGCAACGGCTTTACCCAAATTGCCAACTTCCAAAAGGAATCCATCGTGACCAAAAGCGGTATCGAGCTCCAAACTGGTGATGACTTTTCCTGCATTCAAAAGCGCGTTGGTGATTTTCCGCGATTCGTGCGGCGGGAACAGCCAATCCGTGCTGAGGTTGACGTTCAAAAATTCCGCATGCACATTCTGAAAAGCCGTTTCCAAAGATCCGTATTCGGTTTCGAGGTCGAAAGTATCCGTGGCGTAGGCGATATGAAGATAGCTGTTGGCATCAAAACGGCTGACAAATTTTGTCCCTTGGTAGCGCAGGTAGCTTTCTAGGGGAAGCCCCATGTCGAAGGGCGTCGAAAAAGCGGCGGTTGCCTTTGTATGCGCTTCCTCTACGGCGGCGCGCTTGAATTTCTGCTCCATGCCGACGGCAGAAAGGTAGGTGATGTGCGCGAGTTTGCGGGCATTGGCGAGCCCCACGGCAGGGATGGCGCCCTCGTAATAATCACCCCCGTTAAAGTTAGGGTCTTGGATGATGATGTCGCGTCCGACAATTTCAAAACCGAGGGCCTGGCTCGAAAACCGCGGAGAACTTGCAATAACAATGCAACGTTCCACATAATCCGGGTAGTAAATAGACCATTTCATGGCCTGAAAACCGCCCATGGAGCCCCCGATGACGCAGTATAACCGCTTGATGTTCAACGCATCTGCGAGAAGCTTTTGGGCACTGACCATATCGCCGATGGTGATATTGGGGAATGCGGAACCATAAGGCTTCCCTGTGCGGGGATCTTTGCTAGAGGGCCCCGTGGAGCCTTGGCACCCGCCCAGAATATTGCTGCAAACCACAAAGAATCGATCAGTGTCCACCGGTTTTCCAGGACCAATAAGCGCATCCCACCACCCCGCTTTTTTATCTTCAGGAGTGTAGAAACCCGCGACATGGGCATCGGCGGTGAGGGGACTACAGACCCAAACCACATTGTCGCCTTTGGCGTTCAAGGTTCCGTAGGTTTCATAGCGGAGCGATAGTTCTGGCAAGGACTCGCCGTTTTCCAGGCGAAATCCATCTTCGCCAAGGGGGATAAGCATATCTCGCGAGACGACGGGGCCGACACTATCTTTATGCAAAAATTCGATCATACGCATAAATATAGAAAAAATTGAAATCACGTAGGATAAAATCTACAGGCTTTTGTATTTTTAACTGATGGATTTTACAAGACCCTGCATGATTGATATTCCCATTGTTCATGACCAGCGTGGTAATTTGAGTGTGGTTGAGGGCGGAATGTTGATTCCGTTTGATATTAAGCGTCTCTATTACCTATATGATGTTCCCGGTGGCACCATGCGCGGGGGACATGCGCATCGAAAATTACGACAACTTATTATTGCCGCAAGTGGTAGCTTTGATGTCTCACTTGAAGATGGTCATTCCCGCACAAAATTTACATTGAATCGTTCCTATCAGGGACTCTATATCCCGACAATGACTTGGCGTGAAATAGATAACTTTTCTTCTGGTGCTGTTTGTTTAGTTCTTGCGTCCGAACATTACGATGAGTCCGATTATATTTATGAGCATTCTGACTTTTTGACTGAAGTTTCTTCTTTGACAAAATAGCGATGAATTTGCAATCTTCCATTTCCGTTCCTTTTTATTCTTTGCAACGTGTGAATGCATCGTTTGAACCCGTTCTTTCTGAAACGCTTTTTCGTGTTTCGGCCTCTGGGTGGTATATTCGCGGAAAAGAGTGTTCTGCTTTTGAAACCGCATTTGCAAATTATTGTGGTGTCTCTCATTGTGTAGGCGTTGGAAATGGTTTGGATGCATTGACCTTGATTTTCAGAGCTTATAAAGAATTGGGAAATTTGTGCGCAGGCGATGAAGTGCTTGTGCCTGCGAATACCTTTATTGCAAGCATTCTTGCTATTTCTGCAAATGGTCTTGTGCCAGTACTTGTCGAGCCTGATGCCGAATCATTTAATTTGAATTCAGAGTTGCTGGAATCTGCCATTACCCAGAAGACGCGGGCGATTCTCGCGGTGCATCTTTATGGTCGTGTGGCTGCCATGGATAAAATTACGGATATTGCGAAACGTCATGCGTTGTTGCTTGTCGAAGATGCGGCTCAAGCGCACGGTGCTACGCTCTGTGGCAAGCGTGTGGGCTCCTTCGGCGATGCCGCGGGCTTCAGTTTTTATCCGAGTAAAAATCTGGGCGCGCTGGGTGATGGGGGCGCTGTCATAACTCAGAATCCCAAACTTGCCGAGATGGTACGCCTTTTTTCCAATTACGGTTCCGATAAGAAATATGTGATGAATTATCAAGGGGTAAACTCCCGCCTGGATGAATTGCAGGCCGCTGTGCTTTCGCTGAAGTTGACGCGTCTTGATGAGGATAATAAAAAAAGAAATGCCGTTGCCGCGCGTTATATTTCCGAAATAAATAATGCTCTGGTACAACTTCCAG
>DBTP01000022.1:4944-15754 GCA_002307115.1 Fibrobacter sp. UBA1313 | reverse complement strand
ACATTAGTTTTGGCCCCGGTGTATCGGCTTCCATCCACAAGGGAACCAAACTTCCCCTAGATTGTCATCTGATGATTTCTAATCCGGAAAGTTACGTAGATGAATTCGCCAAGGCGGGTGCCTCTATTATTACCGTACAAGTGGAAACCACGAATCATTTGGATCGTCTGCTCCACCGCATCCGCGAATTGGGTTGTCATCCGGCAGTCTCCCTGAATCCAGCGACTCCTTTGGAAAGTATCCTTAATGTTTTGGATATTGTAGATATGGTCTTGGTCATGTCTGTAAATCCGGGATTTGGCGGTCAGAGCCTTATCCCCTATACCCTCGAAAAAGTGCGCACACTCCGCAAACTCCGTCCCCAAATGAACATTCAAATAGATGGCGGAATCAAATTGGACAATATTGGGCAAGCGCAACAAGCCGGAGCGAATGTTTTTGTGGTGGGGAGCGCTATTTTCGGCACCTCGAATCCAGAGGCCACTTGCCGTGAATTTACGCATCAGGTGGCTCCACTCTAACGATTGAAAAATCTATATTTGACCCACATTATTGAATCATAGATCCGGGGTGATTCCCCACAGGAAAAACAGTATGAAAAAAATCATTTTCCAAGACACCAGTTTCCGTGATGGATTTCAGTCTATTTTTGGAGCTCGTGTATTTACTAAGGATTTTATGCCTGCCGTGGAAGCAGCTCGCGCTGCGGGAATTACTCACTTTGAGGCAGGTGGTGGCGCTCGTTTCCAGGCTCTTTATCAGAACTGTGGCGAAGATGCCTTTGATATGATGGATGAATTCCGTCGTGTCGCTGGCCCGGAGGCTCGCTTGCAGACGCTTGCTCGCGGTATCAACGTGGTGGCCTTGTCTGCCCAGCCTAAGGACATGATCGATCTCCATGCGAAGATGTTCAAAAAGCATGGCATGACGCGTATCCGCAACTTCGATGCCTTGAACGACGTCAACAACCTCATCTATTCTGGCCAGTGCATCAAGAATGCCGGTCTGGAACACGAAGTGGTGATCACCATGATGGAACTCCCTTTGGGTTGCACCGGTGCTCATGACCCCGCTTTCTACATCAAGACGCTTCGCGCCATTTTGGATTCCGGACTTCCGTTTGATTCCGTTTGCTTTAAGGATGCTTCTGGCACGTCCAATCCAAGAAAGGTCTACGAAACGTTCAAAGAAGCTCGCAAGCTTCTCGGTGATAAAGCGGAACTTCGTATGCATTCTCACGATACTTGCGGTACTGGTGTTGCTCAGTATGTCGCTGCTATTGAAGGTGGCTGTAACGGTGTTTGTCTCGCCCGCAAGCCACTCTCTGGTGGTACTTCTCAGCCGGATCTTTTCTCTCTTTACCACGCCCTCAAGGGTACGGAATTTAAACTTGCTCTCGGCGATGGCATTGTGGATGACAACATTCACAAGATCATGGAAGCGAACAATGTGGCTGTCGAATGCATGAAGGACTACGAGTTCCCACCGGAAGCACTCCAGATTTCTTCTGACGTGATTTTCTCCCCGATGCCTGGTGGAGCTTTGACTGCAAACACGCTCATGATGCGCGAAACCAAAACTTTCCATTTGTACGACAAGGTCATTGAAAATATGGCTGAATGCGTACGTCGCGGTGGCTTTGCTTCGTCCGTGACACCAGTATCTCAGTTCTATTTCCAGCAAGCTTACGTCAACACCGTAAACAAGAGCAAAGGCCTAGATACTTGGACCAAGATGACTGACGGTTATGGCAAAATGCTTCTCGGTTACTTTGGCAAGACGCCTGTGGAACCGGATGCGGAACTCGTGAAAATTGCCGAAGAACAACTCAAGCTTCCTGTATTTGCGAAAGCTCACGCCGGGATGCAACCTGTTGATATTCTCGAACCAGGCGTTCCAAAAGCCAAGAAACTCCTCGAAGAAAACAACCTCCCTACGACTGATGAAAACATCTTTATCGTGGGTGCGTTGGACACCAAGGGTGGCAACAAGGGTATCGACTTCCTCAAGGGCAATCGCAAGATTGGCGTCCCGAAAAAGAAGCCTGCGGCTCCGGCTACTGCTCCTCTCGCTCCAGTGGCAAATACCGCCAACATGGCTGTAGCTGGCACGAACAACTACCGCGTTGCCCTCAACGGCAAGAGCTGGGATGTTCAGGTGAGTACGCTTAAGTAATAAGCTTACAAAAGAAATTGAAAAATCCTGATGAGTCTTCATCGGGATTTTTTTGTGGTTGAATGTAGAATCGGTCTAGATTACCCCCAAGGGATATTCTGTTGCCATTTGCAAACAGGCATAACCTATATTTGCAAAATATGTGGTTCTCTCTACTATACCGGGCCTTGTACCAGTGGCATCATGGGTGGGTGCTTCGCCCAGGAGAACCTCTCCAAAAATCAAAACTGGTGGTTGTCGGGGCGTTCCTTGCCGGCGGGGCGGGTAAAACCCCTTTATGTGAATTCCTCGCCAACGAGTGGACTCGAAAAGGGAAAACGGTGGCCATCCTGACTCATAAAATCGCTTGGGATGAGACCCAATGGCTGGCGCAGCAATTACCGAATGTCTCCATTTTCCCCAGCACCAATCGTTATCGCCTTGCTCATGAACTGGATGGCAAATTCGATATTCTCCTCTGTGACGATGGCTTCGAAGATAGTCGCCTAGTAGGAGCCTACAAAATAGCTTTGCGCTGGGGGGAGCGGGCAGAATCCATACAGGATTTAATTCCCTCTGGTAAATGTCGAAGTCTTGAAAAAGATCATCAGAATATTTCGCTCACATTACTTTGTGGGAATGCTTTTGAATTCCCCGATGTAGATTTTTTAATCACCAAAATTGAGAATGAAGAACGCATGGCGCCTCCGCAAAAAGCAATCGCCATGTGTGGCTTGGGTTCGCCGAATCGTTTCTTTGAGGATCTCAAAAAAAAGGGAATCATTCTGAGCCAAAAGATAGCTTTAAAGGATCACAGTTCCCTTTTTGCGAAAAGGGTCGCCCGTGAACTTACCCGGGGAGAACCTATAATCATGAGCGCTAAGGACGCGGTTCGGTTACCAATGATTTTACAGAAAAATCCACTGGTATTTGTAGCCCAACAAAAAGTGATGATGCGAGACGCTGTCTTTGCACATATTAACAAAAACCTCGATTTATGAAATTCAAACAATGCTACTTTGAGCAAATAAAATTGATGAATTAACCGATTTTTCCGTGAAAGGCGTTCCTACTGTAAGCGAAAGCCTATGGCATGAATGTGGCGAAAGATGAGCGAAGTAATGAATATAATGAACCGATTTTCCTGAGTCTTTCGGCACGTAGATTATTGAAAGTTTAGAATTTTGGACCATGTGTCTTTTGTGAAATAATTGTAAATAGCCCCATGACTTTTGGAATGTATCACCGTCAAAGTCGAGTTTGCAAAATTTTGATCCAATACTTTTGCCATTTTACTCGGAACGATTCGGTCTTTATCGGTCGCAATAATCAACGTGGGCATTGTGATTTTTTTCGCTTTTTCCAAATTGTCATAATGTTGATTATTAATGAGGGAAACGAAAAGAGAGGGGGCTCCATTAAAAACAAACATATCGTTCATGGAAGTGAACGGTGTTGTTAAAATAAGTTGACCGCCAAGATTTTGTATGGCCATTTCGATGGCAACTGCGGCACCTAGCGATCTACCATATAAAACAGTATTCTTTGAGCTGAAATTGAATTCTTTTTGAATGCTTCGGATAAGAGATGCACAATCAGCATAAATGTTTTTTTCCGTGGCATCATAACTTTTAGACATTCCAAATCCAGGATATTCGGGAACTAGCACACTATAGTTTTTTGCTACAAACTGTTTGGCAGCGAGTAATTCACTATTCACCGTTCCGTAATTTCCGTGAAAAATAACGATAAGTTTTTCTCCGCCCTTATAAAAAAGGCCCTTAATGTGCCTCTTTTGTGAGACGGAATCCACAATAACAGATCCCGGTAAGAATCCAACATTGATGTTTTCATTTTCAAAAGTATGATATAAACTTTTAGTAGAAATGTAAGTGCACGAAGAAACTGAAAGCAACGCTATAACGGCAAAATAAACCAAGAAAAGAAATGTCTCTGTTTTTTGTTTCATAGGCTCCCAAATACAGGTAATCAATAAAATGAAATTAGAAAAAATTAGGCAAAAACAAAATAAAATGGTGACATTGTCAAATTTGATGCTGAAGCAAAAAAGCCATTGAATAAAATTTATTTCTTTTCTTTTTATCAAAGAAAGATCCAAGACAAAACCTACTAGTTTGCTAGGTTATTATTCTGTTTGCTTATTTGTTGTCAATCAACGAATTAGACGCTTTTTAAGCCCAGAGGCACCCTAACGGACTATTGGCATTTTGGGATTAAAACTTAGATTCATTAGTAACGAAAGGCGTAAAAAGATAAATCCTCAATGGGTTCGGTCTTCATGTCTTGAGTTTTAAAAAGGAGCACATCATGAATCCGAATTGCCAAACACAACGAGTCAAGGTTACTGTTAACGATGAATCGAGCAATGCGAAACGGATTTTCAATGAAATAGAAAATTCGTTGTTGGGCATTGTGGTTGATGAGGTGGAGAGTGAATTCAGCAAGATTTACAAATGCCAATATACAGTAGATCTGGAAAGAATCATTGATTCCGCCTTGGTGGGCAACACCGAAAAAGGGATTCATTACTGGACGGGAGTCATTGTCTAAAGGTGTGCTAAAAAGGCCTCAAGGGCTGTATTCGCTTGTAGGTAATATTGCTTGGTCAAAGACCTAATCTTTTCTGCATCTTGAATAAACGGTCCTGTGGTGAGTTCGTTTTGGCAGTGAGCGATGATATTGTCTACTGTCTCTGGTGTTTCTTCCCAGTGAAATTGAAATCCAAACACAGAATTCTTGAATTGAAATGCTTGATTCAAGCAAGCTTCACTTTCGGCCAAGCGTATGGCGTGCTCTGGTAAATCGAACGTTTCCCCATGCCAATGGAAAACAATTTCAGATTCCCCTAAAAAGGGCTTCAATGCGCTCGTACAAGGCTGAATGGTATACCATCCGATCTCTTTGCAAGGGTTGGAGTGAACTTTTGCTCCCAGTACGTTGGCAAGCATTTGAGCCCCAAGGCAAAAACCAACAACGGGTTTCCCTGTCGCAATGTAACGTCGCACAAAATCTTTCTCTAATCGCAACCAAGGGTAAATGTCCTCGTCGTTTATACTCATGGGACCACCCATAATAAAAAGCCTATCGATGGATTCTACATCGGGTAAATCGGCATTGTCAAAGAATTTTGTGGCGGTAATCTCGTAGTTATTTTTGAGAAGCCAGTTTTCGATGTGGCCAAGGCCTTCAAAAGGAACATGTTGCAAATAATGAGCTTTCATAAGTTCTCCGTATAAAAAGAGGGCGCCTTTGATCACTTAATTTTAGAAAACAAAAGAATAGGCTTTGAAATTCAGTTGAATTTTTCTGCGTTTTTGCTTACCTTAACACCTAAGATAACCACTAGGAGGGTAGATGCAAAGGTTCCCCGTTTCGTCATCGGACATTCGAGATATCGGCTATGATGTCACCACTCAAACTTTGGAAGTTGGATTTATCAAAGGAGGAGTCTATCAATATTCGCCTGTTTCAGAATCCATGTACCAAGTGTTGATGGCCTCTGCCTCAAAGGGTTCATTTTTCCATGCTCATATTAAACAGCATAATCCCAGGAGAGTTTAGTTGTTTTATTTCGCAAAAATCATGATGTGATTTTTATTCTGCGAGTGGATCTTTCTTCCCGTCAAGTCAAAATTTTGCTTTGTTTGCGTTTTCACAGGCGCATTGCGGATTTGTGGGAGGGCCGCTGTTGATTTGTATTTGTAAATAACGGTATTAAGATAGTCCCCTTCAATCCTTGAGAAAAAAATTCGGTTCTCTACATAACTTATTGCAAGCGTCCCGGTAAGGCTATCGTTGGGCGCATTATAGATTTGGCAAACGCCTTCGGCGTTATTGGTGTAGTACGAAGTTTTTTCGTTTTGGTTGGTGAAGGAGGTGTCTTTGGCAAAAAGGGTATCATTTTTTAATTGGTATTCCGTAGAGTAACCTTTATTTTCTTGATTAACAGCGATGGTGATGGCAATTCCTGTCGAAGCGGTTGATGTCGTTGTTGATTTTGAGGTTAAAATCCCATTGGAATAGTAATCTGCGATTTGGTACACGGAATCCCCAGAAATACTTTTTGAAGTGACATATTCACGAGCCGTATTAAGAAGTTGACTTTCGTCTGTATGATACTTGGTGACGCTGACTGTATTTGTAGAGAAAATTGTATAGATAACACTATCCAGTGAACCGTTGGTGTAAATGTATTTGTAAGAATAGTGATTCGTTCCTTGAGTGATGTAAGCAGAATCAAGATCCATGGTGCTGTCGCGTTGTGTGACGGAGTTGAAATACATGTCAGTGCATTTTGCACTACACACGGCAACAAATAGGGCGAGGGTAATTATTACGGTGAGGATGTTTTTCATTACTTTCCTTTTGGCGAATCTAAATGGATTCAATATATCTATTATGAGTCCGTATTCGGAGGGGGGCTATCGTTAGCCATGTTTAAATTTTGTAATTTTCGATTATATATTAGGGCTTTATGGAAGGATCGGTATGTCTGTTTTGATGCGCTCTGTTTCAGGGATTCGTGGTATTGTCGGCGATACGCTGACACCTCTGGTTTTGATGACCCATGTGAAAGCTTTCCTGGAGGTCACGGGGGCGAAGAAAGTGGTGATCGGTCGCGATTCTCGCCCGACGGGGGAACAGATTGCTTCGTTTGTGTCCGGTTTTTGCCGCATGTGTGGTGTGCATGTGGTGGATGTGGGCCTAGCGACGACGCCTAGTGTGGAATTATTTGTGACGCATACACACGCTGATGGTGGCATTATTATTACCGCAAGCCACAATCCGCTGGAATGGAATGCTCTCAAATTCCTCAATCACGATGGCGTATTTTTGGGCCCAGTTGAAGTCCATAAATTATTTGCCTTGGCAGATGCCAATGATTTTAAATATCCCGATTATCGTCAAATGGGGAATCACTCTTATCTGGAAGATGGAGACGCGTTGCATATTGAGGGGACTCTTTTGTTGCCTTGTGTGGATGTGGATGCTATTCGCAAAGCCAAATTTAAGGTGGCGATTGATTCTGTGAATGGTGCGGGTTCTTACATTGTGCCTCGCCTGTTAGAGGCTCTCGGCTGTCATGTGGTTCGCGTGCATTGTAACCCAGACGGTACTTTTCCCCGCGGTGCAGAGCCGACCCCAGAGAACTTGGGCGACTTGCAAAAAGCAGTAAAGGCAAATCACTGTGCTATTGGTTTTGCTGTGGATCCCGATGCGGATCGTTGTGCCATTGTGGATGGAAACGGTGCTGCCATTGGCGAAGAGTACACTCTTGCCATTTCTATGGATGAGGTTCTTTCCTCTAATCCAGGTTCAGTGTGCGTGAATCTTTCGACTTCTCGTATGAATGAAGATGTAGCGGCCAAATATGGTGTGCCCTGTACACGTTCGAAAGTGGGTGAGATTAATGTGAGCTTACAGATGATGGAGCAAGGTTGTGTCATCGGTGGTGAAGGGAATGGCGGCGTTATTTTGCCCGCGCTCCATTACGGACGGGATTCTTTGGTGGCTGTAGCACTGGTGCTTTCTTGGATGGCTCGTCACCAAAAGGGCCCCGAAGACTATGTGTTAGGTAATCCGCGTTACGCGATGCCTAAAAAGAAGTTTGCGTTGGGTGCAAAACCAGTGTCCGCCATTTTGCCCGAAGTCCAAAAGGAATTTGCGGGTTGGAAAGCCGATACTCGTGATGGTTTGTGGCTTGGGAGTGAGAATAGTTGGGTGCATGTGCGTGCCTCCAACACGGAACCTATTATTCGTGTGATTGCCGAAGCACCCACGGCAGAAGCAGCGGAAGCTCTTTGTGCCCGCGTTGAAAAATGGATTTAATATTTTAACCCTTTGGATTTAAACTATGTGCGGAATCGTCGGTTATATCGGAAATAAAGAAGCGCTCCCCATTTTGATTGGGGGGCTCAAGAAACTCGAATACCGCGGTTATGATAGCGCGGGTGTGGCGATCCTATGCAATAATAAAATTGAGACGGAACGTTCTTCGGGTAAGATTGCGGCTCTGGAAAATAAAATAAAAGGCCACTCGATGCACGGAACTGTGGGAATTGCCCACACGCGTTGGGCGACTCATGGAGCCCCTACCGAAGCAAATGCGCATCCGCATAAAAGTTATAATGGCAAAATATCAGTAGTTCATAACGGCATCATCGAAAACTACATAAGCATCAAAGCCAAGCTAGAATCCGAAGGAATCAAGTTCCTTTCTGAAACCGATACAGAAGTGATTCCTCATCTGATTGCCCGTTTTTATAAAGGGGATCTCAAAACGGCGGTTCTGCAAGCACTTGCGAAATTGGAAGGTGCTTTTGGCATCGCTGTGATTTGCGAAGATGAACCTGATGTCATCATTGGCGCTCGCCGTGGGAGTCCTCTTGTTTTGGGTATTGGTGAAGCTGGGGAATATTTTCTTGCAAGCGACGTTTCTGCGATTGTGAACTACACTCAAAAAGTAGTGTACCTGGATGATAACGATGTTGTCGTCGCGAAAACTTCTGGCTATGAACTTTTGAATTTGAACAGCCAAACCGTGCAGCGCGATGTGCAGCAAGTGGATTTTGATGTGGAAGCCGTGGCGAAGGGCGGCTTTGATCATTTTATGCTCAAGGAAATTTTTGAGCAACCGGAATCTTTACGCAACACGATGCGTGGTCGTTTGCTCTTGGGAGAAGGTTCTGCAAAACTGTCTGGTTTGGATTCCAACATCAATGAACTTCGTTCCATCCGTCGCATTATTATTACCGCGTGTGGCACGAGTTATTATGCGGGCATGGTTGGCGAATACATGATTGAGGATTTGGCGGGTATTCCGGTGGAAGTGGAATACGCCTCCGAATTTCGCTACCGGAATCCGATTATTGATCCTGGTACTTTGGTTTTGACTATTTCTCAATCGGGTGAGACGGCGGATACTCTCGCGGCACTTAAAGAAGCGCAGAACAAAGGTGCTACGGTGCTTGGCATTTGTAACGCGGTGGGCTCCTCGATTGCACGGGCTTCTAACGGGGGAGTTTATTTGCATGCCGGTCCGGAAATCGGTGTGGCAAGTACCAAAGCGTTCACTTCACAGGTGACTGTCCTTGCGATGATAGCCTTGCTTTTAGGACGTCAACGTCGCGTTTCATTTGAAGATGGAATTGAAATTGCCAAGGCTATTTCTGATTTGCCGAACAAAGTGGAAGAGACTTTAAAACTTTCGGATTCCATTCGCGAAATTGCAAAGCAGTTTGCCTCTGCGAATAACTTCCTTTACTTGGGTCGACACTACAATTATCCGGTCGCTATGGAAGGCGCATTGAAACTCAAGGAAATCAGCTACATTCACGCAGAAGGTTATCCGGCGGCTGAAATGAAACACGGCCCGATTGCTCTCATTGATGCCAACATGCCTGTGGTCGTTGTCGCTCCAAAGGACGCTTTGTTTGATAAGATTCTTTCTAACGTCCGTGAAATTAAAGCTCGCGGCGGTCGCGTGATTGTGGTGACTACCACGGATTGTACCACACTGGATGACTTTGCGGATTATGTCATTCATGTTCCGCAAACCCTCTCGATGTTGATGCCTGTTTTAACCTGCGTTCCTTTGCAGTTGCTTGCTTACCACATGGCCGTTTTACGCGGCAATGACGTGGATCAACCTCGCAACTTGGCGAAAAGCGTCACGGTGGAATAATGCTTTCCCAGTTACAAGAAGACTACGAAGTTCATATTGGTGCCTTTGAAGGCCCGATGGACTTGTTGCTGTACCTTGTACAAAAGAATGAAGTCGCTCCGAGTGCCATTTCCATCGCCGAAATCACGGACCAGTATCTTGCCTGGATGAAGGATATTACGCAGGCAGATCTTTCCGCTGCGGGAGATTTTTTGCTCATGGCAAGTCGCCTGATGGCGATGAAGGTGCGCGAACTTTTGCCAAAAGAGGAGCAAACCCAAGAAGCCCTTGATGAGTTTGATTTGGAACGGGATGAGTTTATTAAGCAGATGCTTGAATATCAGCGTTACAAGCAAGTCGCGAAGGATCTTCAAGGAAAAGAATCAGATCATTTTGGGGTCTTTTATCGGGGACGTTTAGAGAAGTCCCAAGCCGAAGATGATACTCTTGCCGATGCCAATATTTGGCAGCTTTTTAGAGCATTTCAAAAGAGTCTTAAATCTCATGGTCACGAAAATATTCACCACATTGAACTTGATTATGTGACGATTGAAGACCGTCAGCAATTTATCAGTAATTTCCTTGCTCACAACGGTAGGGCTCTTTTCGAAGATTTGTTAGGCCGAGATGCTCACCCCATTGTTGCTGCGGTGACTTTTATGGCACTTATGGAAATGATCAAGACCGATGAAGTTGTGTTTCGCCAAGGGGAACACTTAGGCCCGATTTGGCTTTATCGTCGCAAAAACAACTCTGAATTTGCTGAAGAAATGGCCAATGAAACGACACATATTTCCAATGACCCTGAGTTGAATGCCAATATTTTAGAAATGCTCCGTGAACGTGAAAAATTGCGCGTCAATCAGAAACGGGCCTCTATAGACGCTGTCATGCGAGAAGCCGCTTTGTGGGCAAGCCAAGGCCGCCTGGTGCGAGATGACGATATCGTCGCCATGTTGGAAGGTCGCATGA
>DBTP01000022.1:0-4703 GCA_002307115.1 Fibrobacter sp. UBA1313 | reverse complement strand
CCGTGGCGATGTTAGAGGGACGCATGACTCTTGCCGAAGATACGGCAGAAGAGCCTGCGGAAGATGCTGATGTGGTGGGTGAATCCGCTTCGCCTTCCATTCAAGAACTCGGCGATGAATCCTCTCCAGAATTTGCCCCCCCGAAAGTGGGTAAAGAAGCCATAGATGCCTTGATTGAAAACGACGGCGAAGGCGAAATAGAAAAAGAATTCAATAGCGATCTGTTGGATGAATATTCTTCTGAAAATGAAAATCAGGAAGAGCAAACGGATTCCGATGAAAATGTGGGCTTAACGATGCCTTCGGATTCCCAAGAAGAGTGCTCTGATGAAACGGATCGTCGCAGCAACGAAGAAAATATGGATGGGGATGAGAACAGAGATGATCATTATGATGAAAATGGCGACCCCGATCCTCTTAAGAAAGCGGACAAATAAAATAGGTTACCTCCCCTATATTTCAGACCTATAACTGATACGGTAAGAATTTTGACTTTTCGGGCTTTGGTGAGGTCTCGCGCGAAGCTCCAAACCGCCATTAACTATGCGCTGTAGCAACGAAAAAGAGATAGTTCCTTTGTGAACTCTCATGAACAAAAATAATTGAGTCTGGTCACCGTTCCATATTCAGTATGCTAACCAGTTTCTGAAGGTTTAAAGAAAAACCCCTTCTAGAGAAGAGGCTTTTAAATTCCAGCAAAAATTAATCCCAGTTTACGGAGGGTGGTGGATCTTTGAGATCCTTATTCTTTTTGGCAGCTTCGAACTTTTTTTCGATTACCGATAAATGATTCTTTTCTTTTTCCTTAGCGGCATTGAATTTGGCATCCAGTTCTGCCGTACGATTCTTTTGGTTGGCAATAAAGTCCTCAAGAGAAGCCCGTTCTTTTTTAAACTCTTTGTGACTCAAAACGGAACCCGTTTCGGAATCCACCACTAAAGCCGCTTTGCAACAAGGACATTCGACAGTAATCGTTTGAAAAGCCATAACCTTAGTCCCTCCGACCTCCGAGCAATCCTGCTTTCCAAGCCCAGTAAATCAACTGGATAATGGAGGTAATGGCTGCGGCCACATAGGTGAGTCCCGCAGCAAAAAGGACTCCAGAAATCGTATCGTATTCCTTGCCTGGTTGCACGATACTCAAATGTTGTAATCGGTTCTTCGCTCTAGAAGACGCGTCAAATTCCACAGGCACAGTGACCAAAGTGAAAAACGTGGATGCGGCAAAAAGAACGACCCCTGCAATAGCAAGAGTATAGCCAAAACCACTGCCACTCGCCACTCCTTGCGCTCCCATGAGCACGGCACCAATAATCACAAGCCAGGGACCCAAATTAGAGCCAAGGTTTGCAACAGGCACAATTGCAGAGCGGAGCCACATGGGAAAGAAATTCTCTGCATGTTGAATGGCGTGGCCCACTTCATGAGCGGCAACGCCCGCGGCACTCGCGGAACGTCCATGATAAACGTCTTTGGAAAGATTCAACGTCTTGTCCATGGGATTGTAAAAGTCAGAGAGAAACCCATGAGTCTCTTGAATGCGCACATCGAATATGCCCGCATCGGCGAGAATGGCAGAAGCGACTTCCGCTCCGGTAAGCCCACTTGCAATTTGAACTTTTTGGCCTGCCTTGAACCGTGAAGAAACTATCGCAGAAATAATTCCTGAAAGGGCAAGGCTAACGACTAAAATAATCATGTAAACTGGATCAAAAAACATGTACTAAAACCTCCGTACTGTCTCAAATTAAAAAAATACACCTTTAAGAGTAGGTGTTTTTCGATAGAGAGTTAAAAAAGAATATAAAGTGGAATTATGTTCGCTTTTTCTTTGCTTTTTTGCCTGTTTTCCAAACAGCCGAATTCTTTTCGGCAACGGCAGCATAGCGAGGGGTCGTTTGCACATATTGTTTTGCTATTTCTGCAGCAATGGCACCGAAAGGGAGTTCAAATCCGCAATCGAGCTTATACAAAATGTCACATTGAGGATTTCTCCCCTCAGTTTCCAGAATCGAAATGTATTGGCGAGTGAGGCCACTACGCTCTGCGAGTGTTTCTTGGGTGAGCTTTTGCTCACTGCGGAAACGCAGTACGGTTAAGCGGCACGCATAATAAATGCGATCTAAATCAATCGAATTCATGTCACAAATGGTACCAAAGAAGCTGATAAAATACCGCAATTAATCGGTTGCTAAATGTTTTGGCTAGTTTTAGGCGCTTTTTATAAAAAAAGAAAAAAAGGTACAGATTACCCTAAAGTCAGCGATCTGCGTTGTTTTGACACACAAAGACTATGTAAAAATTTAGTTATTGTGTCACAAATTTGTTTTTTCCTAGGGGAATAAACGATTTCTTCTGTTTTTTGAGGGCGGCTTTTGTTATTTTTCCACCCACGATATGAATTTATCGTCAAACAAGAGGATGATATGAATATTAGAATGCTTTTGGCCGTAGGCCTTTGCTCTGTGGTCTTATTTGGTTGTAACGAAATGGGCGGCGCGGCTTCCAAAAAAGCGCTCGTTACAGAGAAAGATAAGTACAGTTATGCTTTGGGTGCCCATTTTGGCACACAGGCTCATTTCCAGTTGGTACAGCGGGATTCCATTGATTTGGATTTGGCTGTTTTTGTTCAAGCCTTCATGGAACGTTACAATCAAGATAGCGTGAAGTATTTGATGACAGATTCTGTTGTATTCGCAACGCTTAATGACTTTTCGATGAAGAAGCAACAGGAAAAAGTAGCTAAGGACAGCGTTGCTGCCATTGCCAATCTTACTGCACAAAAAACATTCCTTGATAAGAATAAGACTGAAGCTGGCGTCATCACTACGGCGAGCGGTTTGCAATATAAGATTATCACTCAAGGTGCTGGTGCTGTTCCTGGTGATTCTTCAATTGTTACTGTGCACTATACGGGTACGCTTCTTGATGGCAAAAAATTTGACAGTAGTATTGACCGCGGTCAACCTGCCGAATTCCCGATTGCTGCTGTGATCCCAGGCTGGACGGAAATGCTCAAGCTTATGAAGGTGGGTACTAAAGTTCAGGCTTGGATTCCTAGTGAATTGGGTTATGGCCCACGGGGTCGTATGCCGATGATTCCTGGCAATAGCCTTCTTGTGTTTGATATGGAACTTTTGGGTGCAAAGAGTGCTAATGATAAGGCTCCTGTTGCAAAACCAGTAGCTGTGAAATCTGCTGCTGCACCAGCTAAATCGGCGAAATAATAAAGAGAGATTAGAAAAGCCCGCTTATGGCGGGCTTTTCTTTTTTCGGTTTTAGGAGTTTAGTGTGCACTGTTTTTTTCTTGCATTTATTACTGTCTTTTTGGTCTCCCTTTTGGGTTGTTTTGAATCGTTCAAGGCCGATAGTCTTTCTGACAATATTAAAGAATTGAAAACACAGTTGGATTCTTTGCAACGCGTCGAAATGACGGTGAACAAAAATCGAGCGAATCGGTATGTGTTGACGCATGATTCTGTGCGTGCAGGGGATGGCTTGTTTCAAGTGATGGCTCGTATGGGCATTTCGGAATCGGAGCGTCGTCAAATAGTGCTTGCGATTCAAGATAGCGTGGAATTATCCAATATGCGTGTTGGACAAAATTTTCATGTCGCACAAAGGGAAGATGGTCGTGTTGAAGTATTTCGGTATGCCACCAATCCAGCGACAATTCATTTGCTTTTTCGTAATCCCAAAACTTTAGAATTTGAATACAGACAGATAGAAAAACCATTAATTCGTAGGCAGTCTGTGTTTACGGGTGTTTTAGAAAATGGGAGTACTCTCAATGGTATTTTACTGAAGGTAGGGGTGCCTACTCGGATGGTGGGCATTGCCAGCGGAGTCCTTCAATGTAAGATTGCATTTAAACAAGCAAGAGCTGGGGATCGTTTTCGCCTCTTGCTTGAAGAAGATTTTTATCAAGATTCTATATGGATCAATGGCTTTGTACGTTATGCGGAATTTGATGGTCATATCGTGGGACATCATGAGGCCTTTCGCTATGAAGATCCAGATCCTAAGAGCACCTTCAATGCTTTTTATACGGAATCTGGCGAGGCACTAATTTTTGACGGGCTCCGTTACCCTCTAGATCGCTTGCATATTACGAGTTCATTTGGCGTTCGCATTCACCCGATTACCGGGAAAAGAACGATGCACAACGGTGTCGATTACGGTAGCCCGAAAGGTTCACCGGTGTATGCCGTTGCTGCGGGCTCGGTGGTAACTTCGGGTTATGATGAATTTAGTGGTAACAAAATTGCCGTTCGCCATGCGGATCACTCCACCAGTTGGTATTTGCATTTGAGTGCCCGGGGTGTAAGCGTCGGTGCCAAAGTGAATGCTCGTCAGATGATCGGTCGCGTGGGGAGTACGGGTCGTAGCACGGGTCCGCATTTGCATTTTGGTTTTACAAATAGTGCAGGCGTGTGGATTAATCCACTCTCCAAAACGATGATCGCTACTCCAAAATTAGAAGGCGAACGTTTTGCTCGTCTCAAGGTTCAGGCGAAGAAGATTAGAGAAGAACTGAGACTCACAGAGGCACAAAAGCCTAACCTGTTAGACAAAAATTCGAGTGTTAAAGTAAAAACGCGCGTAGTAAAGTAACTCGCGCGCTTATCGTTCTATTTTCATTGGCGTGGCTTTATGTCACGCTTTTTGTGTTAGTACTTAGGGCACCTCTAAAAATTCCTTTT
>DBTP01000063.1 GCA_002307115.1 Fibrobacter sp. UBA1313 | reverse complement strand
TGCTGAAGAACGCGATGTCGTTCAGTTTTGGAAGCGTATGGTCCATGAGGGGAAAGCTCCCTTTGTGGATCGTTCTCAAATGAATGCACTTTGGATTGATATGGGAAGTCCCCAAGGATTGATGCGGGCTTGTCAAGCCCGATTACAAGAACTCGGCGTGGAATCCTGGATTCACCCGGAACATCCTTTGGCACGAGATTTGGCATTTCGAGATCGTTGTGAAGGAAGTGTGATTCAAAAAGGGGCCGTGGTGGCTCCTTCGGCGACACTCAAAAATGCTCTGTTATTTGATGGATGTGAGGTTCGCGAAAAAGAATACGTCCAGAATGAGATTCGAGGACTCGATTTTAAATGGAATCTTTGATGTTATCGTTTCGAATTATTTTAGTGGAACCAGAACATCCTCATAATGTGGGATTTGTGGCTCGTGCGATGCGCTGTAATGCTCTCCCTGATTTGCATATCGTTTATGATTCTCGCACAACGGTCATGGACGAATCTTACCATACGGCTCATAGTTCCAAAGACGTTTTGGAAAATGCAAAAGTGACTTCGACTCTTGAAGAAGCTTTAAGCGGGTGTGCTTTTGCGGTCGCTTTTAGTCGACGTCGCTATGACAGTGTGCTTCCGCATGTTTTACTTCCGGCCCTTTGCCCGAAACTTCCTAGGGAAGGGAAAGTGGCTCTTGTGTTCGGTCGTGAATCCAAAGGACTGACGATAGAAGAAATAGAACACTGCGCTCTTATTTGTGAAATCCCAGTGCCTGGGCTGATGAGTATGAATTTGGCTCAAGCAGTAGCTGTTTCAAGCTATGAATTGTGCCGAGCCGGGCTTCTTTCTGGAAGTGGGGAACGGGATGACAGGGCTCCTTTAGTTTCAGGCCAGGTTGAAAAAGCGGATCTCTCACAAATTGAAAGTTTCTTAGGCTTTATACAGGCGAATCTAACGGATCGTTACCAAAAACTCCCCTGGACAGAGGCCTCTGTGAGGGGTCTTTTGCAAAGATTTCAACCCACCCGCTTTGAAATGGATGCTATATTCGGACTCGCTCGGAGCCTTGCAAAAAGCTCCGCTCGGAGCGAAAAAAATGATCACATTTGACTTTAGTAATCTATCTTTCAGTTATCTATGCTAAACACTACTCTCCCTACTCCAAGTTCAAAAATTGTTGATGCACTTCGTTCTTTAGGTTTTACTGACGCTGCTGAATGGGCTATCGCTGGTTCTGCGGGTTCTGGCCGCGGTTACTACCGTGTTCATGAAGGGAAGCATTATGCGATCCTTCAGGTGAGTGCCTCTACGGATGATGATTTTAAACGCTTTGCTTCATTCGGTAAAACGTTTGCGTCCTTTAATTTACCGACCCCTCGGATTTGTGCTGTTGATGAAGAAGCCCATCAAATCCTGATGAAAGATTTGGGCCCCAATATGCTTATTTCAGAAATTTTGCCTTTGGGTCCGATTTCTGGGAATGTACGAATTCTTTATACTGAAGTCATGAATTCATTGATTCGTTGGCAGGAATCATCTCCAGCGGTATTCATGTCTCGCCCGGATATTGCCGCACGCAAGTTTGATTTTGCGGCCTTAAAGTGGGAAACGGATTATTTCCGTGATAATTATTTGGTGGCTCGTCAAGGAATCAATAATATTCCGCTGTCTGTGGAAAATTTCTTTTCTACGTTGGCTTGTACAGTAGATACCCACCCGAAAGTTTTGATGCACCGCGATTTTCAATCCCAGAATATAATGGTTCGCCCCAATACAGAAATCGGTTTTGTGGATTTTCAAGGGGCTCGTCGTGGTTCCATGTTCTATGACATTGCGTCACTACTTTGGGATCCCTATGTGAATTTGCCATTGGATTTGGTTCAGGACTTTTTTGAATATTGGCATACGGGTTTCAAAATGTGCGAAGAGTGTTTTTCAAAGGAAGAGGCTTGGGTTCTTTTCTTACAAGCAAGTTTGCAGCGTGTGATGCAAGCGATGGGAGCCTTCTGCTTCCTTTCTCGCGAAAAGAAAATGGAAAACTTTGAGCAATATATTGAGCCGGGTAAGGCTCGTTTGAGCGAAATTCTTTCCTTGTATAAAGCGGTTTCTCCAGAGAAAAGCCACGAAGCCATTGACTTCTTGATTTCTACTCTTACGAAGTAGCGCTTAAATTCACTCGAGTTAAGACGAACGCTCCCTGGATCACTTGGAATAAAAGCAAGATGTAGCCTAAAAGGCTTGCTGCAAGGACTAGGGATGCGTCCATGCCGAGAATTCCACTATAAAGAGTCACTTGCATCCATTCGCGGATGCCTACTCCATTAAATGCAATGGGGAGCATCGTGAACATTACTGTAATTGCGGTAAATACAGTGACTGTGGCGATATTGATTTCAAAGCCGACGGCTCTAAAATAAAAGTAGTGTGTTGCCATAGAGAGTAACTGGAGCCAAAGGGAATCAAAACTAGAGAGAAGCAGTTGCTTCTTGTGGGATCGGTAAATGGAGAGACTTTCTTGAAGTTTTTCAAGAAAGGGAATCCGTTTACGAAGAGGGGAAAAAATGTGAATTTTGTCCGAAAAAAGACACGCAATCACAAGCCCTAAAGAGAATACACAGGCCCCGAGCATTCCCAAACTATAAATAAGAGGAATGTCATATTTGGCAAGGACAAAGGGAAGTGCTATAAAAAACAAGAGAAATAGAGCGAGCAAGCCTTGGATTCTAGAAAGTAAAACGGCAGCAACTGATTGAGATGTTTGGTTGAAGCGTTTTCCGAAAGCGACCGATTTTACGGCATCTCCACCGACGCCACTGGGTAAAAGAGAATTAAAGAAATAACCCAAAACGATATACGCGTAATAGGTCTTAAATGGAATGGATGGACCTTTTACCGAGAGGCCTTTCCAGCGATTCGCTTGTATCATCATGGAAATTTGTGTCGTGACAAGCATCGCCAAAACCCAAGGCAACATGGAGACGTGCCATTTATCATAAACTTCACTAAAGGGAACTTTATGAAAAATAAAGGCGAGTCCCAAAATACTCACCGAAAATTTGGCAATGGTTTTAAATTTTTTCTTTTGAAGGTCAGTCATACAGGTTCACTTAAAATAGCTAAATTGAAATAATGAACTTAGTGCTCCTTTCAGAAAATGTGTGCATATGGGATAAGTCCGTTCCAAAATCTTTTGCGCTTGGCACATTGTTTGGGACTCTTGCCGAAAGATCGATTCCCTTTGATAGGATGAACGCTTGGAAAGAAATTCTGAAAAGGGAAGCTTTGGCGAGTTCCTATATGGGGGATGAGTTTGTACTTTCCCATGCCCATATTTCAGACATTGATGCCCCTTTGATTGCCCTCGGTATTTGTCCTCAAGGAATTACGGGTGTGAGTATTCCTGTGGGCGAATCGGTTCGTATTTTTGGCGTTCTTTTATCACCTACGGTGAATCCGAATATACATCTTGAGGCCATTCGCGAATTGTCTCGTCGAGTACTGAATTCAAAGTGGAAATCGGATTTGCTTGCCGCCAAAACACCGCAAGAATTGGTGCAATTTTTTACGACTTAAAAACTTTTTCTGCAATGTCCATCACGTTGGCACTTGTTTTTTCCCAAGTGAATTGGGTGAGCCAATCCTTGATCTCTTGATCTTGAGTCCCTTTGCGGGTCAAATTCCGTTCTAAGGTTTGAGCAATGTCATCTGCATTCATCGGATCAAAATAATCGACAACGGGGCCACCCACTTCTGGGAGCGAAGATGTATTGGAACAGGCAACAGGGGTGCCACAGGAGAGAGCTTCCAGTACAGGAAGGCCAAAGCCTTCATAAAGAGAGGGAAGTGCAAAAAGATCTGCAAGGTTATAGAGATCTACGAGTACTTCTTCTGAAACCATTCCTGTATGTATCGTGTACTGCTCAATCCCAAGTTGCGTTTCTCTATCACGCCCCTTATAATTTTCAAATGCTTTTCCCACAAGAATCAAACGACAATTTTCTTTATTCTGCATTTTTGCAAAAGCTTCCATCAGCTTTTCCAAATTTTTGTGCGGAAGCAAATTGCCTACATATAAAATCAACTTTTTATCACGAGGAATCAGAAATTTTTCATAAAGATAATCGATTGAGGCTTTGTTTTTGACGATAAATTCTTTGCCAACACCCAAGGGAACCACCGAAATTTTTTCTGGGTTTGCATCGAAAAAACGAATCAGATCTTTGCGCGTATTTTCTGAATCGGCCATAATATGATCTGCTCTTTTACAGACAAACCAGAAAATAAATTTGAAGTACCAATGAACCAATTTGAATGGCAAAAATTCGGGATAGATAAGGTGAGTCAAATCGTGAATCGTGACGATCATTTTCCCACGGTAGAAAAGAGGAATATTGCAGTGGGGGACATGCAAAACATCGGGTTTCGCACCGCTTAATTTGCGGTAGGGAAAGTGGAGTTGTTCCTTGTACCCGTAAATGCTACAGTGGAATGGAATGATTTCAGAAATATTTTTCTTGTAGGGCTCTAATTCAGAGGGATTTCCCATCGCAATTTTATAGCAATTGTGCAAGAGAAATTGATGAATGCACGTTCCGACGCCCGATTTCTTGAGCATGCGAGCATCAACCGCCAATTTCACCGCTGGCCTCGATAATAGTTGTAAATTTCTCGAATGGTCTGCTGAATATCGGTCCCTTTCCAGAATTTTTTGATCCGTGTGTTATCGCAGCAATGGTAGACATTATCAATGGGGCGCATTTTTTGTGGATCAATAGCAATATCCACTTTTTGTGACGAAAGCGAAATAATGAATTTCAACAGATCTTCAATTTTGTGCGCCTTGCCGGAACCCACGTTAAAGAGCGTTTCTTCTGAAGGATTTTCTAGGAGCATACGGTAAACATGTACGATATCGCGTACGTCTGAAATATCGCGATACGCAGAAAGGTTCCCGACATGAATGGTTCCCGGTTTTCCGCTACGATCAATTATTGCCACTTGCTCGCAAAAACTGGGAATCACAAATTGGGTGGTTTGGCCAATGCCTGTATGATTAAAAGACCTCGTACAAATGATTGACATACCATATTTCTGACGATAAAGAGAGGCAAAATTCTCTTGAGCAATTTTGGAAATGCCATAAGGATTGTTGGCGTTGATTGCATCTTCTTCACAAAGAGGCGTGGATTTAATCGCATATTCTTCGCTGGAACCTACCAACAAGAGGTGGCATTCTGGCACTTTGGTATGGATGATCTCCAGAAGATTCAGAGTTCCTATGACGTTGACTTCCATTGTCTTTTGAGGAATTTTCCAAGAGAGACCCACAGAACTAATGGCCGCAAGGTTCACCAAAAAATCAGGCTTAATTTCTTCCAAGAAGTCCGCAATTTGTGTGACATTTAAGAGATCAAGAATCTGGTAACGAACATTTGCAATGGGAACTTTGGGGGTTACAATATCGCTTGCAACGACTGTGTAACCATTGTTCTTGAATTCTTCAATGAGATAAGGGCCGACAAATCCGCCAGCACCTAAGATTAAAACAACTTGATTATTCATAATAAAAAAGGACTCCGAGAATCCTTAAGATTTTTGAATCCATTTCAAATCGTGATCTACCATTCTCTTCACTAATTCCAAGAAACTGACTTCTCGTTTCCAACCGAGGTCAGATTCGGCTTTTGATGGATCGCCAAGCAAGGTTTCTACTTCCGCAGGTCGATAAAATTGGGGGTTCACTCGAACCACGGCTTTATCCGTTCCCTTGAAGGTTGCGTATTCTTTTGCCCCCAGCCCATGCCATTCGATTTCTATGTCAACTTCCTTAAAGGCGAGTTCCACAAATTCGCGAATAGAGTGATTTTCTCCGGTGGCGATAACGAAATCATCTGGCGTTTCTTGCTGAAGCATGAGCCACATGGCTTTTATATAATCTTCCGAGTGACCCCAGTCTCTCTTGGCATCGAGATTCCCGAGTTCGAGAATGTCTTGTTTTCCGCATTTAATTTTGGCCACAGCCGTTGAAATTTTTCGAGTGACAAACTCTTCGCCACGACGTTCGGACTCATGGTTGAAAAGAATCCCCGAACAGGCATAAAGTCCGTAACTTTCACGATAATTTTTGGTAATCCAGTGTCCATAGAGTTTGGATACTCCATAAGGACTTCGTGGGTAAAATGGGGTAGATTCCTTTTGAGGAATTTCTTGAACTTTCCCAAACATTTCGCTGGTAGAAGCCTGATAAAAACGGGCTTTGGGCTTGATAAGACGAATGGTTTCAAGAATATTCGTCACGCCGATGGCGTTAATATCCGCAGTGGAAAGAGGAGTTTCCCAAGAGGCAGTCACAAAAGATTGTGCCGCGAGATTATAAACTTCATCAGGGTTTGCGATTTCCATGGCGCGAATCAAAGAAGCTTGATCAGTCATGTCGCCAAAGATAAAGTGAACCTTATCTTTGAGATGTTCAGCATTGTTAAAGTCGAGTTTACTTTTTCTACGAACGAGTCCATAAACAGAATAGCCTTTGGAAAGCAAAAAATCCGCGAGATAAGAACCGTCCTGTCCTGTAATACCTGTGATAAGTGCTGTTTTCATGTAGACAAAAATAGCTTATTTTATTTGGTTCATCTGCCACTGAATGTGGTCATCAAGAAATTCTCGGCCATCTAAGGCCAATCCAAAGGAGGTCGCAATTTTGGCAACGGAATATAACATCGGTTTCTCGGCCCATCCTAGATCTTTTTCAATGATTTTGGACTTACTTTGCGGATGCTTGGTAATCATGCGTTCCGCAATCTCTTTCCAGCCGATCCAAGAGGATCCAAGACTCAAGAAAACTTCTTCATTAAAATGAGAGTCGAGAACACTTGCAAATAACTTTGCCTGTTGGGAAGCATGAATAAATTGCGTTCCATCATTTTTAATGATATTGATATCTTGATCGGTGAGTATCGCACGGGCCATTTCAGTAAATCGTTTATCGGGTTGACTACATCCGTCAGGCCATGCGGGATTGCCAAAAGTGTAACCGGGGCGAACGATATTCCGTGTCATGGAGGTAGACGTAAAGCCTAATACGTAGGCTTCTCCAGCAGCTTTGGTGGCACCATAAAGATCAATGGGCATCAGTACTGTATTTTCTGTCATCGAGGGACGCATTTTCCCCATAGCCGCAGTGCTAGAGGTATAAATAAATTTTTTGCACCCGTTTATGGATGCTAATTCTAAAAGAAGAGCGGTGGCGCGGGTATCGTTTTCGAGCATGGCTAAAGGAGTTTCTCCCCAGCCAAGGGCAATATGAATGCAAGCATCACAGCCCTCTAGGCCGTGTCGCATCGCCACTACATCGTGAATGGATCCACAAACTAAATTCACACCGGGATGTTTCTTGAGCGAAGGAATCTTATCTGGATGGCGTGTTAGAATGTTGACTTCATGACCACATTCTAAAAGATTTTTTGCGACATAATGTCCGATAAATCCAGTACCACCCGTGAGAAAGACGCGCATAAGAAACCTTCTTGTGTTGTTGGGGACCACTCCAAGTTATATTTTTTTGCTTTTAAAATCCATAGGAGCGAATAAAAATAAAGTTTGCTTTTAAACCTGTGAATTTAAAATGGCTTCAAAATCCTTTAGTGGCATGGGTTTCGCATAAAGAAACCCTTGGGCATACTGACATCCAATACTTTGAATAAAGTCCGCTTCCGCTTTTGTTTCTACTCCTTCGCAAATCACTTGTGTACTTAAGTCCTTCGCCATACCCATCAAGTGTTTAAGCATGTTGCGGGTCCTCTCTGATGCCATGCCGTCTAAAAGACCTTTGTCAATTTTTACAACATCAAATTGAACAGAGTTAAGAAGTGTCAAAGAGGAATATCCAGAACCAAAATCATCCATAGAAATAATGAACCCATGAGTTTTCAATTGGCGAATTACGTCTATAAGATTGCTATCCAAGATTAAAGAAGTTTCTGTTATTTCGAGTTTCAAAAGGTTTTTAGGAATGTCGTATTTTGAAATGATTGATTCAAGGCGATCCTGATAATGAATGTCGTTCAAATGAATGCGTGATTGGTTGACTGAGATGGGGACTACAAATTCTTTGGTATTGAGTCTTCTTTGAAGCATTTTACAGGTTTCTTCTAATACAAAGAAATCAATTTCAGTAACGAATCCATTTCTTTCAAAAAGTGGAATAAATTCACCAGGGTTCATAAATCCGAGTTTGGGATGTACCCAACGAATAAGTCCTTCAGCTCCCATTACTTGTTCGGTGGCCATATTATATTGAGGTTGATAATAAACGACGAACTCCCTATTGGCAAGTGATTGTTCCATACTGTCTTCAATCGCTCTTTCCTGAAGGAGAATATCTTTGATATTGGTATCAAAAAAGGTAATGCTCCTAGATTCATTTTTCCCCATACGTCGTGCCATTTCTGCATAATCAATCGATTTGGTAATGAATAAATCATCTTCTTGAATGGAACAAATGCCGAAATTAAGCTTGACGTGAATAGAAATATCTTCATTCACAAAATTACTGCTTTCCATAGAAATTAAGTTTAATTCTTTACTAATAAACTCTTGATTTTGAGTCGCGAGGAGCATGAGAAAATGATCCGCTTCAATGCGGGCTACAATGCCTTTTTCTCCTTCGTGGCGCAAAAGAATGTTGGCAATAAATAGAAGTACTTTATCTCCGATTTCTCGGCTATAGTAATCATTGAGAATATTGAATTTACTGATATCTATAGAAATAATGGAATATTGGCTTTGTTTTTTTAGTATCCGGCGTTGACCTTCTTCTTGAAGCCAGTTTCCGTTGTGAACAGGGGTGATAGCATCGCTGTAAGCCAACTTGTAAAAATGTGCAGAGTAACCTTTCCTCTGACTATTCAAGCGAATGAGAATAAGAATAACTGCCCCTAAAAAAACCATAACAATAAGGAGGGCTTGCAGTGGATTGCCGTATATCCAAAAAAAGAAGGATTGTTTATGCTTCTGGAATAACGTTTTTTCTGTAATCACTTGAGTTATATATTGATTTCCAAGATGCTGAATCTCTTTGTTCAAAAGTGAAGGAAGAAGAGGTGCATACGCTTTATTGACACCGATGGCAATTTTGTAGCTGAATTCGGAAGTGAGGTGCGCCTGTAAATTGCGATAATCAATTTCTCGGAGTTTCATTTCTGCAATAAAACTTTTGATATAAGCAACATCTTGGGTTCCTGATTTGATTGCCATTAAACAATCATCCAACGATTTGTAAGTTACAATCTGATTTTTAGAATAGCGTCTGGCCAGTGCTTTTTCGATGTAAGGATCTCCTTCGATTATTGCCACCGATGCATTTTTTGGCTCTGCTTGATTTTTTTGTGTAACGGCGATATACATGAGGTTCATGTAAGGAATGGACATTTTAATGTTATTCTTTTCTGCCTCCTGATAGTTGTAGTAGAAGTTGCATATGATGTCCGCTTTGTTTTCCCGGACCCTACGAAGAGCCTCTTGATAGCTACTTGTGGGGATGTATTCAAATTTTATATCCAAATCCTTAGAAATTTTGTCCATGATGTCAGCAATGAAACCCTTATATTTACCATTTTCAAAATAGGAAATAGGGATAAAATTATGCGGCACTGCGGCACGGAGTATCTTTTTATTTTTTAGAAAATTCACTTCTTCTAGGGTGAGAGAGAGTGCGTTGTTTTCTCTTGAATTGAAATAGGTCTCGTAAAGGCGAGCTTCAAATTGGGGATCGTTGATAAAAATGAATTCTAGGGTTTGATTTAATTCTTCTAAGAGCGTTGTATCTTTTTTGGTCACTGCAATGTAATAGGGATTTAATGCAAATTGAGCGATTGCTTTTTCTCCGCTCGCACCAGTCATAGAGGAGGTGACAATTGCATCAACATCTCCGTTTTGAAGCGCTTTTTTTGCAATCATTTTGTCGGGATACATAGTGGTGGAAGCAATAACAATATGATGCTTTTTGCAGTATTCCGCAAAATATTCGTTGAATATATTTCCTTCGTTCATACCGACTCGAAGGTTGTGAAACTTTTCTATCTCATTAAGATGGTAGTCATTATTATTTTTTTTGATGGAAAGAGTTCCATAACACTCTCCCATAGGTCTTTTGGGAAAATTAAAGAGATGGGAACGATTTTCATTTTTGTTAACGTATGTTAAGAGCTCAATATCTCCTTCTTCTAGCATCTGTAGGCATTGATTCCAAGTACAGGTGATATATTCATATTGCCAACCCGTGTAATCGGCGATATGTTCCAGATATTCGTAGCCATAGCCACTACGACTTCCATCGGGGGCTAGCTCTTGGTAGCTTTCAAATACGACATAGCCTACACGAATGTGTCGGACTTCGGATGCATGGATCTGAAATGGAATAAAACAGGCGATTAAAAATAAAGTCCAATATTGGAACATAAAAATCGTTTTCTGCATACCGACCTTTTCTCCAAAGCACAAAATATTTTAAGTATGTCTCCCCAAACTGAAAGTCATATAGTAATTGACGAACTTCTTTAATATATGCTTTTTTAAGTCGATTTTAAATAAAGGAGGTCTCTAAAAGTGCTTTTTCCGCAAAATGAGCGCTGACACGTCGCTTTGTTCTGACGCTTGTTTTCGCTCCATTTTGTGGCTACAAATCAATGTTTAGAGGAGTCCAAAGTATGATTATTTGCACAAAAAATGGCCATTTACTTGGATAAATGGCCATTAAATTAAATATTGAACGACGTTACTCTAGTTCTATGAGTGCTTTTTGACACTTTTCAATAATATCATTTTGCGTAGCAAGTTTTTGTTTTTCTAGGTCAAGCACTGTTTGTGGTGCTTTAGAAACGAAAGCCTCATTCGAAAGTTTCTTTTGGAGACTAAGAACGAACCCTTCTGCTTTTTCGATTTCTTTGTGGAGGCGCTCTATTTCTGTGGCTGGATCTAATATCCCTTCCAGAGGAATAAATAATTCTCCATTCGGAATCACTGCACTCGCACTGAATTTGAGTTTCTTCGCTTTTACGCCAATAGTAAGGGTACTGAGGCTCCCCAATTCCGTGATAATGCGCACGCATTCCTGCACTGATTTCTCTGTCGTCTCGTTGTCCACAGAGAGAACGGCGGAGAGTTTCTGAGCCGGGGAAACGCCATAACGGCCACGAACACCACGAACGCTTTCGACAATGGCAAAGGCTCGGTCAAAGGCGTCTTCGATGTCCGCATTGATCAGAGAGAGATCCGCAGTAGGCCAGAGACTATTGATGACGCGTTCACTTCCGGGGAAGAGTGTGGCGTTGAGCTCTTCCGTGATGAAGGGCATTACAGGGTGTAACAGATCGATAACTCCGTGAAGCACATGAGCAAGAATTGCCATGGCATTTTTCTTTTCGGCATCGAGCGTTTCGCGGTTGATGACCGCCTTTTTGATTTCCAGATAGGAACTGCAGACATCGTCCCAGACAAAGCGGTAAAGGAATTGGGTGAGTTCTGCAAATCGGTATTCTTCAAGCATCTTTGTGGCATCTTTGATGGTGCTGTTGAGACGGCTTAAAATCCAGCGATCTTCAAGGGCGAGTAAGCTCTTGAAGATCGCGAGGGACGTTCCCTTGAGGGCTCCCGCTTGTTCCAAATGCGGATAAAGGAAGCGACTCGCATTCCAGAGCTTATTGCAGAAGTTGCGACCGATTTCAAATTTTTCAGAAGTGTTGATCGTGCGTCCATCGGGCTGCTTTTCGGCTTTTACGGGGAGGCGAACGTCCTGATTTTCCGAGCAGAGGCTCGCCATTACAAAGCGAAGCGCATCGGTGCCGTACTTTTCAATGATGTCCAAGGGATCCACGCCGTTGCCGAGGGACTTGCTCATGGTGCGTCCCTGACCATCCATGATTTTCGGATGGATATATACTTGGTGGAAAGGCACCGTTCCCATGTTTTCCTGGCTGAAAATCACCATGCGGGCGACCCAGAGGGTAATAATGTCGCGGCTGGTGACCAAAATAGACGTGGGGTAGTATTTGGCAAGTTCCGGTGTTTTTGCAGGCCAGCCCATGGTACTATGGGGCCAAAGAGCACTGGAGAACCAAGTATCGAGCACATCGGGCTCGCGCACGAGTTCATGACCGGGAACGGCATCATTCCCGAGATCTTTTTCTTCTGAACAAACCAACCAACCACCATTGTGACTGGGGTAGAAATAGATGTCTTCGCGGCCTGAAAATGCCTTTTTAAGATCTTCTTCAGAACAGGTTGCGCAATACCAGATGGGAATTTGATGTCCCCACCAAAGTTGGCGACTAATGCACCAATCTCTTTTTTCACCGAGCCAGTCGAGATAATTGCGGGCATAGCGTTCGGGAGTGAATTTCACTTCCCCGGAGCGCACGGCTTCCATGGCATTTTCAGCAAGATTGTCCATTTTGACAAACCACTGATCGCTCAAGTAAGGTTCAATGGTCGTTTTGGAGCGGTCGCTGTGACCCACTTGCATTTCGTGGTCTTCCACTTTGATAAGGAGACCCAGTTCTTCCAAGCCAGCCACCACGGCATCGCGGGCTTTCTCGCCCTTGAGACCTTGAAATTTGCCAGCGTTTTCGTTGAGAGATCCATCATTATTCATGATGTTGATCATTGGCAGTTTGTGGCGAAGTCCGGTCGCATAGTCGTTGGGATCATGTGCGGGTGTCACTTTCACGGAGCCCGTTCCGAATTCTGGATCCACGAGAAGGCCGTCGGCGATAACGGGGATATCGCGATTGACGAAAGGTACGCGGACCATTTTGCCGATGTATTTCTTATAACGCTCATCATCAGGGTGAACGGCGAGGGCGGTATCTCCCAGAATGGTTTCCGGGCGTGTTGTGGAGACCGGGATAAATCCAGAACCATCCGAAAGAGGATATTGGAAGGTCCAGAAATGGCCTTTCACTGTTTCGTAGTAGATTTCATCGTCAGCAACGGCAGTCTGCAAATAAGTGTCCCAATTGACGAGACGTTTGCCGCGGTAGATGAGTCCTTTTTTGAACAGATTGAAAAATGCGTGGCGCACAGCACGGGCGCAAATGGCATCTAGGGTAAAGCGTTGGCGATTCCAGTCGCAGCTAAGTCCCTGGCTTTTAAGCTGTTTGGTGATGCGGGCTTCGTATTCCTCTTTCCATTTCCAGATGCGTTCCACTAAGGCCTCGCGACCGATATCGTGGCGCGTTTTGTGTTCATCTTTTAAGAGACGCTTTTCCACAACCGCTTGTGTGGCAATACCGGCGTGGTCTGTGCCAGGAATCCAGAGCGTATCGCAGCCGAGTTTCCGGTGGTATCGGACAAGAATATCCTGAATGGTGTTATTCAGAGCGTGTCCCAAATGCAGGGCGCCAGTGACATTGGGGGGCGGAATGACGATGGAAAAAGGCTTTCCTTTTCCCGTAGGGGCAAAATCATTATTTTGTTTCCACTGGTCATGCCAATGGGCTTCAACTTCTTGGGGATTATATCGCGTTTCCATAATGGTTGCAAAGTTAGAAAATAGGGTGGGGAATGGCTCAGAAAGAAAGCTTTTATATCCTTATTTTTCTATTTTGCCTATTGTGAAATTTCTCTTCGCTCTTATTTTTTTAGGTGTGTCCGCTCTTTGGGCGGGTTCCGTGCTGGATGACAGTGAGATTCGTTTTGTCTATTCTGATGAAGTGCGCGATACTTCAACTCATCTCTGTGACAAAGGGGGTGTTCGCTTAATTCCTGAAAGAATGTCCCTTGTGGAAAACTCCGATCTGCCTTATCGTGAATATCGAGTGGCCGTGCCTTCGAATGTGCGCCCTACTGTTTCTGTGAAGGATACAAAGACTGAGATTCTTACCATAGATTGGTGTAGCGAAGACACTTTAATTTCTAAGGGTACGATGATCTCTTCTCCAATTTTGAGGGATGGTCTTTGGGTTGTGGATATCCGAATCCCATTACTTATAAAGTCTGGTTCTCGTTGGGTGTTGCGCAAAAATTTTGAATTGCAAGTAAATTTTTCTGGATCTCCTCAGGGTAAAAATCCAGGGAAGCGAATACTTGCCTCTGTTCTGAATCCGAAGGCTGCTGCACGATTTGGAACGAATCAGAACAATGCCATGAGAGTGATGCGTAAAGCGTCTTCTACGGATCTTTCTCAGATGACTTGGCTTGCTCGTTTGCTGGTAGGCGATAGAGACAATGGGGGAATCTCTGAAGACGGTATGTATGCGGTCAGTTTTAAGACGATTCGCTCGGCAATGCAGGAACAAGGCCGTCAGAATGAATTAGATGGCATTGCTGTGGATAAAATTAGACTTTACGGAGCGTCTCCTGATACGCTTAGCGATGTCTTTCATAGTTCGGCGGAGATCATTCCCGCCCAACTTTTTGAAATTTCTATCGAGATACGAGATCACAATGGGAGTGATTCTCAAGGGAATGGCATTTTTGATAATGGGGATTCCATTATTTTTGTGGGTTATGGAACCTCTCTATGGAAACGCATTGACTTTGAGAACAATAGCTCTACCATGGGAGAGATGGACTACTACTATTCCTCTTCGCCCTATAGTTTTTATCAATATTTTCAATTGGGATGGAGTTCTTCGGGTGAAGGAAAACGCCTGACGATGGGGACTCGTCCCAGCGGCACTGCTGCTGAGATCAATTGGCTTCGGTATTTGCGCGTAGAAAAGGACGTTCTTTTACGCGACACTTATTTCGACGATAGTGGCAGTTGGGATGAGTTCACCGGAAAAGAATGGTTCTGGTTCTGGAATGCGCCTACTGATTCCACTGAAATACCCGCAAGTAGTCTTTACTCTGAGAAAACGTCTAATTTGCTGGGGCGTGTGAATGGGGGTCGTGAATATGTCTCTTTTTCCTACATGCCACATCGTTCCACGACGTCTGTAAATGATTTGTCTTCCAAAAGTTATGAAGAGCGCATGAGCAATATTAAGTTTTCGGCAACGGTGAACGGGAAAATTTTTACTTCTTATGACCGCTTAATTCCTGGGGGTAATTTTCAAATTTCTAATCCTGGGTTGAAAAATTCTGGGAATACTTATTCTCTTACAATGCTTCCTAATAACAACTATTTTGATCGTTTTGACGGCATGTCCGTAGCTTATCAATGGACTCCCTCTCTTTCTGATTCTGCGGAATGGCTTTTGCCGGGACGCGCCGCTCGCTTGATTCAGATTCCTGTGGGAACGAGTTCTGATTTACGAGTTCTCAAATTCAAAAACTTTGAACCGATTGGTTTATTACCTGTGGTGAATGGAGTCGCCGTTGATAGTGTCGATCCTGCTGCTGATTATCGTTATCTTTTGTATCGCACAGAAAAATGGAAATCCGTGGCCTCTATTGAAGGAATACCCAATAAGGTTTCAGGTGTACTTACCGATATTGCTCGGATTTCTTCGAAAACAGAATACGTTATTGTGGCTCCAGAAGCTTTTCAGGTACCAGCGGTGGAACTTGCAAATTTTCGTTCCGGGGGAGAGGCTATCACAAAATTCAATACTACTGTCGTTTTAGCGGAAGATATTTACCGAGTCTATAATGGCGGAGCGATGAACCCTGTGGCTATTCGAAATTACCTCGCTTATGTGCGTAGTGTGTGCCCTGATTTTAGGTATGTGTTACTCGCGGGAAATGGGCATTTTGATTATCGGGGTTTTCATAGTGGATATAAACCGAATCGTTTACCTCCCTTTGAAAAAGAGGATGCGGTTTCCGATGATTTCTTTGCCGCACTTGATTCTGGGGAGGCGATCTTTTATGGAACTTTCGATATGGATGTGGGTGTGGGGCGTTTACCGATCAGTTCGGTTGCGGACTTCCAAGCTTATAATGAGAAGGCGATTGCTCATGAAAAGTTAGGGACTATGAATAATGGAGAATGGCGCAATACTTTGTTATTTACTGCGGATGACGCTTGGACGGGGACTTCTGTAGACGGTATTGGGCATTCTAAGCAACAGGAAAATTTGTCCCGAATGTTGTATAACTTCGCTGCAGCAGATAATTACCGTTTTGATATGGAAAAAGTCTTTTTGTTAGATTACACGGCGGATGCTTCGGGGCAAAAGCTTGATGCAGCGACGGATCTGATAAATCAAATTAATCAAGGGGCTTTATTTACTTTGTATTTTGGTCACGGTTCTCCGACAGCGTGGGCCTATGAAGGTTTGTTGAAGGCATCCTATATAAGTGATATTTCTAACGAAGGGCGTTATACTATTTTAGGTTCATTCTCTTGTTCTGTGGGTCGTTTTGATGAGGGAGATGCGATTTCCCTTTCTGAAACGTTCATTCAGGCAAAGAATAAAGGGGCCATTGTCTCCATTGGTGCAACTCGAGAAACATTTTCGGGGGGTAACGAACGTCTAGCGAAATCCCTTCTTTCTTATGCACTTTTCACGGATGGGAACACTATTGGCAATGCATTCCGCTATGCCAAAGGGATTACTAAGACTTCTTATTTTTCAGACCGATATGTTTATGAACGCTATGTCCTTTTAGGCGAACCAGTGATTTCACTTCCTAGAATGAGTTTGGGGATTACTCTTGAGCAGCAGGTGGATACCATCCAGGCTTTGGAAAATATGAAGCTTTCTGGGAGAGTATCTGGTATGGATAATGGAAAAGTCCGTTTGAATATTTTGGAAGGTAGCTACGAAAAAAATCTGAGTCAAGCGCCTTCGAATGATTCGGACTTGTCGGTACTGTATGATGGAAATCTTATTTTTAGCGAAGATATAGATGTTAAAGACGGTCACTTTAGTACGGAATTTATTACCCCTCGCAAAATTGCTTTTGGCGATACGGCGGCAGAAATTCGTTTATGGGCGTACGGAGACGCTATTGCTCCTATTGGACGGGGGCTGGTCTCTGGTATTACCATTGCGGGGACATCCTCTTATGCAGATTCTTTGCATGATGTAACGCCCCCCACGATTCAAATCCAATCTTGTCTTTCTCCTTCTTCGGGGACCTCTTTCTCGGATGGGGAACATGTAAAATTGGCTTCTCCAGCCTGTTTGCAAATAGTTTTGGAAGATTCCACATCGCTTGATTTTAGAGAGGAAGCCGATGAAGGAATTACATTTGAACTTGTGGGTGTAGAAGAGCCGTTTCATCCTTGGCCTTTTTTAGAACAAGGAAGTCGGTCGGCGACAGTGCGTATGACTTTTGCTGCAAGCAAATATCCCACAGGTACTTATCAGTTTAAAGTACGTGCGATGGACATCTTGGGAAATGAATCCACTAAGAGTGTGTATGTCGAAATTACAGACGCACTTTCGACGGGATTGATGGATGTGTTTAACGCCCCCAATCCTATGGGCCGCAAGGGAACGACATTTTATTTCAAAAATTTAGCGGTGAATAGAACTTCCACTGTTTCTATCCGCATTTATAATCAAAATGGGCGCCTGGTGCAGAGAATCAACAACGCTAAGTCAGGGGTCACGACGTGGGATGGCCGCGATTTTTATGGACGCAAACTTGCCAATGGACTTTATCACTATGTGGTGACTTCTAAAGTGGAAGCCGATGATACAGCCAAACGGCAGGAGTTTAGCAAAAAACAAAAACTGGTGATTTCTAGGTAGAGGTAATGTATGGATTTGCGTGATAAATCAAGTAAACGACAACGTTTTGCCGAATTATTGCTCCGCTTTCGATTGATTCCTTTGTTCGGTTGGCTTGTCGCCTATTTCTTTTTTGCTCCGGATTTCGATGATTTTGTTTCTTATATCTTGACCGCGACAGAACGATTTGCGATCGCGGTTTCTGGTCTTTTTGACAAAGGAATATCGGGGGCGATAGATCAGGTGTTTCCAGTGGTTATTGCGGCTGCCATTATTTTTGTGGTGCGATTGGTCATCGGTGGAATTCGAAGTGCTGTGACTTTTGCTATTGCATTAGCTTGTTTTCTTATGTTGATTTTTGGTTTGGATGGCTCTGAAGAAGTTATTCTCTATATCTGGGGTGTTGCGGGTGTTTTCTCTTTTATTCTACTGCTTTTGGTGAAGCATGCTTATGCCTGTACGTTTTTTCCCATCTTTCTTTTGACCTTTGTTTTTACGAACTTCTGCGTGGTGGCCCATGTGCCAGAAATGACGTGGGGCGCCTTTATGATTTTAATTTTTACGGATGCTTTTGTGCTTGCTCTTTCGGCGGGTAATGAACTTGCTTTGGGGATCCCTGTGGTTGGGGCTATTACTAAGAGTTTCAAGAAACAATTTTTGCCGATGGTATTTTCTGCAGTGGCCGTGGCTGTGGTAATGGCATTCTATGAAATGCACAGTTTTAATAATTTTCCCATGGAAATAGCATTCCGACTCAGGGACGCATTTGCCTTTGGCCTTTTGATTTGTTTTGGATTAGTGCCTTTGCTTTCTTTGGCTCCGCTGAATCGCTTGCGTGCCAAGGGAAGACGCATGAAAATATAATTGAATGAAAGTTGTTAAAATTAGTTAAGGAAGCCTCTAAAAATTGGTTTGCGGGAATGAAATCGAACGAGGTTGAGCCAGAGCAGGAATGATTGTTGACCAAAACGAGTGCAATGGGCATGCTTGTATGCCCATTGCCAAGTTGCATCAACAAGTGCGTAAGCACAAAAGTGGTGAATACTGGTTGTATTGATGCCTTTCGGCGCCTCGATCATGATAGCGAATACGTTCGCTATCATGATACTCGGCTTGAACGCTCTTCGCCACTTTGAAAGACGACTGTTGCAAAAGCCGAGTACAATGGCAAAGCTCGCTTTGGCACTGCCCCGGCTCAGCAACAGAACGAAGTTCACTATGACGATGTACCATAGCCAATTTGTTGCGGTGTCACGTTGTTCAATCCTCGCCCCTGCGGGGCTGACCCAAGGGCCAGCTCTGCGAAGCCTGATGTTCCCCGGAGGGAACCGGCTTCTAGTCATAGAAAATGAATTTTTAGAGGTACCCTTAACTTCTTGATCGTTTGAGGTTCTCGTTAATTTGTATATCTTTTTAGGGGACTCTATAAGAGGAGGTTTGGTGTGTTCGGGTACAAACAAATTTGGGGTATTTTCATTTGTTCACTATGTATTTCTTGTGGTGATGATAAAGGAACGGAAATAAACGAAAATTTAATATCGTCTTCAGAAGCAATTTTGCTGTTGAGCAGTAGTTCTTCATTTCAAGAAATTTATTCTTCTAGTTTGGAACCTTCTTTTTCAAGTGGGAGTATTGAATATCTCAGTAGTGGAGACATTTCAACTAGCAGTTCAATGGATGAATTATCCAGTAGTTATGAATTGCTTTCAAGCAGTAGCGCAATCATTTTATCATCCAGTAGCAACGAGACCGAACGGTTTTCAAGTAGTAGTGATAGAATTTTATTATCGAGTAGCAGGGAGTTATCCTCTTCAAGTCCTATAGTTTACCAAAAGGGAGACTACATTTTGGGTGCTGATATATCCAAGTTCCAGGAATATGAAAGCAGAGGAGTTAAATTTTATGACTCCGATGGCATAGAAAAATCGATTTTTGATATTTTAAAAAATCATGGATTTAATTATGTGCGTCTTAAAACGTTTGTGAGTCCATCAGCAGCTTATGGTTATGCTGCAAGCGGTTGCGGAGAAACATCTACGGAATCTTTTGGCGATAAAACACATGTCATTGCTTATGCTCAAAAGGTGAAATCTGCTGGAATGGGATTTTCTCTAGATATTCATTATAGTGATAATTGGGCGGATCCTTCGAAGCAAATTATTCCAGAACGTTGGCGTTCGGTGACTACGATAGAGGCTCTGGCGGATTCGGTCTATGCATATACCTATGATTTAGTTATGGCTCTTAAAAATGCCGGAGCGATGCCTGATATGGTTCAAATAGGGAACGAAATTACTAACGGGATGTTGTATAGTTTACCTACGGGTTCTACGAATTGCTGGGGCGATAACGTTCAAGAGGCCTCTTCGGCAGTGAGTGGTAAATTAAGTTTATATCCTTCTAATTTGGCGAAATTATTGAAGGCGGGCGTTAAAGCGGTGAATGATGTAAGTGCCTCTATTCAAACCGTAATGCACATTGAGAGTGCTGTTAAAAATGGCTCTTGGTGGATGAGTGAGGTTGTGACCAAACAAGGTGTTGATTTTGATATTATGGCATTTTCGGCCTACACGGCCTATGGTCATGGGACTCCGACAGATTGGAGTAATTTCATTTCTACGCAAATGGCAAAATTTCCTCAGTTCAAGTATATGATTGCCGAATATAATGGGGCTTCAACTTCTACTTCCTATACTTCGGGAGCCCGTGCAGAAACGAATACGAAATTGAAAAGTTTATCGGGCACGTTGGGGTCTTTCTATTGGGAACCCGCATTGACTGGTGCATGGGGCACTTCGATGTTTACTTGGAGTGGAAACAATCTGTACGCTGATGACTCTGATTTTGAAGAATTTGATCATATACTTTCTTCACTGGGTTTACAGAAACATTAAGGTTTACTTCGTTCCGAGTCGATAGCTATGCTTGGAGTATAGTATAGTGGCGGCGGACGAAAACGCGTTACTCCGTTCGGTCTTGCGACCTCGCTTTGCTCGACTCACTCTGTAGCCACGTTTCCGCCCGCCACGACCATTCTCAGACAAATTTTCAGAACCGGGTCTGTCGCAATAGTGCAAGAATGCCCGTCAATATCTTTCCGGACTCGCGGGTCTTTGTCACGAGATCTCTCCAGTGTCACTTTGTTCCACTTTCGCCCTGCGGGCCGCCTATGGCGGGCTTAAAAGTCCTCGATTCACTTTGTTCCGAGTCCTTTTAATCGCTCTCACTTCGTGAGTTCTCCTCTCTCTTTAATTCCGTTTAAAACAAAAAAAACACCGGGTGGTGGTGTTTTTGTTTTATCGGAATAGCGAGATTCGAACTCACGACCTCTTGCTCCCGAAGCAAGCGCTCTACCAGACTGAGCTATATTCCGTTACGGGTGTCCCCAATTTTAGTTAATTCCGGGATGTTTCTCAATGGAAAAAATGGGGAAAAGCGGGTTTATTTCTTTTTTTTACGGGGGATAACAGCGGCTTGAGGGGCATTGCCCAACTTCAATATGCTGGAGCCTGCGTTGTCGGGCTCGGTTCTGTAGAATACGATGCGATTTTTCCAGAGGGTGCGGCAATTGCGATCGATGATGTGTTTGACGTTGCCGTAGCCCGGGTTTCCACCGCCGTGGATGATTCTGAGTATGTGGAGACCCGCTTTTTCCATGCCGTCCATGAGGTTCTCTACGGCGGCGACGGCTTCGCCTGAGACGTAGCCGTGGAGATCGATTTCTTCTTCAGGCAGAGGAAATTCCCAGGTAGAGGGGCTTCGGCGCATGCGTTTTCCATGGGCGCCTTTGAGGGGAATTTTTGAAGCTGTTTCTGCGGCTTTTAATTCCTGATCTTTATCTGGGATCGGGTGATTCTTAAGCCATTCCCATTGGATTTTTTCAGCTTCTGAGAGGGGTTCGTTCATGCTTTTAAAATAGCCTTAT
>DBTP01000120.1:1795-3896 GCA_002307115.1 Fibrobacter sp. UBA1313 | reverse complement strand
TCCGAAAATCAGTTTATCGCTAACACTCATTAGTTCGCTTATCTATAATAATAAAACGACTCCCCTGACCGAGATTAATTTCCACTGGCATAATGATTTCATCCAGCGAGCACCTATCCTCTATGATATTTATGAACTTTTTTGGACGGGATCTGGTTTGCTTTTTTTCTTTCTTATTCATAACATAACGATACATTTTTAGTGCCTCTAAAAATTGGTTTGCGACCATTGTTTTGAACTTTTTTGTAGTCGCTTTGTCTGAGTATGTTTTGCGAAGGGGGTTGGAGTGATTGCTGTATTTGGACTTTGAATGCAATAGGCATGAGAATTGCTTAATGGTTCAGCATGGAACCTATGTATCGACATTCCTCTGATTATCATTTTCTGGGCTACCGCGAAAACGGTTTTACGGTGCGCTGGGGAAAAACTTTGCCTGAGAACCCTATTCGTGCGCCGTGGCCTGAACTTGCCGATATTTCGGTCTCCAATCGGTGTTCAAAAGGTTGTGACTTCTGCTACCGTGATAGCCGTCCCGATGGGGCTTTGATGAGTTTACAGGATTATGAGTTTGTCCTCGATTCTTTGACGAGCCCTCTTTGGGGAACGCCTTTTCAGATTGCTTTGGGAGGCGGGGAACCTTTGGAACATCCACAGATTCTGGATATTCTGGATGCCACCCGGCGGCGGGGCATTGTCGTGAATTTTACCACCAATGGGCTCGCTTTGGATGCTTCTTTGGCGACGGCACTCAAGGGGCGTGTGGGTGCCATTGCCTTGTCGGTGGCGGCTCTTTCTGAATACGATGGGGCGCGGGTACGTTTGCTTTCCTCTCGTGGAGTGCGGGCGCATCTGCATTTTCTTCTGGATCAGAATTCCCTGGGAGAGGCGGTGGAAATCGCCTGCGGAAAACACGATGGCTTGCTCCAGGATCTTTCCGGTGTGGTCTTTCTTACGAGGAAACCTCAGGGGCGTTCTTCTCTGGAAGGTTTGCTTCGATTTGAGGATCCCCGGCTGAATGAATTTCTCGATGCCGTTGCTTCTACCTATTCGAGGATTCCCTTAGGTTTTGATGCCTGTGCGGTTCCTCTGCTGTTGCACCATGGGCGCATTGATCCCCAGACGATAGACGCCTGCGAATGTGGCTTTTTCTCGGTGTACATTGATGAAAATCTGGAGGTGCGCCCCTGTTCGTTTTCAAAAAGTGGACAGAATGGCTGGAATCTTCGCGATGTGGATTTCGGAACCATCTGGGAAGAACGTTTTGCAGATTATCGGAGTCGTCAAAGTGCCGATTTGTGTTCGAGGTCCTGCCCGGGGCGCGCTCATTGTCGGGGCAAGTGTCCGCTTTTTCCAGAAATATCCTTTTGTTATCAATCTTAGTTTTGAACTTTGAATGTCTGATCTTAAGAGTTGAGAAATCTTTAGACTTCGTTCATTCTGAAGCTTTTACTCGTTATGCTCAATCAAAATGCCTACCCTTCAAAGAGAGCCGTTAATGGAGCTTGCCTTCTGTTTTCAGGCCATTACGTTTTAGAGCACTGCAATGTTGAAAGTGAGGACAGATTGCATCGGCGAGGATGTTTTTTACGCCCTTTCTCCAGAAATAAAAAATTTTATTGTGTTCTTTTAGGTGCAAAAATAGAGGTACAAACGTTCTTAAATGTTCACTAGGTTATTTTTTTTCATGAAAAAAGAGTTCTATTTTCAAAATAAAGCCTACAGGAAATCTTTTTTTGCATTGATGGATATTTAGGGCACGGCGAATAGCCCCATTATTCTTCATTTCTTGCACCTATTCCCACTCGTTTTTACGGGTCCAAACCCATTTTCAAAAGTTCTCTTTATTTCGAATGGCACGGGATTTGCATAGCACAAGGTATGAATGAATTAAAATTTGCAATAGATTATGGTGTCATTGGAATTTTGGCGCTGATGAGTGTGATCGCTGTGGCGATTGCCGTGGAGCGCTGGTCCGTACTTCGAAAAGTGCATGTAGAAGATTTCGCTAATAAAAAAGAACTGGAACTGTTTATTACGCACAAAATTCATGTGATCGCGACTATTGGGAGTAATGCTCCTTATGTTGGGCTTCTTGGAACGG
>DBTP01000120.1:0-1429 GCA_002307115.1 Fibrobacter sp. UBA1313 | reverse complement strand
ATTTTAGTGGCGATTCCTTCCACGGTGCTTTACAATTTTATTCTACGCAAGGTCAAAGTGTTGCTTTTAAAATGGGATATCGCTCATGGATGAATCCGGTTTTGAAAATATCAATATGATCCCGCTGATCGATATTATGCTTGTGCTTTTGACGATCGTTTTAAGCACGTCTACATTGATTGCATCGGGAGCTATTCCTCTGGAGTTGCCTCAAGCTTCAAGTCATTTGGAAGCCTCGCGATTGCCGCAGAATATAGAGCTCGACTCTTACGGGAGAATTCATTATCAAGGTTCGGTGATTGGATTGGATTCTCTTTCTCATGTGCTTACCTCTGTGGAGAGGTCCTCTCCGATTGTGATTCGCGCCGATAAGGAATTACGCTTGCAGGCTTTTGTGGATGTGCTGGATGCCGTCCGTCAGATGAAATTTTCACAGGTGAGTTTACAAACAAAAACACAGTAAGACAGTAAGGAAAAACGTTATGGAAAATCCCAATGAAATCTGGAAAAGCATCATTACTGTATCTAGAGATATTGATGAGCTTGCCCAGAAAATTCGAAAAAATATCGGCCAGGCCAATTTCCCTAAAGCCGATGCCCTTTTTGAAACTTCCGCCGAAGTGCTTCTCGGTTTGAAGAAGGCTTACGATGATTTTCTGAAGCACGAAGAACGAGCCTGGCGGGCTTAATCCAAAACTATTAAAGAGGAATTATATCATGAAAAATTGTCTGTTCTCCAGGAGAGGACGTGTTAGAAACTATTTCCTGTGCATTCCTGCGCGTTCGCTAGGGATGCTCGCTTTTGCCGCTTACTGTTCCGCAGCTTTTGCAGAGGATTCAACATTGGTGATTCCCCTTGCTCAAGATGGGGAATTCGTGAGTGAACAGGTCGCTGAACCAGTGGCACCTGAAGAAGTTGAATCGCCTGTTTCGGAAACGGTGGTGATTCCGGTAGTGGATTCGGCGTCTGCGCCGAGTGCGCCCATGGTGGCTGTAACGCCCGCGGTGAAGAGGGAAACGGTTCCTGTCCAGACTGTGGAAACAGTGGTGGTTTCGGCGAAGAAAAATCCGAAAAAAGAAGCACCGAAAACGCCGCACCGTTCTGTGGCGAACGAAAATGCTTTGCCTATTGAAGAGCGTTTTTCGTCCACGAAAAGTGCTTCTGGAGTGGAAGTCTATACTCAGGAGGATATCCAGAAGATGCAACCCTCTGATGTTTACAGCATTTTTGAGCGAGCTCTCGGCATGACGATTTCACGCCAGGGTTCCCGAATTCATAACTGGGTTCAGGGCCGCGGGGGTGGAAACAGCAATCTCGGCATTATCATCGATGGCGTCTACATTCCGGCGACGGCGGCGCAGCGTGTGCTGGGCGATATTCCGGTGGAAATGATTGAGTCGGTGCGCATTGTTCGCGATGCCAGTATTC
>DBTP01000054.1 GCA_002307115.1 Fibrobacter sp. UBA1313 | reverse complement strand
CTGTGTTGCCTGTTCAAAAGTGTCTTTTAGAGAGAAAAAGAGCGAAAATCATGGAATCGCCTGAATCGCGAGGATTGCGTGGCAAAATGATTGGTATTTTCCGCAAAAAAACTATCTTTTCGCGCGGAAAAATTCACTTCTATTCACTTTCATTAGAGGATTTCCTATGGCTAAGATACCTGCCGTTCTTATTTTTGGCCCCCCGGGTTCGGGTAAGGGCACTGTGGGCGCAAAACTCGCTCTGACCACCAGCCTCAAGCACCTTTCGACAGGGGACATTTTCCGTGGCATCGCTCCTTCCAGCGAAAACGGCAAACTCATTGCCTCTTATTCCAGTGCAGGCAAACTCGTGCCTGATTCCGCCACCGCTCAGATTTTTGAGCGTTTCATCAAGGGTCTGGTTGATACCAACAAACTTAATCCGGACAAGGATATGCTTCTTTTGGATGGCATTCCGCGCACTCCGGATCAGGTGGATCTTATCAAGCCCATCGTGGACGTAAAACATGTGTTTGTGCTCGAAATCCAGAATGACAAGACCATCGTGGAGCGCCTTCTCAACCGCGCCAAAATCGAAGGCCGCAAAGATGATGCCGATGAATCCATCATCAAAAATCGTCTTGTTGAATATCGCGAAAAAACAGCCGCAGTACTTTCCAAGTACGATGCAAAAATCATTACCCGCGTTGTAGGCGATAATTCCCCAGACGAAGTATTCTGCGACACGCTCGCTGCTTACGTGAAGTTCATGAAAAACGCTTAATTGCTGATTTTAAAACAATAAAAAGGACTGCGACTTGCTCGCGGTCTTTTTTTATCCCATTTTCTGTAGCCTTTGTTTAAAAATAAAAAAAATTAAAATTATTGCAATCAATTGATTGCATTTTTAATAAGAATGACTATCTTTTTTGCGAAGTGAGGCATATAACCGTAGGTGTTTTGGGATACAAAGCATCTATTGTAATTGTCTGGAGTCCAGTGTTCAGGAGGATTAAATGAGTAAGCGTTTTTACTGTCTGAGGATTGTTTTTGCTGTTCTATGCTTTGTGGGTGGCGCATTAGCTGACGTTACTGCTGACACTTCTACCTTTATTGATAACGAGGGTAGAACCGTCATCCTTATTCGCCAAACACCGCAACCAATACCCCAATCTGTGGCGGGCACTTCCAGAAGTTCCTCTCAGAAAGTGACCCTTGTGGAAACTGCACCTAACACCGCTGAAGTGGACAGCGTACAAATTTATCAATACCAGATTGATAAGTATCGAAAGTCAGGTAGAAGTAAGCAAGCGGTAGGATCTGTTTTTGTTGCCTTTGGAGCGTCTTTTGCGTTAGTGGGCATCGCTGTTCTCAGTGGTGACGAAACAAACACAAACTCTGGTATCGCTTGTATTGCCATCGGATCCATCAGTCTTATTACGAGTATTCCTGTTATTCTTATTGGAAATGCACAGACTCGCAGGGCCAATATGTATCAGGAAAAACAGGACTTGTATAAAATATCTCATCCCCGTTCGCAAGTTTCTCTCCGGGCAACACCGATTTTAGACCCGGTAAAAGGCCGCGGCGGGGTTTTGCTCGCGCTCAACTTCTGATTGTAAACAACGTAAAAAATTCGCATTTAAGAGAATCATTAAAAAGGGAAATAAAATGAAATTCATTTGCAAGTGTTTATTAGTCATGTCGTTTTTCATTTTTTATGCCTGCACTTCAGACGGTACAGACACAATCATTGTTCCTTCAATGCCCTCTGCAACAATCAGCACGGCAGCGATCCCAGATTCCATTCAGGAAAAGATGGAGAATTACATCCCTATCTATGAGGGAACAACGCCCCCCAATATTGAGGGGAGCTATGTGATAAGCCCCGTAAAACTGGTTTATGCGGCAGCGGATGATAACCCACCCTCAGCTTTCACAGACCTCTATATCCGCTTTTCGAATCAGAATACTGCCACCAACCGGGCTGTGTATGATGAAAAGCAGGGCACCGCTATGGCACACAGTGACTCTGTGCTGATCATCGGTTCCGGTAACCAGTTCTCGGCTTACTTTGTCTCTACAGGGACAAGCTATGGAATATATGTCAAAACAACTACGGTCATTTCCGGGACAGTGACGGCTTCTGGAATATCGGGTTTGCGTTATGCATTTGTGATGGCGGACAAGGGGGCGGACCCAAAAGATTCTGTAGTGGCTGTCGGGACATTCCGGGTGTTCAAGGATAATGACGGTCTCGCTGCAAATGCTGTGTGGCCCACGGCTCTGCTGCTGAAAGGCGGCGGAGCTTCTGCGCTAAGTGGCAAGTTCCGATCATTTATGAGTAAAGAGGCTTCCCGATGAGTGCGTTCCTGAGAATATTGCTTCTGTCTCTGGTCATTGCCTCTGCCGCTTTTGGCGAAATGCACTGGCCGAAGGATACTTCATCCTCTTATCTGAACCGCTTTTCCGTAGGTGTCCGGATGGGACTCAACTTTTCCTCCATGGTGTATTCCGACCCTGCAATTGA
>DBTP01000062.1 GCA_002307115.1 Fibrobacter sp. UBA1313 | reverse complement strand
GAAGAGGGTGTAGAGGATACGGCGGCGACGATTGACCCGTCGGGATAAGTGAGGTTGCAGTTGACGTCTAGAACGGGGACAAGCGTTAAATCGAGCCCTTGGACAAGAACAGTCATTCCGTCAAGGTCGACAATATTCTTTGTATTGACATCGTAGGTTCCGATGACGTTACCGAGAGCATCTCTTACAGAATAATCAGTGGGAGAGATCAAATAGTCCCTGTCCGACAGGAACCACCAAACCGGAGTTCCCCCGGCCGCTAAAGCCGCACAATCAACATTAGTGGCGATTGGAGAAGTGACGATTGAAGTGTCTGGAGATGTGGTGCCACAGTTCCACATGAAGAAAAGAGCGCAGAGAACAACACCAAACTTAACCAATTTTTTCATTTTTTACCTCAAAAGTCCAAGACCTAATACAAAAATAAACATAGAAATGGATTTATGTTTGTAAAAAAAAAGAATCGTCTGTATACAGGCTTAAATTCGTTTTCAAAACTTACAACGCTTTTAAAAATCATTATTCCGCAGGACACCTAAATGAAGTCCACGCCATCACTATCCTTCGAATTAAAACAACCTGGATGAATCCCGACTTCAAAATTCGAGAAAAAAGCATTTTCTTGGTTGAATTTTAAACGCTAAATTTAATAACAAAGGGAAAAAAATGACAGACAGAAATGATAAACAAGCAAAGAGTAAGGTGGGCATTAACAAGAAATCGGGCAAATGCCAAAGATTTTAAAACAATAGTGATCCTAGAGGCACTGAAAGAAGAACGGACGCTCAACGAGCTCGCCACCAGAGAGGATCTCCATCCTTCATCCCATAAGCATTTTCTGCATACCTATAGGCCTCCCTTGTTTATTCCTGGGAGGCTTTTTTATGGACAGAACGTCCATAAAAACTTTTTCGTAGCCACAAAAACATACGCCATTCAAAATAAATTACAGGGTAGTTTGTAAAAAGGTTGTTTTATATGAAAAAATCAAATATTTCTCCATTTTTAAGAACTTTGATTGCCGCAAGCACACTCTCTGTTTGCGCCTTTGCAGACAACCCGATCATACAAACTTGGTACACATCCGACCCTGCACCTATGGTGTATGGCGACACGATGTTCGTCTACACAGGCCACGACGAAGACGGGGCGAGCTATTATGAAATGAACGATTGGAAACTTTACTCTTCCACGGATATGGTCAACTGGACCGACCGAGGAACGATTCTTTCCTACAAGGATTTTTCGTGGTCCGAAGCCGACGCCGCCTGGGCCTCGCAATGCATTGAGCGCAACGGAAAATTCTATTACTACGTCACTACTATTCCCAAAACGATTGGGGCGCGTTCCGTGGGCGTAGCCGTGGCAGACCACCCAGGAGGACCTTTCAAAGACGCTTTGGGAAAGCCGCTCCTTTCTGGAAGCTGGGCTTATATTGACCCCACAGTATATATTGATGACGATGATCAAGCTTACCTCTATTTAGGAAATCCGACACTTTACTATGTAAAATTGAACGAAGATATGATCTCTTATTCAGGAAACGCTGTCGGCAACGAAATGACCGCAGCGGCGTTCGGAGCGGGTTCGGGAACGGCAACGTCCTCTTACACAGAAGGTCCTTGGTTCTACAAGCGGAACAACCTCTATTATATGGTTTACGCCGCAGGCGGAATTCCAGAACACATTGCCTATTCCACAAGCACAAGCCCTACGGGACCTTGGACTTATCGTGGCATTATTATGAAAAATCAAGGCGGAAGCTTCACCAACCATTCTGGCATTGTTGATTTCAAAAATCGTTCCTTTTTCTTCTACCACAACGGAGCACTCCCAGGCGGTGGCGGATTCACGCGATCTGTCGCCGTGGATGAATTTACCTACAATGCAGACGGAACCATTCCGCAATTAGATATGACCACAGGAAGCATTGAAAAACCTATTCAAAATCTGAATCCCTATCAGCGCGTAGAAGCAGAAACGATGGCTTATTCCGTTGGGTTAAAATCTTACCAGAACACGAGCCGCGGCATTTACATTTCAAAAATTCACAATGATGATTTCATCAAAATTCGTTCCGTTGACTTTGGCGATGCTGGCGCAGATTCATTTACCGTAGCGGTCGCATCTTCAATCGAAAGTTCCATTGAAATTCACTTGGACAAAGATTCTGGAACGCTTATCGGAACACTAAAAGTCACGAGCACAGGCAACACGGACACTTGGAAAGAAATTTCGATAGCCGTAGACAAGCCGACAGGCGTCCACGATGTTTATTTTATATTCAAAGGAGCCGCGAATACGGAACTCTTTAATTTTGACTACTGGTACTTTATAACCAACGCACAGGCCATTCCACAAGGCCCTTATGCGGATACACTCCAAATTCCAGGCACGATTGAAGCCGAAGATTACGATGTCGGTGGGCAGAACAAAGCCTATTACGACAATGATACCGAAAACAAAGGCAATGCCTATCGCACAGACCGCGTCGATATCGAAGGCGATGGAACTA
>DBTP01000064.1 GCA_002307115.1 Fibrobacter sp. UBA1313 | reverse complement strand
AACACATTGCCTATTCCACAAGCACCAGCCCTACGGGGCCTTGGACTTATCGTGGCATTATTATGAAAAATCAAGGCGGAAGCTTCACCAACCATTCTGGCATTGTCGATTTCAAAAATCGTTCCTTTTTCTTCTACCACAACGGAGCACTCCCAGGCGGTGGCGGATTCACGCGATCTGTCGCCGTGGATGAATTTACCTACAATGCAGACGGAACCATTCCGCAATTCGATATGACTACAGGAAGCATTGAAAAGCCTATTCACGATCTGAATCCCTACCAGCGCGTAGAAGCAGAAACGATGGCTTATTCCGTTGGGTTAAAATCTTACCAGAACACAAGCCGCGGCGTTTACATTTCAAAAATTCACAATGATGATTTCATCAAAATTCGTTCCGTTGACTTTGGCGATGCTGGCGCAGATTCCCTTACTGTAGCCGTCGCCTCTTCCACTGAAAGTTCCATTGAAATTCATCTGGACAAAGATTCTGGAACGCTTATCGGAACACTGAAAGTCACGAGCACAGGCAGCACAGACACGTGGAAAGAAATTTCAATAGCCGTAGACAAACCAACAGGCGTCCATGATGTTTATTTTATATTCAAAGGAGCCGCCAATACGGAACTCTTCAATTTTGACTACTGGTACTTTGTAAGCAACGCACAGGCCATTCCGCAAGGCCCTTATGCGGACACGCTCCAAATTCCAGGCACGATTGAAGCCGAAGATTACGATGTCGGCGGGCAGAACAAAGCCTATTACGACAACGATACCGAAAACAAAGGCAATGTCTATCGCACAGACCGGGTCGATATCGAAGGCGATGGAACTAGCGGTTACAAAATCGGTTATACAGAAGCCGGCGAATGGCTGGAATACACGGTAAACGTTACCCAAGCGGACATTTACACATACGAAGCCACAATATCCTCCGGGTCGGACGCATCGTCTTTCCAATTATTCATAGATGACAAAGCCATCACCGATACCATTAAAGTACCCAATACCGTTGATTGGAACACCTACAGTGCAATTACAGGAACAACAACAGCGCTTACCACAGGTTCGCACGTCCTGAAACTAGCCATCACGGGGAGCTATGTAAACATTGACAAAATCAAGTTTACTGCCGGAACAATCCACATTACCCAAGCAGAAGCAAAGCTTGTACAGGGACCACAAACCTTCAAAGTCTATAGCATACAAGGAACATTCCTCGGTTCATTCCACACAAGCAGCTTTACCTCGCTCAGAGCGGAACTCAAGAAGTCCAACTTGAATAGCGGAGTTTACATTGTTCGCGGCAAAAGTATGAACCAATTTATTGAAGTGAAAAGGTAAAGATTTACAACATTACCAGCAATCTTAATTTCAAAATAACCTAAGTCCTCCTTTGCAAACGCAGAGGAGGATTTTTCATTTCGCGACTTATTATTTTATCTCTGATTTTAAAAATTTCCGTTTGCTAAAAAATTTCATCATACCCATCATCGCATTCCACAGGTGGGTAATTGAGTCTATCCAGCAGTAGAGTTAAGCCCACTTTAAAAAGCATTAATCTCTTCGAAGTCAGTAAACGAATTCTTGGCGGAAAATTTTTTGCGCACATCCATAATCATATTCATGAGCTTTTCTGCCATCTATATGACTCCGCTTAGACTTTTTGATATTGGAGTTCGTCTCGACGACCTATCCAAAATTGGTGATTTACCTCGAATTTTTCCGGCAAAAAAACATATAATCTTCACGAAGGTTCAAAGTTTTTATTTTTCAGCACTACTACCCAAAATAATTCATGCGTATAGCGGTCTCACAGCTACAACGTCACCTGATTCCATTCCGACACCTTCAATTTCACGGTAAAAACCGATGGTTCGTTATAAAAAACTAATTCTCCAGATATCCTAAGGGTGAAAACGTTGCTATCTTGAACGTGTATAAAATTTTTGAGGTTTTTATGTCCGTGAACCCGAATGAAAAGAAAATGTGGGATGGCCGTTTCGAGAGCGGCATGGCCCAGAGCATGATTGATTTAAGTTTTAGTCTAGAGTTCGATGCCGAACTGATTGAAGAAGATATTCAGGGTTCGATAGGTCATGGTAAGGGCCTTGTCGAAGCGGGCGTTTTGAGCGATCTGGAGTATAAAACCATTTGCGATGGATTGCAAGGCATTCTCGCGGATTACCGTGCAGGAAAGTCTTTGTGGAACAGCGGCGATGAAGATATCCACATGGCGGTGGAGCGCGTGCTCACCGAGCGCATCGGGGATCTCGGTAAAAAGATTCACACCGGGCGGAGTCGCAACGACCAAGTATGCACGGACTTTAAACTTTATATGCGTCATCGCGCGGCTGAGATTCAGGAACTCGCCTGTGATTTGCAGCGTACCCTTCTTGAGGTGGCAAAATCCCATGATGGTCGTCTGATGCCTGGTTACACGCACATGCAGCAGGCGCAACCGATTCTTTTCAGCCATTATTTGATGAGCTTCTTTTTTGCACTTTCCCGCGATGTGAACCGTCTCCAAAACTTCCTCACGTTGCACTCGGAACTTCCCCTCGGAAGCGGTGCCATGGCGGGGTCCGCCTTTCCTTACCACAGGGCGCTGGTCGCGAAGGAACTCGGCTTTGATCGCCCGAGCCCCAACAGCATTGATGCGGTGAGCCACCGCGATATGGCGTTGGAATTCACCTCCAATTTAGCGATTATTGCAAACACTCTCAGCCGTTACGCAGAAGATTTTGTGAACTGGAGCACAAGCGAGTTCGGGTTCCTCACCTTACACGATGCGTTCAGTAGCGGGTCTTCGATGATGCCACAAAAGAAAAACCCCGATAGCATGGAACTGATTCGCGGCAAGGCAGGCCGCATGCTCGGCAATTACACGTCCCTCTTTACCCTCGTCAAAGGCGCTCCGCTCTCTTATAGCCGTGACCTGCAAGAGGATAAGGAACCCGTGTTCGACAGCGTCAAAACAGCCAAAGTCTGCCTGCGTGTCATGAAAGAAGCGCTAGAAACCGCTCATTGGAATTTCGATAAAATGGAAAGCCGCATGCTCCCCGCATTACTCGCCACAGACCTTGCCGATCTTCTGGTCGAGCACGGCATTGCTTTCCGCGATGCGCATCATATTGTAGGGAGTCTCGTGGGCGAAGCCGCCAAAAAGAACCTGCAATTCACGGAACTCAGCGATGCTCTCTGGGCAGAAAAAGGCGTCCCCGACGTGGCGAAAATTAAATCGAAACTCACCTTTGAATATTCCGTGAACAAGCGCAACATCGAAGGCGGCACGGGCGAAGATTCCCTCAAAGAACAGTTCAAAAAAGCCGAAGCGATTCTTGCGAAATAGACGTGCGCGGTTTTTCTTCGCGAGACTTTAAAAATTTACGTTTCTCCGACCCTTGTACATTGCGACTCTTGATGAGTCGCTTTTGATACTTTTAAAAATCACTGAAACCATCGACCCACCCGTTCACTTGAGTGGGTTTTGGGGTCATAATAGTGCCGTTCTCCACTGAGAGGCCAAGCTCTCTTAAGAGTGTCCATGATTGTATAAACGATTAGAGAATCACACGTTATTCCATCAGAAGAAGAACAAAAGCCATGGATTTTTTCATCTGTAGAATCTATCCAACCATCAGGTCCTCCAGCATAATAAATGCCAGCCACTAAAAAATCATACTTATTATTAAAGCGTTCCAGAACTTCATCAATGATATTTGTGTCCAGGGTGCAAGGGAAAAAAATATCTTTTTGACGACAAGATACATACTCCAAGCAATATTTCCCGGAAGCATTGATTTTTTCACAATTCGATTCATATCTGCTTTTTGGAGCCATACAGCCAATGAGCTCAATCATCACCAAACCAAAGAACCAGAAAAAAAGTTTCATTACTAATACCCTCCAGGAGTAATTCAACTATCCCCGCCTTACCGGGATTTCTTTTTTTCCACAGGGGCTAAACGATCCGTGATTTTTAACAAATTATCGTAAATCTCGAGGAAGTCTTCGACCCAAATAGGGTCGCGTTCCCCGATGAGCGCAAAGGATCCATCTAGGGTGCGCTGTGAATTATAAAGGCCGACAGCAGAATGTGTGGCATTTGGATTCGCAAAATTTTGGCCCAGACGATGCGGAATAACCGCCACCCGCGCACGATACGAGCGGTGCAAACGGGAAATCAACCCCGAGCGCACGGAAAGAATTTCCCCATGAGCCTTGCGGAGTTTTCCTTCTTCAATCCATTTTTCAATTTTATCCAGACGACGCGCATAAGAATCGCGTTCGGCGACAGGAATGAGCGCTTTTTTGTCGCTCAGGGTAACCCGCACATCACTCACATTCTGAGAAAGCTGAGGCGCCCCCCAAACCCGAATTTCCGGGGCTTCCGGGTGTACACGGGGACTCGCTTTTGCCTGATTTTTTTCGATCCAGCGATACAGACGGGAAAGCATTTCTACAGCATCCTGTTCGCGCCCGATGACAAGATAATCTGAGGTTCGGTCCAGCATGAAATCCGCAAAAGCCATGCGCCAATAGGGCAAACGCGCTGACTTGCGGAGTGCATCCACTCTTTTCCGCGTTTCTTGTATATTGGCGGAAAGGTCGCTCATTTTTTCGGAGCCTCAAATTTGCGAATGGGAGTGACCCCGATTTCTACGCGGCGATTCAACTGACGATTTTCCGGTGTGGTGTTGGGGACGCGCGGGTGAAATTCGCCAAAGCCGGCCGCAAAAAGACGATCTGCGGGGAACCCTTGTTTTATAAGGGTTTTCACCACATTCGTCGCCCGTTCCGTGGAAAGATTCCAGTTAGTGTAGGTATCGGAATTGGTGGAGAC
>DBTP01000085.1 GCA_002307115.1 Fibrobacter sp. UBA1313 | reverse complement strand
CGATAACTAAAACGGAAAGAATCCCAAAACAGCCAAGGGCCGCCCACCGTTATTTCACGAACCGTAGTGCCTGCCGAAAGTTGTAATTCAAAATCTTCACCCGTTAAAACTTCGGGTTGATACTGCACCGAAGTGGCGAGTCCTTGTCCCAGAGGCCCCGTGCCATAATGGTCATTAATTTCTACTCCACGAAGCATGTGTGGATTGATCACAGACAAATTTCCAGGGAACCCAACATCCAAGTGACGCATATTTGGAATGCGTAAACGCCCCAAATGATACCCCACTTCTTCTGCGCGGGAACCATCATAATAAAGTTCATTCGAAAAATCGCGCTGACCAGACACCCCTTCTACCTGACTCAACAGTTCGGCAAGATCAAAGCGCATCCCCGCCACGTCTTCCAATTTTTCCACACTCACATGGCTGGGGTTTTCCCATTTAATAACTTCACCACCCCCCACCACAGTGCTCTGCCCCAGATTGCGAACGTTGGGATGCATAACCACCACCACGTCCATTAAATCCGAAAAATCTTGCAAAGAAACAGAAAGACTATCGTAACCTTCTTTCTTAAAAACAAGACTCGCATTTCTAGAATCTACGGTGAAATCAATACGCCCTTGCGCATTGGTTTTCCCCAGCATCTTCCCAGACTGGTAAGAAACCTCCACATACGGAATAGGGCGGTCTGTATCGGCTTCTAGGGCAACACCCAAGAGAACCGTCGGAGCAGCAATAGCCAACATTGGCAAAAACAGACAAATACAATAAAAAAGGCGTTTGAGCATAGGCTTTGCCAAAATATAAAAATTATACTTTTGGAATATGGCAAAAGTGTACTTAGTTCAGATGAATATCGTCTCACGAGACAAAATGCAGAATTTTGGATCCGTCCAAAGATTATTATCAAAAACATCTCTAGAGCAAGGGAGCTTAATTGTGCTCCCCGAAATGTTTGGCACTGGCTTCGAGACAGACAAATTGGATGGACTCAGTGAATCCTTTGCCGCATCAGACTCTGGAGAGACGGCGGTCTTTTTGCAGTCTTTGGCTGACGAAACAGGATGCCTCATTCAAGGGGGAGGCATTGATTCACAATGGAGTCCGTTTCGTAATTTTGTAGGCGTCTATGCTCCATATACAGCAACACCCCTTGCGAGTTTCTACAAATTGCATCCTTTTGCTGCAGAGAAAAAAAATTTTGTGGGAGGGACCTCTGTTGTCCTATACCCTTTCAAAAAGCTTATCGTTTCGCCGTTCATTTGTTACGATTTGCGTTTCCCAGAAGAGTTCAGAGAAGCAACCTCATTGGGTGCCGAAGTTTTCACGGTAGCTGCGTCCTGGCCTGCGAAGAGAGCCCTCCATTGGAAAGTGCTTCTTCAGGCGCGCGCCATTGAAAATCAGTGTTATGTTCTGGGTGTGAACCGTGTAGGCAAAGATGCCGAAGAAACTTATGACGGTGGCTCCCTAGTCATTGGACCTTCGGGAGAAATTATTGCTGAAGCGGGCACCAATGAATGTGTGCTCGTGGTTGAGCTTGAAGTAGAAAACGTTCTCGCTGTGAGAAAAGCGTTTCCTGTATTGGGAGATATTCGCCGAGCACTCTAGCCCGATATATTCCAATCTGGAATAGGTCAAAACGAATGTAACTTTATGTTTACCATAGCGTTACCAATTTTCGCGCCACCGTTTTGCCTTGCGTAAATTGCGCAAATTTCGCATTAGGCTCTCTTTTATGTTAGTTTTATGAAAGAAAGGAGGCATATGGAAAAGCAACGTAGTTACATAATGAATTATGCCAAGGCACTCATCCGTGCAGGCATCGATAAGGAATTGATACTTAAAATCACAGCTATTTCGACCTATCAGTATCTTCAGATTCAAAGAGAGGTTCAAGCCGCTTAGGTTTTGCTATTTTGAGCGGATGGAAATAGTCTTAGAAATTCCTCCTCAAAGTAGCACCCAAGAGAGGCGGCGACTTGTCAAGGTTGTCCAAGTATTTGAAGATGGTGGTGTTCTATTAGAAGGTCGAGATGGTCATAAACCAGCTCAATTTCGATTACAGCCAAGGGATTCTTTTCCTTGGTTGTTTTTTTTTCAAAAAGTATGTGTCGCTTGGGAATTATCCAGCCTCCAAGCAATTCCCTATGAATATCGCCCACTGCAGCGAATTCCTCAAGAAATTGTAGATATTATACCCAAAGTCAGTGAGAAAGAGGCATTGAAGATCATTGAAACGCTTCGCACCAAGGGCTTTCTCCCGAAATTACCTAAATTTGCGAAATAATCGTAGGAGTTTTCGTGCAAGCTAAAGAAATTCAGCAACAACTCTGCAAAGAAGCCGTCGCTCTCGTCAATACAGAACCCCTTTCAAAGTCCATTCTCGAAGAACAAATTCTTTCTCGTGAATCTTTTGCGGAAATTCTTGCCGTCACTCTTGCGTGCCAACTCGCAGGTGAAGTGACTAAACGCCCTGAACTTGAAGCTTTATTTCAAGAGGCCTATAAAAAATGCCCCACGCTACTTTCTGATGCCATTTATGATCTGGAAGCGGTGGTAGAACGTGACCCTGCCTGCAAATCCTATCTCGAACCCCTGCTGTTTTTCAAAGGTTTCCAAGCAATACAAGCATACCGCGTCGCACACGCACTCTGGGGGGAAGGTCGCTCTTTCCCTGCGAAAATGCTACAAAGTATTATTAGTCGTAAATTTTCGGTGGATATTCACCCCGCAGCAAAAATAGGACATGGCATTTTGATGGATCATGCAACGAACGTGGTCATCGGAGAAACGGCCAAAGTCGGTAATGATGTATCCTTCCTTCACGGCGTTACTCTTGGTGGTACCGGCAACGAAACGGGCGATCGTCACCCCAAAATTGGTGATGGTGTGATGCTTGGAGCTCATGCACAATTGTTGGGCAATATTCGCATTGGCAAAGGGGCTAAAATTGGCGCTGGAGCGGTCGTAGTGGATAATGTGCCTCCGCACACCACATTTGCGGGTGTCCCCGCCGTGAAAGTCGGGCACCCTTCTAATGACATGCCAAGCCTACAAATGCAGCAAGACTTTACCCGCGATGCACAATAGGTAAATCCATGATATCGGTTAAAAAAAAGATCGCACTTATTTCCCAAGTGCTTGATTCTCTTTATCCTGCACCAGCCATTCCATTGGATCATAAGGATACTTATACACTGTTAATTGCCGTACTTTTGAGCGCGCAATGTACTGACAAGCGAGTAAATCTGGTAACCCCCCATTTATTTGCATTGGCCAACACACCACAGAAAATGAGCAAACAAAAACAAGAGACTGTAGAAGCGATCGTTCGCCCCTGCGGTCTTGCTCCTTCCAAAAGCAAACATATTGTGGAACTGTCTAAAATGTTAGTGACTGAATTCGGGGGTAAAGTTCCTCACACTTTTGAGGAATTAGAAAGGCTCCCCGGTGTGGGTCATAAAACGGCAAGTGTGGTGATGGTTCATGCATTTAAGGTTCCGGCGTTCCCCGTTGATACACATATTCACCGACTTGCCGCGCGTTGGGGTTTGAGCGATGGCACCACGGTTGTCAAAACTGAAAAAGATTTGAAGACGCTCTTCCCTAAAGAAGAATGGGAAAAAAGACATTTACAAATGATTTATTTTGGTCGTGAATATTGCAAGGCCGTGAAGCACGACAAAAAAGCTTGCCCCATTTGTGGCAAGCTTTAAGAGCCCTACGAAAATTACTTTGCGGGAATGAAATCGAACAAAGTTCCGTCAATGAATTCAGTTAGACGGGCTCTTGGTGCGCAAGTAAAGAGTCAAAATAAGCAATCGTCTTCTGTAACCCTTGATTGAGCGTAATTTTTGGTTCCCAATTATTCAAGAATTGCTTCGCTAAGGATATATCGGGGCGACGCATTTTAGGATCATCAAGAGGCAACTTGTGATAAATAATTTTGCTTTTGCTCCCAGTTAAGGAGATCACGTTGTTCGCGAGCTCCAACATGGTGAACTCACTCGGATTGCCTATGTTCACAGGGCCAATAATTTGATCCTGATTCATCATGCGAACAAAGGCTTCGATCAGATCATCACAATAACAAAAGCTCCGAGTCTGCGAGCCGTCACCGTAGATGGTAAGATTTTCATTGCGTAATGCCTGTACAATAAAGTTGCTCACCACACGTCCATCGTTAGGGAGCATGCGAGGGCCATAGGTATTGAATATGCGCACAATGCGAATGTCCACTTGATTTTGACGGTGATAATCCATGAAAAGCGTTTCTGCAACACGCTTCCCTTCATCATAACAGCTACGAATACCAACAGGGTTTACGTTTCCCCAATAATCTTCTTTCTGCGGGTGAACACTCGGGTCCCCATAAACTTCGCTAGTGCTTGCTTGTAAAATACGCGCATGTACACGTTTCGCAAGGCCAAGCATATTGATCGCTCCCATCACACTTGTTTTGGTGGTTTTAACAGGATTAAATTGATAATGAATGGGGCTTGCTGGGCAAGCCAAATTATAAATGCGATCCACTTCCAAAAGAATGGGTTCGGTCACATCGTGACGAATTAATTCGAAATGAGAATTATCGCGCAAGTGTTGGATATTCCCATGATTGCCTGTGAAAAAATTATCAAGGCAAATAACTTCGTTTCCTTCGGCAAGGAGCTTTTCACAAAGATGCGAGCCCAAAAAGCCGGCACCACCCGTTACTAAAGTTCTCATACATCATCCCCTTCGTCATCAAGAATAGCAGCACCATTACCGCGTTCCGCCACCAAACGAATTCCATCAAGCGTCAAATAGGGATCATAAGTGCCAATAGAGGGAGCCCTCTTCGCAATTGTTTTTCCCCAACCCCCAGTCGCGAAGACAGGAACGTTATCCTTACCGAGTTCCTTTTTGATTTGCGCGATCAATGTTTCCAACTCCGCAAGGAACCCATACAAAAGACCAGAACGGATCGCATCATCCGTATTGTCCGCAATAACATGATCTGGCCATTCAATAGTCACTGGCAAAAGACGAGCGGCCTTTTCGGTAAGTACATCCAAGCTGGCACTAATTCCAGGAATAATTAAGCCTCCTGCAAATCCCCCATCCTTCATCACATCAAATGTCGTTGCTGTGCCCATATCAATGACGATCGCATTCTGATAACCCCGTTCACGAAGCGCTAAAATATTCGCAAGGCGATCGGAGCCCGCACTCGATGGGTTCGGGTAAGCGATGCAAAGGCCGAGACAATTTTTTGCCGTCACCACCTGCACTGGCTTCTTAATGAAAAACTCTAAAGCCTTGATCCAAGGACGTTCGTGAGAGGGAACTACAGTACTCAAACCCACATGAGTGATTTGATCCCGAGTGACTTCAGAGAAACGCAAAAGACCGGCAATACGATTGAGAACTTCATCAGCAGTCGTTTGAGTACGGGTAGTAAGACGCCAATGATTGACAACTTTATTTCCTCGAAAAATACCCACTACCGTATGGGAGTTTCCCACATCCACAACAAAAGTATGACCGATTTTCACTGAATCCTCATGGAAATATCAAGTGCTTTTACACTATGGGTAAGCGCTCCAACAGAAATAAAATCAATGCCGAAATCTGCAATTTCAGCCGCACGTTCCAAATTCATGTTGCCACTCGCCTCCAATTTTACGTGAGTGTCACCACTTTCACGAACCATCTGCACTGCTTTTTGCATAGTCACATTGTCCATGTTATCAAGCATAATCACATCAACGCCCTTATTCAAAAGCCGCTGTAAGTCCGCTAAATTTTCTACTTCTATTTCTACACGAAGCCCCGTCTTGTTATGGGAACGGACCACGTCCAAAGCGTTCAAAACACCACCGCAAGCCGCAATATGATTATCCTTCACAAGAACCATATCGAAAAGACCCATACGATGATTAGAGCCGCCACCAACACGCACCGCATACTTTTGAAGCGTGCGGAAACCAGGAATAGTTTTGCGAGTATCAAGTACTTTGGTTTTGCCCGATTGCAAAACGGTAGCAAACTGATTTGCGATGGAAGCAACGCCTGAAAGCTGTTGAATAAAATTCAAAAGCGTTCTTTCACCCGTAAGGAGACTCTGCGTTGCACCCGTTAATTCTGCAATTAAATCGCCCTTAACAACCACGTCCCCATCTTTTTTAAAAAGAGTGATTTTTACATCGGCTTTGAGTTCCTTAAAAACAAGTGCAATTACCGGAAGACCCGCAACAACCCCTGCTTCCTTGGCGATGAGTTTTGCCGTTTGAATCTGAAAAGCGGGAATTGTCCATTCACTGGTAACATCCCCTGTGCGAACATCTTCCGCAAGAGCGAGACGAATTAATACAAGAGCGTCATCTTCAGGAAATTTTTCAGTAGTGCCATCAAGAATCATTATTGAGCGCCTTTACCTGTGAGCACCACATAAATAGTGCGGAAAAGAATCTGAATATCCAAAAGCAAGGACATATTTTCAAAGTAGTACATATCGTATTGTAATTTTTTTTGGACATCTTCAATACTGGTATCGTAATGGTGGCGAACCTGAGCCCAACCCGTGAGACCTGGTTTCATTTTTAATCGGCTAATGTAGAACGGCACTTGTTCGCGCAATTGTTCAATGAAAAAGGCCCGTTCAGGACGAGGACCCACCATACTCATATCACCATTCAACACACAAAGTAATTGTGGTAGCTCATCAATGCGTGTTTTTCGAAGAAAAAGTCCCACACGGGTAATGCGAGTGTCTATTTTCTTTGCCCACTGAGGACCATCTTTTTCTGCATCGGTACGCATCGTACGAAACTTGTGCACCATGAAACGCTTGCCGTATAAACCCACCCGTTCCTGACTGTAAAAAATAGGACCCTTTGAATCCAATTTGATGGAAATAGATGCAAACAAAAGTAATGGAGACGTCAAAAAAAGCAAGATAGAAGCAACTGTAACGTCCATCATGCGTTTCACTCGCACCTGCCAAGGGGGCATATTAAAAGCAAACAATTCCTGAAGTTCAAAACCGTGTACCAAATTGCCCTTAAAATGTCCATGAACCACATCGTACAAACCGGGAATCACGTAAATATGTATGGGAAGATCGCAAGCCCAAACCAGTACGCGAGTAATCTCTTGTAAAGAAGAACTATCGTGAGAAATGATAATACCGGAAACATGATTTTCACGGACAATGTGAGTCAAGTCAGAATACTTGCCGAGTACAGAAAAATTTGCGAAAGTGTGGGGGATGACTTGATAGCGTTCATCTAAGAACCCCAAAACTTTTTGTCCACGTTCCGGCGCTTTTACCAAGGCATCCGCAACAACAGCTCCCGCATCTGTCGCACCCAAAATCAATACTTTATTCGCCCCATAACCTCTCCGCAACAACCGTCGTAAAAAGAGCGCAATCATAAGACGAAAAAGCACGACAAGAGTAAATGTGGCGATAGCATAAATAAGAATCCAAATAAATCGAGACCCATACATGTATCCTTCGGAAAGAGGTTCCGAAGCAATGAGTTTACTCACAAATTCTGATCCGAAGAGACCAACCACCACGAGAATAATACCAAAGAGGATGGTTCTACCAACACGTACAATTTGTGTCGTTCGCGAAAGTAGTAACCAAGAGCGATAAAGTCCTGTTAACGAAAAAGCAACAAGCCAACCCAAGTTAAGAAAAATACCGGCATGCCAATACTCAGTAAAACTTTTTAAAGGATCATATTTATCGAGAATCCAACCGCTATGAAACTGAACCCAAAAGGCCAGCCAAAAGCAAACCATGAACGCTGCAAAATCTGAAAAGATCATTAAGAAGCGTTCTAATGTGGTTGCACGAATCATGGTAACCCTATTTCAAAAAGCGAATCATTTGACTTTTTTCTGCAACTGCCGCAAGCGCATCAATCGCTTTGAGAGCAGACAAAATTTTGCGTTCCTCTGTGCGTTCAGAAACGACAACAATACTCACTTTCCCAGGATCCGTAACCCCTTTCTGGATAATGGATTCAATAGAGATCCTATTTTCACTGAAAATACCAGTAATAGAAGCAAGTACCCCGCAAGCATCACGCGTAGTAAAGCGGAGATAATAACGAGCAGAGGTTTCTTCGATGGGAACCAGCGTTGCCGCATTTTCCTTGTTAAACCAGCCCATAGGCATGGGCAAGCGTTTACCAGAATCCGTAGAACGGGCAAGAGAAACTAAGTCTGCAACGACCGCACTTGCGGTAGGCAAACGACCAGCACCGGCACCTGTCTGCAATGTAGGGCCCAAATTGTCACACTGGAGATACACTGCATTGATCACATTGTTGACGTTAGCGAGGAGATGATTATTTGGAACCAAGCAAGGATGTACGCGAGCATCAACACCCGCTTCGCTACGAATATAGAGACCGAGAAGCTTGATGGTTGCATTCAATTCCTTCGCATTCTCAATATCTTCAGCACTGATGTGAGAAACCCCTGTCACATGAATTTTTTCAAAGTCCACATACTTACCACTACAAAGACTTGCAAGAAGTGCTGTCTTGTGAGCGGAATCCACACCTTCAATGTCAAAGGTAGGGTTTGCTTCTGCATACCCTTTCGCCTGCGCTTCTTTCAATGCATCTTCAAAAGAAAGGTGAGCCTCGGTCATGCGAGAGAGAATGTAATTACAGGTTCCATTGATAATGCAACTCAAGTGTTCTACTTCGCTACCCACAAAACCTTCTTGAATACTACGGATAATGGGAATACCTCCACCCACAGCAGCCTCAAAGAGAATGTGACAACCCTTTTTCTCAGCAAGAGGAAAAAGCTCATGACCATATTTGGCAAGCATCGCCTTGTTCGCAGTCACCACATGTTTTCCACTTTCGAGAGCGGCAGTAATCCACTGACGAGGCATTTCATAACCACCAGCAAGTTCAACCAAAACTTGAATGGATGGATCAGCAATCATAGACATCGCATCTGTAGATGTTGTATATCCCTTAGCCTTAAATGGAGCCACTTCTTCTTCTGTGCGAGCACAAATGCATGCCAATTCAAGATTCACACCTAATTTTTCACGATAAGCAGTCGCTTTTGCTTCCAAAATTTCAATAACGCCACCACCAACCGTACCAGTACCAACAAGTCCTATGCGCATAAAGCACTCCAATATAAAGGTCGATTAAAAAATAGCAAAAAACGACTTATAAAATTCAACAAAATCAAGTACCAAAGGCTATATTTGGACTGTGAATACGAGTAATGAAACGCAGCAAATGGGAACACTGATATCTCCACAAGATATTGGCAACACGGTTTATCCTACCGATTTTTTTCAAGCGCGCCTGAAAGAAGAATTTCTCCGCACAAATCGCACCCAAAAGCCTTTTCTATACATTAAAGTGGTGACGCGACAATTTGATTTGGTCGGTTTCGCCAAACCGGATAATGCTGCCATTCGTGCTTGGAAAATTGCCGTATTGACACTTTTCACAGAAACCAAATTTACGGATGTTGTGGGCTATTTGAATGATGAGAATGGTCTCGGTGTAATTTCATTAGATTCTGACATTTCAAGATTGGAACAACTACGCAAGCAAATCCTCCGCAATATCAGTCGTGCCGGACTCATAAATCAGCTCCGCAAAAAAACGAAACGCCCTATTTTTGAAATTTCTGTTTACACGGGCCTCTTGGAAAAACAAGATCAGGAACTGGATATTGCCATTGCCCATTTTAATGAAGCTAACGAAGGCTTTTTTTCTCTTTCTCGTTTATTTTATTCCGATGTCATAGGAGAAGGAACCTCGCGACGTTGGATGAGTCCACTCAAACGAATTTTTGATTTTAGTGCTGCGTTCTGTAGCATATTGTTCCTTTCACCCCTACTCATTGCTTGTGCTATTGCAGTGAAGGTTAGTGATCCCCAAGGACCTGTTATTTTCAAACAAGTGCGCGTTGGAAAGAACGGAAAAACTTTTGTAATGTACAAATTCCGCAGTATGTATGCGGATGCAGAAAAACGAAAAAAAGATCTTGAAGAATTTAATGAGTCCAACGGACCCACCTTTAAAATGAAAAATGACCCGCGGATTTACCCTTTTGGTCGTATTTTTCGCAAATTTAGTTTGGATGAGCTTCCGCAACTATTTAATATTCTTATTGGCAATATGTCTATCGTGGGCCCTCGCCCGCCCCTCCCTTCAGAAGTTGAAGAATACCTCCCCTGGCACAAAATGCGCTTGTCTGTGACTCCTGGACTTACCTGTTTTTGGCAAGTCAGTGGTCGTAGCGAAATTGGATTTGAAGACTGGATGCGTCTCGATAACCAATATGTGCGCCACGGAAATTTAGGGACCGATGCCCAATTAGTGGCAAAGACGTTTAAGGTTGTTTTCAAGGGTGATGGTGCCTACTAAACATTTAATTTATCTCAAATTCATTGATTTTTGTATAAAAAAGACCCGATTTACATCAGGTCTTTTTTTGTTAATCCTAAACAAATAAAATTAGAGATCAATCACTTCGGTCCATCCGAACAAATCTGGTTTTTCACCAAATTGAATTGCTGTGTATTCTTTATACAAGCGAGTGCATACCGGACCGGCATTCACACCATCGCCATAATTAAACGTTGTATTCGTCACAGGATCTACAATCTTTTTAATGGGAGTGATCACCGCAGCAGTACCACATTCAGCCGTTTCTTCAAATTCTGAAAGTTCTTCGAATGGCACCGGACGACGTTCCACCACATAGCCCAAGTGTTCCGCCAATTGCTGGAGACTCTTGTTGGTAATGGAAGGAAGTATACTCGAAGATTTCGGCGTAATGTAATGATTGTCTTTGATGCCGAAGAAATTGGCAGGGCCACATTCATCGATATACTTCTTTTCCTTGGCATCCAAATAAATCGTGGAAGAAAAACCCAACTTTTTCGCCAGTTCCAAAGATTGCAAACTCGCCGCGTAGTTTCCGCCCACTTTCACTGTACCTGTACCCAGAGGAGCCGCACGATCAAAGTCGCGACAAATCATCATATCCACAGGTTTGAAACCCGCCTTAAAATAAGGACCCACAGGGACAACAAACATCAAAAGCACATATTCTTCCGAGGGGCGCACTCCCACTTCTGGACTGGTGCCGATCAAAAGAGGACGAATATAAAGGGTGGCGCCATAGCCATAGGGAGGCACAAAACGCGCGTTGAGTTTTACCACCTGGTGAACCATCTCCCTAAAAAGATCCACCGGAGGAGCCGCCATCAAAACGCGATCCGCCGTATTTTGCATACGCTTTGCATTTTCCTCACAACGGAACAAACGCACTTTGCCATCCTTGCCTGTGTATGCTTTGAGACCTTCAAAACCCTCTTGGCCATAATGTAAGCAAGTAGCCGCCATGTGCATGTTGATAACGGAAGAAGAGGAAACTTCAATTTTGCCCCAGGCTCCATTGCGATAATAGCAGCGAACGTTGTAGTCTGAATCCGAATAACCAAAGGGAAGATTTGCCCAATCTATCTGTTGCATAGTCGCCTACCTTCAAAAAAAAATTCTAGCCCAAAAATACATTTCTCGATGTGTTTTGATCGTTCTCATCCACTTCTTTTTCACTTTTTTAGGATCTCTTTTAAGATCTGCGTCCTCCTTGCGTCTTAGCCTTTGTGAAAAGTCTTTTGATTTCTTTACATTTTTCTAAATTCTTTGGGAAAAAATTGAAGATCCCAGCACTTAAGAAAGGTGCAATTTTCGTAAGGATAAGGCTCAAAATGCAAGTTTCTCTGAATTGGCTTAAAAGGCATGTAGATCTCCCGGAATCCGTAGACGCCATTGAAAAAGCACTGACCTCTATTGGCTTGGAAGTGGAAGGAAAAGAAGAGCCCGGTAAAGTTTACGATAAACTCATTGTTGCGAAGGTACTCACTTGCGACGCTCATCCTGATAGCGATCATTTACACATTACCACAGTGAATACCGGCACAGAAATCATTCAAGTGGTTTGTGGTGCTCCAAACGTTGCGAAAGGCCAAACCGTTGTGTTAGCGCCTCTCGGTGCAGAGCTCCCGCTCCCCAATGGTGAAAAGCTCAAGATGAAAAAGTCCAAGATTCGAGGCGTCGAAAGCTTTGGGATGATTTGCGCTGAAGATGAAATTGGGCTTTCTGACAACCATGCGGGCATTATGGTTTTGGAAGATTCAATCCCCGCTGGCACGAATTTCGTTTCTTTAGGTTATTACGATGTGACGTTAGAATTAAATGTCACGCCCAATCGCCCCGATGCCCTTTCTCACCGCGGTGTCGCACGCGAACTTGCAGCCAAATTTGGTCGTCCGCTCAAAAAGTTGAATTATAATCTTAAAGAAGAAACCCCTGAGGCGATATCGGTCATGAAACTCGAAGTGGAGAAGGGTTCGGGTTGTTCTCGCTACGTGGGCCGTGTCATTCAAGGGGTGAAGGTTGGTCCTTCCCCAGCTTGGCTTGCCAAACTATTACACGCTGTAGGCATGAATTCTATCAACAACGTGGTGGACATTACCAATTTCATTCTGATGGATATTGGTCAACCACTCCACAGCTTTGATATGGCACAACTTAACGGCAATACGGTGAAAGTGCGCCGCGCGCGCAGGGGTGAAAAAATTACCACCATTGATCACCATGAACATGAACTTTTAGAAACTGATCTCACCATTTGTGATGGGGACCGCCCCGCTTGTGTTGCTGGTGTCATGGGTGGTGTGGAATCCGAAATCAACGAATCTACACAAAACGTATTTTTGGAAAGTGCTTATTTCAACCCGACCGTTGTTCGCAAGCAGAGCAAACGTTTGGGAATTTCTTCTGATTCTAGCTATCGTTTTGAACGCGGCATTGATACTTCCATGCAAAGCTGGGCAAACGAATATGCTTGCGCTTTGATTCAAGAAGTCTCGGGTGGTAAGATTCTTAAAGGTGTCGTGGAATATACAGGCGAAGATCACCCGAAAGAACTGCTTCAGGTGAAGCTCCGCGAAAGCCGGGTGCAGAAAGTGCTCGGAATCTCACCCTCTGCAGAAGAAATCCGCTCACTGCTCACTGGTATTGGCCTTGTAGAAACCGATAATAATTTGACTTTTGCCATTCCACCATTCCGCCCCGATTTGGAACGCGAAGTCGATTTAATCGAAGAAGTAGCCCGTTTGATTGGTTTTGATAACATTCCTTATGATGTGCCAAAATTCAAGGCCCAGCCAAACGACTTACCCGCTCAAGAAATACTCAATCGTCACATTCGTTATGCTTTGTCCGCCATGGGTCTCCATGAGTGCTTATCCCTCCGCTTTGCAAGCAAAACGAACATACAGAAAGTTTTTGGCGAACCCAATGACCTTGATCGCCGTAGCCGTCCCGCCCCTCTTTTGAATCCCCTTTCTGAAGAACTGGGAGTGCTCCCCACCTCTCTCATTCCTAACCTTTTAAAAAGTGTGGCGGAAAACGAAAAGAGTCGCCCCGGTTCAATTCGTTTGTTCGAAGTCGCGAAAGGTCAATACCCCTCTGAAACTCGCATCAATGAACGCGATCCGGGCTTCGAAGAAGTTCCACTCCTTTGCGCTATCCTCGCTGGCCATTGGAAAACCAAAGTCCTTGAAGAAAAGTCCATTCCCGTTTCTTTTGCAGATCTTAAGGGGCTTGTGATCTCTTTCTTTAAACGCATTGGCCTTGCCGTAGAACTCCGCGTGCCCGAGAAGCCTGAGACGTTCTTACACCCGGCACAGCAAGCCGAAATCGTGTGTGGAAAAACTGTGTTGGGAACTGCGGGTTGCGTGCATCCAGGGGTGCTCCAAGCCTTTGATATTGATTACGAAACTTTCCTTTTCGAAGTGAATCTGAACTTAGTGGAGACGAAACTTCAGAGCAAGGTGATTTTCAAGCCTTTCAGCCGCCAAGTATCCACCACCCGTGATATCTCGATGGAAATGGACGAACACAAGACCCACGAATCGGTGCTCGCTCAGATTAAGGGATTCAACGTGAAAAATTTGGTGTCTGTGGAGCTCAAAAGCATTTACCAGGGCGATAAGATCGCTGCGGGTAAAAAGAATATGGTGTACTCCTTCGTTTACCAATCCATGGATACCACGCTCACCGATGAGGAAGTGAACAAGGCGCATAACAAACTCCGCGAAAAGATTGTCCTGGATGGAGAAATTGTGCTGCGATAAGCACGGAAAGTACTTCCTTTTCTAACTCTTTCGGGCAACAGGGCACAAAGTCTTGCTGCCCGTCTCTTTTTTAGACTTTCTGCGGAATTTTTTGAAGGAAATAATTATCTTTAGCGCCATGGCATACATCGCAATGGCCCGCAAGTGGCGTCCGAATTCTTTTCAAGATATGGTCGGTCAGGAACATATCGCAAAGACGATTGAAAACGCAATCACGGGCGGACGGTTGCACCATGCCTTTCTTTTTACAGGGACTCGCGGCGTAGGGAAAACAACCTCAGCACGCATTCTCGCGCGCACGCTGAATTGTACTGGTGGAAACCCGTTGCACCCTTGTGGGGAATGCCCGAGCTGCAAGGATATCGCTGGCGGAAACCCGATGGACGTGATTGAGATTGATGCCGCAAGTAATACGGGCGTCGATAATATCCGCGATCTTTTGGAACAGACACAGTATACACCCATGATTGGTAAGTACAAAGTGTTTGTCATCGACGAAGTGCACATGCTCTCTAAAGGCGCATTTAATGCGCTTCTAAAAACTCTTGAAGAACCTCCTCCACACGTCATTTTCATTTTTGCAACGACAGAAGTGAACAAAGTACCGCAGACGATTCTTTCGCGCGTACAGCGCTTCGATTTTAAACGGCTCACGTCTAAGCAGATCATTAGCCGTTTGCATTACATTTGCGAACAAGAGGGAATCAAAACAGATCCAGAAGCTCTCGGCATTCTCGCCGAAAAAGCGGATGGTTCCATGCGCGATGCACTGACATTCTTTGACCAAGCATACGCCTTTACTGGCAACGATATGAGTGCTGAAGCGGTGCATTCTGTTTTAGGAATTCCCCCTAACGAACTTTTCTTTTCCCTTTTGGAATCTATCGCCAATCATGACATTAAGGGTTGCTTTGAAGTCGTAGACAAAGCTTGCTCTATAGGGGTGGAATTCGCGCCTCTTCTCGATGGCTTTGCCAAATTTATTCGCAACCGTCTCTATATTCGTGTGGGTGGTATTACTGCCGAAGAGCTGAATATTTCAGATGCGCTTTACGGCAAATTACAATCTTGCGCAGCAAACCTGAGTAATGGAGATTTGCTCCGCGTGGCAAAAATTCTCACCGATCTGCAGGGAAGCCTTCGCCATAGCACGAACCCGCGTTTACTGGTGGAATCTTCTTTGGCCCGCATGGCATGGCTGGATCACCTTACCGATCTAAGAAAAGCACTTGCGGCCATCAATGATACTACCTCTGCCTCAGAGCAGTCAAAAAAAAAAGTAACTGAGTCTGCGGTTCCTTCGCCGACTTTAAAGACCCCGCCACAGGTCACCCAAGATCCCTTAGAAACGATAGCTCCAACACCGGCTCCAGAGAATGCTATGGAAGTTTTAAACGCTTCTTTTGCCATTGACTTTGATCTCAACGAAGGCCCGACATCTAAAAATGATTTTGCTATTGAATTTGGAAATCAAGAGAATAATATTTTTGAAACAGGTCCGCGTTACACCCGCTATGATATTTGCAACGCTTGGCCAGAAATAATACGAGAATGTTTTTCACAAGAAGTGGGCTTCTTTGCCACAAGTCTGAGTGGGTCTTCTTTGGATCATGGCGATTTTCAGGCGAATCCTTTCCCACTTAAAGTCGTCTATCGCGCAGCTCTCGCCTGGGGCTACGAACAAATGACGAAAAACAAAGATTATCAAGATCGTCTAATAAATATTCTCGAAGACTTGCTCCAAACTAAAGTCGCATTACAGTATACACTCATTGCACCTCAACCCGGCGAAAAACTTGTAGAATCAAGGCCTGTCTCTGCTTGGGAAAGTGATCTTGAGAATGAGCTCATCTTGGGAACCCTCGTAGAAATGTTCCAAACAGAACTCATTAGCACACGAAAATTGCATAGATCCAATACGGCAACAGAAAGTTGCGAAGACGAACCCGAATAGTATTTCAGCAAAAGGAACCCATTTATGAACATGCAAAAAATGCTCAAAGACTTGCAAAAAATGCAATCCAAAATGACCAAAGCCCAAACCGAACTGCAAACGCAGGCTTTTGAAGCCGAAGCGGGTGGTGGCATGGTAAAGGTTGTCATCAACGGTCAGGGTGTGATTACCGCTATCAAAATTAATCCGGAAGCCGTTGATAAAGAAGATGTCGAAGCCTTGGAAGACTTAATCATGGCAGCAGTGAATGCCGCAACGAAAAAGAAAGAGGATACATCCAAAGCAAGCATGAGCGAGCTCACCCAGGGTTTGAACATTCCAGGGCTCATGTAATTGAAAATGACCTAGCTAGAGTCAAAATAAGAAATAGCGAATTTGTGAAAAAAAGTCGGTAATGAGTCGGCTTTTTAATTTCTGGTATTTTAATTTTCATAGGTATAGCTTTAAATCTGCACTCCGCCCCTCGTTTTTTATCGCCGGCAACTAATCTTTCGAAATCCGTAAAAGCTAGATTTACGAGCTAAGTGCAAGACCTTGGAATTTAATCATCAGATACTAAGGTCTCAGAAAATGAGCAACACAAAATTATGTACGGTATCGAAAATTATTTTGGATTCATTATTGCTGGCTTGTTTTTGAACATCGTGCCGGGAGTGGATACTGTGTACATTTTGACGCGGAGCATGACGCAAGGGAGACGCGCCGGGTTCTATTCTGTCTTCGGGATTATCACGGGAGCCCTTATTCACACCACATTGGCAGCATTGGGTTTATCCATTATTTTGGCAAAATCTATTGTTGCCTTTAATATTATCAAAACGATCGGCATCGCCTATCTAGTCTATTTGGGAATAAAAATGCTTATCGAAAAAAAGAGCCTGTTTGATAACAATGCGCAGCAGATAGGAAAACCAGATTTATTGAAAATTTATCGACAGGGACTTTTAACGGATCTTTTGAATCCTAAAGTGGCTTTATTTTTTCTCTCCCTTTTACCTCAATTTATTAACCCTCATTACACAAATGGACCCATTCCTTTTTTAATACTGGGATTAACATTTACGACCACAGGTACCATTTGGTGTCTATTTCTTGCTCATAGCGCCTCTTACGTCACCAAGACGTTACGGAACAATGAAAAAATCGGAAAGTGGATGCAGAAAATTAGCGGAATCGTATTTATTGGGCTTGGAATATCTCTGTATTAGAAAGATGAAAATTCGTTACAAATTAACAGATCATTCAACGAGATCAGATGGTGATGAATATTTTTCAAAATTATAAGATCAACATTACGAAATTCTTATTCGTCTTTTTATTTCTGATTTTAGGCAATGTATCTCTTTGTGCTCAAGATCAAATCGGTAATTACAAAGTCTATTTTGCTGAGGGCATTTTTAACAACAAAAATATTTTGGTCATTAGAACCTTTGAACAATCAGGACAACAGTTCTATATAGGAGTGACTCCTGAAAATTTAGAGACACAGATTATTCCTTCTAACCAAATATCTCTAAAAGTATTGAGCTTTGAGCAAATACGTCTAAAGTATTATAACTCAGCTTATGTAAAAGCGATCGAGGCCGCTCGAAATCAATCGTTCTCATTAGAAAACTCCGGTATTATTCATGGTTTCCCCAAAGAAATGGGAATCACGTTAACGATTGATTTATGCCCTTCTCATAAACCATTGGACCGAATTATTTTCACCTCACTAATTACTGAATTTAAAAAAACAGAAAAGCCCGTGCCTTTGGCATTATCCATTACGGGTAAATTTATGCTAACTCATTCAGAAGACTTGTTGTGGCTCAAAAATTTAATAGACTCCCATGAAATTTCAGTGACATGGATTAATCATACTTATAATCATCACTTCAATCCGAAGCTACCCTTAAACAATAATTTCTTACTAGAGCCCAAAACAGATATTAATTTTGAAATTCTGGAGACTGAAAAGATGTTACTTCAGTATGGATTTCGGCCCTCCGTATTTTTTCGTTTTCCTGGGTTGGTATCGGACCCTAAGGTTGTAGATAAAGTCATTGAATTCGGTCTGATTCCTATAGGAAGCGATGCTTGGCTAGCAAAAGGCCAATCCGCACATAATGGAAGTATTGTGCTAATTCATGGTAATGGAAATGAACCCATAGGGATAAAAGAATTTATAAAGCTACTACAAACGGAAAAGTCATCCATTATGAAAAAAGAATGGCTTTTGTATGACCTAAGAGAAAGTGTAGAAAAAGAATTTCAAAAGTAATGATTCCACCCTTTTGCTACAAATGTCAATGCAAAATGAGGGAACGGCATTCATTCCCTACATAAAAATTCAAATTTTGTCGGACTTCACGGATTTTAGTTTACAACGCATCCAGCACGGGATCCCAATCTTTCCACACCGGCTCATACCCATTTTTTCTCACTACAGCGCAGACTTCTTCTGGAGTGCGACCATCATTGATGATGAACTGCGGAAGTTCTTCTTTGGAAAGACTGTAACCACCCGGATCCGTGCGGGAACCTGCCGAAAGCGATGTAATACAAATTTGTGTTGCATGATCGCGGAAATTCGCGCCTTCGCGAGTACTCAGAGAAAGTTCCACGTCGTGATCAAAAAGACGATAAGCGCACATCAACTGCAACAATTCCCGGTCCGTCTGAATATTCTTCTGATCCTGTAAGCCTGCGTGCGGGCGCAAGCGTGGGAACGAAATGGAAAAACGAGTTTTCCAGTATTTCTTTTCGAGGTAGCGCAAGTGAAGCGCGGTAAAAAAGCAATCCGTGCGCCAGTCTTCAAGGCCCATAAGGCAACCGATGGCGCATTTACGCACCCCCGCTTCACAAATTCGATCCGGAGTATCAGCGCGATACGAGAAGATACTTTTTTTACCTGCTGGGTGATACGTCTTGTACTTTTCGCGGTGGTATGTTTCCTGATACACCATCACTGCAGAGACGCCCTCTTCGGCAAGAATTTTGTATTGATCGGTATCCATCGGCTGCACTTCAATGGAGATATGCTTGAAGTAAGGTTTGCAAACGCGAATCGCATGGCGAAGGTATTCAAAACCGCAGTTCTGGGTATCTTCACCTGTCAAAAGCAGAATGTGTTCGTAGGGCCATTGCTTAATGACTTTGATTTC
>DBTP01000215.1 GCA_002307115.1 Fibrobacter sp. UBA1313 | reverse complement strand
CCCGATTTTGGGACCACAGACCGCCCAAGGAACCCCCTTTGGATCGGTCTTTTTGTTTTCCAAACGGGACAACTGGAAGGACCGAACAATGATCAATCGCAATCGCCATTTGTTACGTCTCAGCGATTGGAATGAGGAACGAATCCTCGAAACCGTCGCCATTGCTATGCGTCTCAAAAAAGAGATTAAAGCAGGACAACCCTCTGACCGTTTCCACGGCCAGACAATCGGTATGTTCTTTGAAAAACCGTCTCTCCGCACAATAACAACATTCCAAGTGGGTATTCACCAACTTGGGGGAATGCCTGTTCTTTTGGCACCCGATTCTATTGGTCTTGGAAAACGGGAAAGCGTACCAGATGTTGCCCGCTGTTTATCCCGTTGGGTCAACGCCCTCGTGGTTCGTTGTTTTAAACAAGAACTGGTGGAACAACTTGCTGAATACGGATCCATTCCTGTCATTAATGCTTTGACCGATGATTTTCACCCGTGCCAGGCACTTTCCTTTGCCCAAATGATGACAGAACAGTATGGTTCCCTGAAAGGCAAAACGGTTGCTTTTATCGGTGATGGCAATAATGTGGCAAATTCTTTGTTGACCCTCGCTTCTAAAGTAGGAATGAATTTTACACTCGCCTGTCCCAAAGGTTTTGAACAACCGAAATTCGTTGTCGATCAAGCTTTGGATGGCCTTAAAAAACATGGCACCCAGTACCGCGTATTCAACAACCCCGAAGATGCCGTGAAGGACGCCGATATTCTTTATAGCGATGTTTGGGTGAGCATGGGACAAGAAGGGGAAAAGGACACCAAACAAAGTCACTTTTTGCCGTTCCAAATTAATGATGCGTTGCTCGCCAAAGCACCCGCTCATTGCAAGGTAACGCACTGTCTTCCTGCGCACCGCGGAGAAGAGATTACGGATTCCGTGATGGATGGGGATCGGAACTTATCCTTTGAAGAAGCGGAAAATCGTCTGCACGCACAAAAAGCCATTTTGTGGCAAGTGATGACACCGACGAGTGATTTCGGGAAGTGATCCATTTTCTTTTTTAAGAAGATAATTACTCCAAAGGTAAGCTTATAGGGGTTGTGTTGTCATTCTCATGAAAATCATACGGTTCAACAACGCCTGTTTGCTTGCCACCAAATCGCATACATTATCTCTTTTTTCAGAGGCTCTCTCTTTCGGCTCCAGAATCTTCTCAAAATTCGATTCAAGGAGACCACATTTTTAAAATTTTGCCTCAACATCCGCTTTGGCGAATAGTGAACGAAGTGGGCTCCATAACTTATGGAATGGTCTAAGTTTGCAAAATGAATCGAAAGCGGATTAGAACGATCCTTGTACTAACGCCCCGCCCACCCCATTGCCTACAATGGGAACTACATTGATGGATTTTCGTATGTGGATAGAAGCCAAAGTATAACCCACTCCTAATCCTAGCAAGGCCCCACCCAGAATATCCGTACTCCAATGAGCATCCACCGCTAGACGGGAAATTCCAACACCTGCTCCAATCAACAAGAGGCTATAAGAGGCCCAACCCGGATAGTACACAACCCAAGGTGTGATCAAAGCGAAGGCAATAGTCGCATGACCAGAAGGGAAAGAATCATTGGGCTCGGTAGAAAAAGGGGAAAAATCATCGCCACGATCACTCTGGTCAGGATTATCATGTATAGGGCGTTTGCGGCCCACAACGAACTTCACGACTTTACCGATTCCATTAGCGAAAAGTCCTGCCTCAATGGAAGTAAATGCCGCATTTTCAAGACGTGTGTTGTCTTGGACAGCTCCCACACCATAGAGAGCTACTGGAATGGCGAAAATATAACCTTCGCCCACAAAATTGAGTGTACTGATCAGCCGATTAGAACCTTCTTCTTGGTACTTTTCCCGAACCCAGTATCGAAAATTATCATGTAGCAAGGAAAGTCCCCAGATGACCGTAATTGATCCTGTGATCCAGGCGGTCTCCTTCCATGAAAATTCCTGGACAATAGCGATAGGATCCTCGTAAAGATTGGAAAGATCCAAGGGAACCTCCTGCGCAGAGGCAGAGATGGAGGCAAATAAAAGCCCCCCTAGGAGGACAGGCAATATAGCGTTCAAACAAAACATACGTCAATTCTAGCAATAATTCAGTTGAGTAATCAGTTCAAATAAGGGATTAAAACTTTTGAGAGTCTATCACCTCTTTTTGTTTATGATTTACTAGAAAGACATTTAGATCGTCTTCGAAAAAACACCTTCCGTTTTACAGTTCTGCATCAGAGGATCGAGCTGCATGGCGAGATAACGAATCACGAGCGTTCCTAATTCAGTCGTGCGAATTTCATCATCAGAAACTTTGACGAGCAAGCCTTTGGATTCTAAAGCGAGGAGACGTTCCCAACCAGCACCGAGAATTTCCTTTTCGCGTTCATCGACACGAAGGAGGCGATTGCACATAAGCCGTTCAATGGTATCGCGCAGTACTTTCTGTTTTTCATCCAAAGGATGGCAGCGGATCTCCGTCATTTTCCCGGAAAGCTGAAGCTCCGTATAATGGGCACTGTCATGAATATTTTGTGTGTACGCATTATCCAACTGTGAAATGGCACTGGAGCCAAATCCGTAAACCTGTCCCGTAGTTTTGCGAGTACAATAGCCCTGAAAATTGCGATGCAGCACACCCTCTTGAAGGGCGATCGCTAAAGAATCCGTGGGCTTTACAAAATGATCCATACCGACATCCACGAACCCAGCTTCTATAAAGCGTTTACGAGCTTCGAGGAAAAACGTCATTTTCTCACGGGCGTTTGGCATAGGGTACTTTTCCAAAAGTTTTTGATTCTCTTTGAGCCAAGGGACGTGAGCGTAGCTAAACAAAGCAATGCGATCTGGAGCGGCTTCCACGGCCTTCTGCACGCTGTCATAAAAGTTTGCTTCCGTTTGACCCGGGAGTCCATAAATCAAGTCGAGATTGATGCCCGAAAAATGAAGTTCCCGAGAGAGTTTCACCAACTCATTCACCGGAAGCAAAGAGGGATCTCTCCCGATGATTTCCAATACTTCCGGATTAAAATCCTGAATACCATAACTGATGCGATTAAAACCCATCAGAGCAAGGGTGCGAAGCCTTTCTTCAGTGATACTGGAAGGGTTGCACTCAATAGCGATTTCCGCATTTTCCGCAAAGGGAAAGCGTGCGCGAAGTTTATGGAGAATGGTGTCTAGGATTTCAAAAGGAACACTCGTCGGCGTACCGCCCCCAAAATGAACCTGGGTCACAGGCCTTTTGTCCGAGATCCACAGCAACTTCTCGGCCATTTCCGAGTAAAGCGATTCAAAATAAAGGTCGCGGGCAGAGGCATCCTGCATCACTTCCGAAGTACATCCACAAAAAAGACAACGCTTGGTGCAAAAAGGAATATGAAAATAAAAACTTAGGTTTTGTGGATAGAGATTATTCGAAGCGCGCCACAGAGCTTCAATTTCTTGTTTCGTTTCTGCAGGGCGGAAAAGATTCGCTGGAGGATAGCTCGTATAACGAGGCGCATTCGTATCGTAGCGGAGAAGTGTGTCAATCATCATGACTTCAATATAGAAAGAGAGAAAGGAATGGATTATGCGTCTCACTTTTTATAAATTTTAACGGATGCGATCCCTATGTAAACTTTGCGTTTTTACGTTTCTCTCTTTAGTTGCCGCTTGCAATGTGCCAGCCCGCACAGGTTATGACCGAGAGCTCGGCGAATACGGCCCTCCACCAGAATCCACAACGACCAGTGACGATTTCAATCTCAGTTCTGATTCCTTAGACGCTCCTGTTGACAGCGAAGTATCGGAAGATCTTTCCGCATGGATGGACGTTGTCAACTCGTGGCTCGGCACCCCCTACAAATATGGTGGAAGTTCCAAAAATGGGACGGATTGTTCAGGCTACGTCATGCAGATTTATAAGGAAAAAACAGGAAAAAATCTACCCCACAGTTCGGGAGCCATGTTCAAGTTAGGCGAACCTATTGACCAAGAGGACTTACAGACGGGCGATCTTGTCTTTTTCGGAGGCCACTGGGGAATCAATCATGTCGGAGTCTATCTTTCCAATGGGAACTTTACCCATTCTAGTTCTTCAGATGGAGTCGCTATTATCCCACTGTCCACCAAATACTGGAAAGAGCGTTACAGAGGCGCGAGGAGACTGCTATGAGTGAACGAAAAAAGATTGCAATTCAAGGACGTCGCGGGGCTTATAGCGAAAGTGCGGCCTACTATCTATTCGGGAAAGACATTGAAGTTGTTCCCATGAATACCTTTGAAGAAATTTATCAGGGGATTGAAACCAATTTGGTGGATGGCGGAGCTGTTCCCATTGAGAATTCTACCGCAGGCTCCATTTACGAAAATTATGATCTCCTCTACAAGTGGCGCCACCCCATTGTTGCAGAAGTCACGTTGCAGATTGAGCACTGCTTGTGCGCCGTCCCCGGCACGACTCTCGCGGACTTAAAACGTGTTTTGAGCCATCCTCAGGGGCTCGCTCAGTGCAGCCGTTTTTTCAGTAGCAATCCGCAAATTGAAAAAGTCCCCTACTATGACACTGCCGGAAGTGCCGAAGAAATCGCCAAACGAGGAAACCACACCGATGGAGCTATCGCGAGCGTTTATGCGGCAAAGTACTACCACCTTGAAGTTCTCACCACAAATCTGGAGAATATTAAGGGCGTGAATTTTACCCGCTTTTATGGCATTCAAAAAACACAATCCACAATCGCCGATGGCAATGACATCAAAACGGCGCTGCTGTTTGAACTCTCCAATTCAAAAAAATCCGGTGTTCTCTATTGCGCACTCGGAGCCTTTGCCAAACGCAACTTGAACTTAACCCGCATCGAAAGCAGACCTCATCCCGATAAACCGTGGGAATACATTTTTCATCTTTCATTCGAAGGCAATCCCAAGGATCCGCTTGTGGTGGAAGCCTTGCAGGAATTACAACAATACACCGATTTTATCTACCGTTTAGGTTCTTTCCATGCAGGTAAAACCGAAAAACTTCAGTACGCAAATTAAGCGAGAAACAGGCAACCCATGACAAGAATTGACAGTAGAAATTTTAATGAACTCCGTCCTATCCGCATGATTCCAGGGTTCGTCTCCAGCGCGGACGGTTCTGTGCTTATTGAAATGGGTCGCACTCGCGTGATTTGCAACGCCACTCTCCTCCCAGAAGTGCCTCACTGGCTCAAGGGCAAAGGCAAGGGTTGGATCACCGCCGAATATGCGCTTATGCCACAAAGTACCAATGAACGCGTGGATCGTGAACGCAAAGGCGCAAGCGGTCGCACTCAAGAAATTCAACGTCTTATTGGACGGTCTCTCCGCGGTGCCGCAAACTTACAAGCCTTGGGCGAAAATGCAATCGTCGTTGACTGCGATGTCATCGAAGCGGATGGTGGCACACGCACAGCGAGTATCATCGGAGGGTTCGTGGCCTTAGCGCTTGCCCTCAAAAAAGTAAAGCCTCGCATTCAGGTAAATGCACCTGTTTTGCAACACGTTGTGACCGCCATCTCTGTGGGCATCGTTAAAGGCGAACCGAATTTAGATCTCTGCTATGTAGAAGACTCCGCTGCCGATGTAGACATGAATATTGTGATGCGCGATGCGGAAGAATTCATTGAAATTCAAGGGACTGGCGAACATACATCGTTCAGCAAAAAGACGCTGGATATACTTCTTGCGTTAGGTGAAAAAGCTTGCAAGGATATCATGTCCATGCAAATGGAACTGATTGGCGACACACTTCCTTAATTTTTTTTGCATAGATCCAGGAAAATCGGCACCTCTCCAGAACCACCGAAACTAAAAAAGGACCCTCATTTTAAGAGAGTCCTTCAAGAGCGTTAATACAGAATTCAAAAAAATAAAGTTACAAGAGAAGCGGCTGATTTCGACCTAGAGTCCAATCGGGAATAAAACTACATGAACATGGATGTGGAGGAACATCCTTGCATATCGGCATCGATTTCTGGTTCCTGATAACAGGTTTCTGGCCGTTGCACTTGAGTCCTGAAATACGCCTCATGAGCGGCCACCACTTTTTCTCTCGCAAATTTTGCATCCATCCAACTACCTATTTCCACATTTTTCCCTTCCAGTTCTTTGTAATACTGGAAGAAGTTTCTCGTAATTTTCAAAAACATCGGATCGATATCGTGAATATCACGCAAGGGATGATGCATAAACAGAGGAACCCCAAGCACCTTATAATCTTTTTTGCCTCCATCAGTCATATCCAAAACACCAACGACACGGCAGGTCACAACAGATCCTGTATTCAAAGCCGAAGAATTATAAACGAGCATATCCAAAGCATCCCCATCATCACCCAGTGTACTTGGAATAAATCCATAACTCGCAGGATAACTCATTGAAGACAAAAGACATCGATCCACACGAAACACATGATAGTGTTCATCATACTCATATTTAACGTTGGTATCCTTAGGAATTTCTACAACGCAATCCACTTCATACGGATACTTGGGACCTATCGGCAAATCCAGGTAGTTTATTGGCATTTTTTCTCCAAAAATTCATTTTCTATCAAATCAACGGTGGTACTTCGCTATAGTTCAAATTCATTCCCGCAAACCAATTTTTAGACGTACCCTTCACTTATTGAGGTAAAAAATAAGATTATTATCCCCTCTTGTGAAAAAAAAACAACGTTTCACTAAAATTTAGCGTGATCGCCACCGTTGGGATACCGCTTTTTCAAACAATCCGATCGCAATCTTGGGGCCATCTCCATCAGGACTATAGCCTACTTCAATACGAAGACGATCTAAAGCAGGAATCACCAAATGAACTCCTGCATACACCGCAGAGCGATAATTATCCCAGCCTGGTGCTCCCTCATCCCACAGAAAAGCACCATCCACACCACCCACAAGTTGCAAGCCCCAAAAGAAATTTGCACCAAAAACGGAAACGGGACGACGTTCCAAAAGTACAAATCGTTCTTCCGCATTCAAAAGAATTTCATGTTTTCCATGGATTGCAGAATCAGAATCAAAACCGCGCAATGAATTGGCGCCTCCTTGTTGCAACCGATCATAAACACCCTGATCTCCCGGGCGGTACCTGGCAAGCCATCCTAAATGAGAAATAAATCGATCCACCCCAAGATAAACACGGCTATCCCACAAATATTCCTGGTAGTCCTCAGGACCGCCTAAAAATCCGCCATACTGAGTCACCCGTAATTCCTCATAAAAACCATTACGAGAATCCATTTTAGCATCCCGGTTATCCCAAAGAACGCCTACACCCACATCGGGAATAGAACCCACTTTTTCAAGATAGCGATAGGAGCCCGAAAGTAAAGGAGCAAGGGATTTCCACAGGGCTTCTTTCAAATCTCCATGAGCATACCAAGAGCGGTCTTGATAATTTCGCAAATTATCCCAACTATCCGTTCGAAGAAATTCCACATTCCAACCCACTGGATAATTCAAAAGCCAAGGAGAACTGGTGTAAAACGCGTATTCCTGCGCATCCATCCACGGATCTAGCGACACTCGGTATTGCACCTCTGCGCGAATGTCATCTCCCAGAAGATTCAAATGAGCAAGAGCAAGGCCCAACATCCACCCCTCTTGATCTGTTTTCTTCCCTGCCGGGGAAGGAATCCAATAAAACAGCTCAGTGAATTTATATGTAATTTCAAGACCACCTTCTCCCTTTTCACAGGCTAAAGTGACTTCAGAAAAAAGATCCAAACCTTGCAAACGGCGGAGTTCTGCATTCCATTGTGGGAGAGAAAAGGGCTTTGAAACCTGGTTTAATAGTTCCCGAGCAACCACTCGATGGCGCGTACTATTCAGCCCAGAAAATGTGATTTTAGTTACCGGTAAACCCTCTTCACAAGAGGGGGTAATGGTCGCAAAAGAAAAGCCCCAACCCATAAAGGACAGGAACGCACAAAAGAGTAAAAAATGGGGAGTAAAAAAAGTCTTCATTCCTAAAGCCAAAGATAGGTTATAAAAAGAATTCAACAGAAGCCATGAATGGAGAATAAGTATATATTTCAAGACATATCGCAGGTAATCCCCTCACGAGGTTTTTTGTGTTTCGTATTTCTTTATGCCTATTGTTGTCAGTGGTTGTCACATCCTTTGCCCAAATGGTTGAATTTCCCTTAGGTTCTCTTGTCATTGATGTCACTAAAAATCCTTACAATGCAAAAGGGGATGGAAAAGTAGACGACACCGAAGCGATTCAACAAGCACTCGATGACCATCCCGATGGGGACTTTATCATTTACCTTCCCCATGGTGTCTACAAGATTTCCAAGCAACTGAGCTGGCCACGTGCGGACGAACCTGAAAAATCTTATCGCAGAACCATATTTCAAGGCGAAAGTATGGGCGGCACCATTTTGATGTTAGAAGACAATTGCCGTGGTTTTGAAAACCCGGAAATGCCTCGCGCCCTCCTATACACAGGTGTGGGCCCACTGCCTCGCTATCGCAATGCGATCCGTGACATCAGTCTTCGTACAGGAAAAGGGAACCCGGGAGCCATCGGTATTCGTTTCAACGCCGCTACTCAAGGAACGATCCTGAATGTGAAAATTTATTCTGGTGATGGAGCAGGAGTTGCGGGCATTGACATGGGTTTTGCAGAAAACATCGGTCCTCTCCTTGTTAAGAACGTGGAAATAAAAGGATTTGATGTCGGTATTTTTACCCGCACACCCTTTTTCGGGATGACTCTAGAACATATCTACCTTTCCGAGCAAAAGAAATATGGGATCGAAAATCATGACCAATCCCTTACCATCCGAAACTTGCGGAGTCGTAACGCAGTTCCTGCGGTTTACAATGCAGGAGAACACGCGATGCTTACTCTTATTGATGGCACGCTTGAATATGTCCCAGGAAAAATAAAAGAAAAAATACCAGCCATCATCAATGAAGCAGGGCTTTTTGTCCGTGGCGTTTCCACTAGCAAATACAATCAAGCAATTGAAGACAATAGCTCCCATGGCGGCAAAGGGCTCAAAGGCCCAGAGATCATAGAATATGCCTCTGCAAACACCGAATTTCTTTGCCACACGCCTCCATCCTCCATTAAATTACCTGTAGCAGAAACCATGGAAACCACTCAACAACCGGCGGCCCAATGGGTGGGTATCCAAGGAGACTATGGTGGAACCGTCAGCGATGGAACCGATGATTCCAAAGCCATTCAACAAGCCATCGATGATGGTGCCGAAACGATTTATTTTTCTCCTGGTGGACGTTACACAATCAACAAAGACATCCATATAAGAAAACGTATTCGTCGCATTTTAGGCACAGAAGCTCGCATTGATGGAACGGGCAAATTTATCATTGATGATGGGACGTTTAACGAAATCACGATCGAAAGATTTTCTGCTTTTGGCAATGGAATCAAGCATCTATCTGGGAGAACACTGATTCTCAAAAATATGAGCACAAAAAGTTATGAGAGTGATACTTTAGGTGCGGGTGACCTTTACCTCGAAGACGTCGCCATCAACACAATGACTATCAACTTGCAACATGTTTGGGCTCGCCAACTTTATATGAATTATGACAATGGGACAAAGATTATCAATAACGGCGGCATCGTATGGATTTTAGGGCTCACAGCAGAAAATGGGAATACCGTTTTACATAACAGAGATCAAGGCGAAGTAGAAATTGCAGGAATTCATGTAATCTCCAATGCCAAAGCAAAGACACGCCCCTTATTTGTGAACGATAGCGCAAACCTCTCCATTGAAGGTCTTCGCGAAACCGCGATGCAAGGAAACGCATTCCAAAAAATCGTTGAGGAAACGCGCAAAGGGGAAAGCAAAACATTATTTTCTGACGACTTAGAAAAAGGCCCCTCTGGTGGCGTATTCCTCCCACTCTATGTGGGTTATATTCCCAAAACAGGCGTCAATACCCCCCCAATCCCCAAAGCTCCTAAAGACATGATCGTGATTCTCCCTGATAATGCAAAGCTTTCAGGACAAGTCACCGATGATGGCCGCGCCGATGGACTTTGCTCCGTTCCTGTTGAATGGAGTAAACTCAGCGGACCTGGCAAAATTGTTTTTGCAGACCAGCGCGCCTACAATACTGAAGCCAGTTTCACATTCAGCGGACGCTATCACGTTGAATTCAGTGCCCATGATGGTCAAATGAAAGGTGTCGATACCGTGCGCATCTATGTATTCGACCAGCGAACTACCACGCAAGATCATAATGGAGACAACGTGTCCAGTGGACGTGGCATGGACACCTGGATTTCTGAATTTGATGCTTATACGCCTCATGGTAGTGATTCTCTTTTACACATAGGGAACGCTCCTTCCAATAGTGCAAAAATCTACCTGAAATTTGACATTTCCGGTTTACCGGGTCCAGTGTCCGATGCCGCACTCCAACTGAACATGGATATGAAAAGCATCAATAAGCCCATAGAGTGGAATGTATTTGGTCTTTTGGAAGATCCAGCAATCCCCACTTATGGAGAAGATAAATTAGGCGTTGAATGGCAAGAATCGAAGCTCACTTGGGCAAATGCCCCCGGCAACTTGAACCTTCCTGGAGATGCCTACATAGTGAATCAAAATCGAGGTGGTGGCATTGACCCTCGGTACACCAAACACCTGGGCGTTCTTACTTTAGACCCGAATGCTCCTTTTGGAGCCTTCCTTCGTAATCCCTCTTTCACTGAATTTATGAAGCGCAAGCACAAATCCGGCCTTTTCACAATTATTTTATCTGCAGTGAATCCTAAAGATACGGGACTCGTGGTTACCTCACGCGATGCGGGCAAAGCAGGAGCTCCGGTCTTGTATGTGAGCTATTTTGATAGCAACAAAACCGTCGGTGGCGATGTCATGCAAGGTGGCTTCCAAATGGGTAAAGTGAACATCGACATTTACACTTTGGCTTGTTCTTTTGATCTTACCATTGGTCAGCCTCAATTTGTCCAAATCGAGATTTATAATGAATTTGGAAAACGGATGATGATTGTTGCAGAACAAGAGATGGAAAGTGAAAAAATAATGACGTTCAAATTCAATGCAAAATCCTTCCCCACTGGAAAATACAAGGTAAAAGTGGTAGGCGAAGCATTCCAAAAAGAACAAGGCTTTTATATTTTGAATTGAGGAGTCCCCTATGATATTGAAACCATATTTCTTTTTTCCTGTTCTCATTTCTTTGCTAGGTCTCACCGCATGCGGTGATGATAAGAGTAGTGACCCCAAAGAGGACAGTAGCTCCTCTTCTTCAAGCCTTGAAAGTTCAAGCTCCTCCTATTCCAACCGTCTCGATGTGGATTACCTCGATACACTCATTTCGGGTGATACCGCAAACTTTTATCTTTCGGATTCCATCGAAAGTCCTCTCCGCTTGTTCTTGGGCGAATTACCTTCTGGGACAAGAATCACCATTCGGAGTGCAACCACCTCTATTAAAAGCGATACGCTTCGTGTTCGAGAAGAAATAGCAGGGCCACTAATACCTACAGAACCGGTGATCGAAAATGAAACCGAAATTTATAAGAATTATACATACCCTGGCGAAGGAGCTAATCTTCTTTCCAATACATTTATTACCACAGAAAAAAGTGGCTATTACTTTGTTGAATTATGCGGGACCTTTGGAACAGACTCCCATCTTCGAATCGCAATAGAAATTCAAAAAGCCTACTACCGCTATATCGGGGATACCACAACAGCCCCATTTACTATGGGTGACACCCTCCAAGGCTTTTTCTTGATTGGGACTGGTGCCGATTCACTGAATTTGAATCTGACGACCCCTGTAGGATATAGTATCAACGTCAATGCGAAAAATACGAGTTTCAAAACATCGGGAGCGACAAAAATATCCCTGCTGAGTGCAATCACACTGACCGATGAAAAAGGCAAAACGATTGCCTCTAATGCGGATTCCATTGATCAACAACTACTCCCTCAAGATTCTACGACTTGGAAAATCACAATTAAGCCCCTTTCTTTCGCCACATACATCTCAGGGCCATACGCATTTTTTAAAGCCTCTGCCACAGCGAGAGAACTCGACAAAGGTGAATATTTTGCTTGGCCAGACTCCATCCAAAAAGTGGGAGATACCCTTACCATTGTGCGCCCCCGTAATGATGCCGCTAAATATTACCTGCGCCAAGATCAGTACGTATGGCTCGCTGACCTTAAAAAAGGAGACAGCCTTTATGTATTCCACGAAATCGAAGGTTACTATACAGGTCCATCCTACCCTGCCACTTATGCCATTCTGAATAAATCGGGGGATTCTATAGCCGCAATCACCACCGCAAATTACGTCTATGTTGCCAAAAGCGATGGGCCTTATTATTTGCATTATACCCGTTTAAACTCCCCCCCTAAAACAGAAACTCAGGAACTCACACTTAAGACATTTATCCAACGTCCAAGCTTTGTGACCGATCTTTATTTTTATGATGAAGACAAAGGGAAAATATACAGTACCATGAGTGTAACCCAGGGCGATTCTCTCGTACTTTCGGATTTGGTCATGGGCGTGACCCCAACCACTGCAAGTAATACGGTTTACTGGTATATTCCTTGTGAAGATCTTGCTTATATTGGTTCTGCGGCTTACTCTACAAGTACCTGTTCAGGCACCGAGCAACTCATTAGCGCGAACAAAATTTATGGCCTCGGTATAGGTGGTGATACCGGGCGGCTTATTGCCCTTAGCAAAGCAGATCCTCAAAAAAGAGATACTTTGACGATCACGATTCTCGAATAAAAGCATTTATTTTCGACCTTTATAGCGACTTTCCTTGAGAAAGTCGCTTTTTTTGTTACATTTGTGCCTCCTTGTTTGTCGTGCCAAGCTCTGCCAGCAAACAAGCTTAAACTAAAGAGCTTCCTTTCGAGGTAAATATGTCTGCTTATCGTGGACCCAAAGCTAAGACCGCCCGTTCTCTCGGGCTTGCCACCACTCAGAAAACCCAAAAGGTCCTTGACCGTCGCAATTTTCCTCCCGGACAGCATGGTCTGAACCGCAAGAAATCTGCCTCTGTGTACAAGCAGCAGTTGGTGGAAAAGCAACGTCTTCGCTTTACTTATAACATTTCCGAAGCGCAGATGGCTAAGGCTTATGATGAAGCGAACCGTCGTAACGGTTCTGCTGGTGATAACCTTATGATTCTCCTTGAGACTCGTATTGATGCGCTCGTATTCCGCATGGGTTTTGCCCGCACTATTTTTGCTGCGCGCCAATATGTCGCCCATGGTCACTTTGCCGTGAATGGTGTTCGTTCTTTTACTCCTAGCCGTCTTATTAAGGCTGGTGATGTGATTGCCGTTCGCGAACGTTCCAAGAACCACGTGCAAATCAAGGAAGCTTTGGACAATGCTCCGGCCCTTCCTGAATATCTTTCTATCGATAAAACGAAGATGGAAGGCACACTCGTAGCGCTTCCCCTCCGTGAACAGATCCCAGTGAAGTTGCAAGAACAGCTTGTCGTGGAATACTACTCTCGGTAGTTCTTGTTTATCCATTTTAATGAAAAAGCTCCGGACAAAATCCGGGGCTTTTCTTTTATAACGTTTAAAAATAATACGATTTAGCAGACGACAAAAACTGAATTTACTTCTGATTTTTTATATCTCGTTTCAGTTTTCGATGAGGCTTCCGGCATCGCTATTCACCCCTGATTCCGAACGTTTAAGAGCATCTTGAACCACGAGGCTTGCGAGAGTCATGCCAAAGGTGGCTGTCACGGAAACAAAACTTCCAAGAACCGTTTGCTTGATGCTATTGCCCTTGGTTTCGCACACCCCCCTGTCAGCAGCAAGGAAACCCATTCGCGACAGTTCCTCGCTATAAACAGCGACAAAATCTCCTGAGAATCCCCGCTTACGAAGCCCACCTCGTACCAATTTACCGAGAGGACAACCCGCTGTTTTCCAAATACTTACCGAACGGACCTTTGTGGGATCAAGCTTCCCCGCCGCTCCCAAGCTCGAAAAAACAGTACAGCCCCGTTCCGAGGCATACGCCAAAAGATCTATTTTATGAGCAAGAGAATCAATCGCATCAACGACGTAATCGTAGGCGTCCCATGTAAAAATATCCCTTGTCTCTTGTGAATAAAGAGAGGCTTTAACATGAATAGTGACGCCTTCACGAATAGAGTGCAAACGCTCGGCAAGAACTTCTGCCTTCAACTCACCCACGGTTCCAAACAAAGCAGGGAGCTGACGATTGATATTAGAGATAGCGATACGATCACTATCCACCAATGTGATTTCGTTGATGCCACTGCGCACAAGGGCTTCCGCACACCAACTTCCCACACCGCCCAATCCAAAAACAGCCACATGAGATTTACTTAAACTATTTAGAGTTTCCTCGCCAACTAAAATGGCAAGCCTTTGCAATGTAGGGTCCATCGTTTCCATTAGGCACAAATATAAAATGCAAGCTCACAAAAAAAAGGCCCGGTCAATAAAGACCAGGACCTTTTTCATTTTTTATATCGAAGAATTACATTTCTTCACTTGGCAAATCAGCAGCGGCACCGTTGCCTTCGTTGAGGGCCTTGATGGAGAGCTTTATTTTGCCCTTCGGGTCCACACCGAGACACATCACCGTGACTTCACTACCCACTTGAACCACATCTTCGACACGATCGACACGATGATCGGCAAGTTCGGAGATATGAACGAGGCCATCACGACCTGGGAGGATTTCAACGAATGCACCAAACGGTTGAATCGTCTTCACCTTGCCCTTGTAGATACGGCCTGGTTCTGGTTCTGCAGTAAGTTCTTCAATCATACGACGACAGACAGCACCGACCTTCGCACTTGGAGCTGCGATATCAATGTTACCACTATCATCAATATTGATCTGACAACCTGTTTGAGATTGCATACCCTTGATTACAGCGCCACCGGAACCGATCACATCGCGGATCTTGTTTGTCGGAATGCGCATTTTAATCATGGTCGGAGCCTTCTCAGAAAGATGCGGACGCGGAGCTTCCAAGCCCAGTTCCTTCATCTTGCCCAAGATGTGCAAACGACCTTGCTTAGCTTGAGTCAAAGCCTTCGCCATAAGTTCCGGCGTAATGCCCTTGATCTTAATGTCCATCTGACACGCGGTAATACCGAATTCAGTACCCGTTATCTTGAAGTCCATATCGCCAAGATGATCTTCCGTACCAGTAATATCGGTGAGAATTTCAATCTTGCCACCTTCAGAGACGCTGCCCTTTTCGGAGATAAGACCCATCGCCACACCAGCCACTGGAGCCTTGATAGGCACACCAGCGTCCATAAGGGACAACGTACCACCACAGACAGAAGCCATGGAAGAGGAACCATTGGATTCCAGAATTTCTGACACAATGCGAATCGTGTACGGGAAACTTTCTGGAGAAGGAAGAACCGCGTTCAAAGAACGTTCTGCCAAATGTCCATGACCGATTTCACGGCGGGAAAGACCAAGCTTCTTGCACTCACCGACACAGAACGGCGGGAAGTTATAATGAAGCATGTAATTCTTGGTGCCATCACCCTGAAGATTTTCGTAACGCTGCTCGTCGGATTTAGTGCCGAGAGTACAAATCACGAGACCTTGGGTTTCACCGCGCTGGAAAAGCGCAGAACCATGAGCACGAGGGAGCACACCGAGTTGAATTTCAATCGGACGCACTTCGGTGGTCTTACGACCATCAATACGAGTCCCTTCGTTGAGAATCATTTCGCGCATGGTGTTGCGTTCGAGATCGTGGAAAATTTCCTTGGCATCTGCATGAAGCTGTTCATCTTCACCAACAATCGCTGTCACGCGACCATCCGCAAGGGCTTTCTCTTCGAGAGCTGCCATCGCTGGATAGTGCTGACTCTTGACCATAGGTGTATGAAGCGTCGCATAAAGTTCATCAAAGATGACTTCTTTAATCGTTTTCACTAGGGTCTCATGAGCTTCGCCCACATTCTTCGCAGCGAGAACCATTTTCGGTTTGGAACAACGATCCACCAATTGCTGTTGGGCCTCACAAAGAAGCTTGATGGCTTCATGGCCCGCGAGAATCGCCTCAATCATGAGTTCTTCAGAAACTTCATAAGCACCACCTTCCACCATGCAGACGGAAGTAGCAGTACCCGCAATCATAAGATCCAAATCAGCAATAGCCACATCTTCGTAGCTAGGATTCACGATCGTCTTGCCATCAATAACAGCAACACGAACGCACGCGACTTGTTCTTCGAAAGGCAATTCAGAAAGACCAATCGCCAAAGAAGCGGCGCTGACGCCGAGAACATCGGGAGCGTAATTCTTATCGGCGGAAAGAACCTGAACGATGACCTGAACTTCACGAGTGAAGTTAGCGGGGAACATAGGGCGAATCGGACGGTCAATCACGCGAGCAATGAGAGTTTCATCATCGGACGGACGACCCCCTTCACGCTTGTTGTAACCACCGGGGAGACGACCCGCAGCATAAGCCTTTTCACGGTATTCCACAGTAAGCGGGAAAAAATCCCCTTCTTTTTCAGGTCCAAAACAGACAGTCGCAAGCAATAAAGCATCGCCCATCTGAATGATAGCGGATCCAGAAGCCTGTTTGGCCATACGACCCGTTTCTAAACGAACGGTACGACCATCGGGAAGCGTTACTGTCGCTTCTTCGGCTTTTAACATTTTGTATTCAGCCATGTTTCTCCTAATTACCCGCGAATGCCGAGTTCCTTAATGATGGCACGATAGCCTTCGATGTCGTTAGAGGCATAAAATTTGAGCAACGTCTTGCGCTTCGCAACCATCGCCGTCAAACCACGAAGGGAATGAAAATCCTTGCGATGTGTCTTGGCATGCTCGGTCAAGTTCTTGATCTTCTCCGTGAGGATCGCAACTTGAACGCGGACGGAGCCGGTGTCTTGTTCGTTAGCGCCAAACTTGGCGGTGAGTTCTGCTGACTTTTCTTTCGTAATGGTAGCCATTTGCTGTCCATTTCCTTTGTGGTTTATGATGTAACAATTACTTGTACCTTCGCGAATGCCGCACACGGTGGCGAGCCGATTTGCAGACGTTCAGGCAAAATGCAACTACTGGGCGGTAATTTAGCTTATTTCAAAATACATTCCGTACGTTTTTGTTTCAAACACTGGTTTTTAAGCACTTTTTTTTACCTTTGACCGCATGTTTGGGCATCTTCACCTAGCCTTCGAATTTTACGATTACTTGCTGATATTCGTAGTGACAGCCCTTGGCACCTTCAGCGCCTACCTTCAGGACCCCCAACTCAAGGCCGTGACGGCAACCGTTCCTATTCCCTTTGGATTCGCCTACATCGCCATTGGGCTCCCCATTGGAGCAGCGAATGCCGGTGGAGCCTTGCTTTGTCTCCTCTATGTCCACGTTGTGCGCATTCTCACCTACAAAGCCCATCTACCGATAATCCTTTCCATTGCTGTAGGCATTTTCATTTTTGTCATTTTGGGGGCTTTTCTCCTTCCTATCTGCCCCGAAGGAGAAGGCTTTTTCTTTTTGGTATGTGCCATCAATTTTGTACTCGGACTGGTTTTGTTCCAAACCCAAACGTATGAACCCGGGAAGCACTACAAAACACCGCTTCCTGTCTACATCAAGGCGCCTGTAGTGGCATTAGTCATTACGGGATTGATGGTGGTTAAGAAAATTATAGGGGGCTTTGCGACAAGCTTCCCCATGATGAATTCGGTCGTGAGCTACGAATCTAGGCATTCTTTGGGGGATCAGTGCCGTCAAATTCCCCTGTTTTTAATCGCTGCACCCGTTATGTGGATTTCCATGCGTTATGCAGAAACGATTGGAAAACTCAATCACTGGTTGGTTCTCGCCATCGGGGTCACCCTTTATATGATCATTTTCTGGCCATTGAACCAGGAACTCAAACGACGAATCAAAGCGACCGCAACAGAAAGCACCCACCCTATTTAATTTTTCTTTTTTGAGGTCGAACCCTCTGCAAAGGGGGCCTTTTTTTCTATTTTTTCGCTGTTTTGAACAATTTTTATTCAGGATTTAAAAAAAATGAATCTCAATCCTCTTGCAGAAGCCCTCAACGCAGATCTCTCCACCAACGGGGCCCCCGTTCTGCAAATGCTTTCCGCCGCTGGCAAAGCCATCTTTTTTCCCAGCAAAGGAATACTCGGCCAAAGTGCTGAAGCTAAAGGTTCTGCGATCAACGCAACCATCGGCACCGCTCTTGAAGACGATGGGTCTCCTCTCACGCTTCCCTGCGTGCAAAAAGCGCTGAACCTTCCTAAATCCAGTTTCCTTTATGCGCCCAGTTTCGGCGACCCACAACTCCGTGAGGCCTGGAAAAATCAGATTTGCATCAAGAACCCAAGCTTGGCCGGTAAATCATTCTCCAACCCTGTTGTCACCGCCGCCCTCACTCATGCAATTTCCTGTGCAGGCTATCTGTTCCTAGACGAAGGCGACGAAGTGATTATCCCCGATTTGTATTGGGATAATTATGAACTCATTTTTGAAAATGCCTATGGTGCTAAAATCGTCACCTACAATACCTTTAAGAATGGCGGCTTCGATGTAGAGGCCTTAGAAAAAGCTTTATTCAATGGTAAGAAGGGCAAGAAGGTTCTTCTGTTGAATTTCCCCAATAACCCCACGGGTTATACGGCCACCGAAGAAGAAGCAAAAGCAATCGTCCAAGTCCTCACCAAAGCCGCTCAAGAGGGCAACCAGGTTGTCGCACTTCTCGATGATGCCTACTTTGGATTGGTGTATGAAAAGGGAATTTTTCTCGAATCTTTATTCACAAAATTGGTGGACGCTCACGAAAATCTTCTTGCAGTCAAAATGGATGGCCCCACTAAAGAAGACTACGTCTGGGGTTTCCGCGTAGGTTTTATCTCTTTCGGATTCAAAGGCGCGACCGCTCTTCAGCTCAAAGCCTTAGAGCAAAAAGCGGCAGGAATCGTGCGCGGCAACATTTCCAATGCGCCGAGCATTTCTCAGAAGATTTTGCTACAGGCCTACAACAGTCCCGAATACCACGAAGAAAAGAAGCTGAAGTACGAAACGCTAAAAAAACGCTACGATGTCATTAAGCAAGTACTTGCAAGCCACCCAGAGTATAGAGAAGCCTTTGAACCCATGCCCTTCAATAGCGGTTATTTTATGTGTGTTCAACCGAAAGGCGTGGAGGCCGATGCCGTTCGTAAAGAACTCCTTGCGAATTACAGCACTGGCGTCATTGTCCTCTCTGGGCTTATTCGTCTTGCCTTTTCTGCAGTGCCTACAGACAAGTTACCGCAATTATTTGATAACTTGTACAAAGCAATCCTCGCCATCCGTTAACGAACTTTAACCGTCAGGAGATTACCATGTCCGATTCTGCAACCCTGCATTACCAAGGGAAAGACCTTGAGTTTCCGGTCATTACCGGTACAGAAAATGAAAGCGCCATGGATATTTC
>DBTP01000052.1 GCA_002307115.1 Fibrobacter sp. UBA1313 | reverse complement strand
GGTTTATAAGATGGGCCTTGGCGAAACGGCCTGCGGCACCGTTACTGTGGCCTCCTCCTCTAGCGCGGCAACGTCTTCTTCCTCAAGCATTGCCGAAGAATCTTCAAGTAGCACGACAAACGAATCCTCTTCAAGTGCTGTAATTGTGCCCTCTTCCAGTAGTCTTGCAACTTCTTCTTCAAGCATCGTCATCGCTTCCTCTTCAAGTGCTGTCTACTCTGGGGATGGTCAAGTGATTTGGATGCCGAGCTTCGGAACCCGCGTTCATTACAAAGGCGCCGCTGGTGGATACTGGTGGGAATATGTAACCACGGGCATCACCATGACACCGACAAAGCCGACAACGGCAGCAAACATCACAACGAATAAAGGTATCATCACAGAGTTTAAGGTTACGAATGCCAGCACGGATGGAGCAGGAGTGGGCTTTGATTGGAATACAGCAAAAACCGCCGTTGATATAAGCAACTATTCGGGCGTCTGCATCGAATATCGCAACGATGTGACAAGTTCATCTGTGATTGCTCTCAGACAAAAGTATGTCACTGACAGTGATCCAAAATTCTTGGTGGCACTGCCAAAATCAACGACCATAGCAACAGCCTACGTTCCGTTCTCCAGTTTCGCCCTTGAAAATTGGGGGACCGCCTACGATCAGGATTTGACTATGTCTTTGGGGTTCCAATTCATGTCAAAGAAAGCGACAACGCTTGGCATCTATAAATTGGGTCTCGCCAATAGTGCGGATGATTGCGTACCAATGTTTGAGGCAGCCCTTATCTCCAGTTCTTCAAGCGCGGTAGTCCTCATCTCTTCCAGTTCGTTAACCACGACAAGTAGCAGTTCAAAACTCACAGGATCCAGTTCTTCCAGCGGAGAAACCGCAACCAGTTCCTCCTCCAGTGGAATAATTGCAGTCAGTTCTTCCTCGGCATATTTGGGGATCTCGAATACCGATACGAATCCTGACTCCTGTACCCTTTTCATGACAAATCTTGCCACCTTGAATTCTCAGATTAGCTATTACATCAAATCGTTCTGCGCCGATGCGGATAGCGATGGGGTACTAAACTGGGCGGAACCAGGATCAGCAGCGGAAAAAAAGTTTAATACTTTGACCGAAGGAATAGACTTGTCTACATCCATTGCCAGCATGGATAACCTAAAAATGGCCCCAACGCTTGTCATCAACAACGGACTCGTTACCTTTACCGTTCCTCATTCTGGATCTACAAGGATTGATGCGTTCTCCCCTCTGGGACAGCATCTCACGACTATTTATGATGGAATGGCGAATGGAACCCAAGCCGTTGTCTGGAATACAGCGCGTCTGCCACAGGGGACGTACTTCGTAAGCCTATCCCAAGGAACGTCTTCGCAGACAATACGTTATACAATTCGCTAGCACAAAAAGAGTATAGATTACACACAAAAAAGCCCCAGTCTAAAAAAGGACTGGAGCTTTTCTTTTGAACTTTATAGCTGATTGAGAATAGAAATAATTCAACGTAACATTTAAGGCTCTTCCCAAATGCGATTGGGAAGCTTGCCTATGTCCCGAAAATCTAACTTCGTGGACTCTGGAGTTTCGATACTCACCAGTCGCGCCAGAGGTTTACCCGATCGTTCTATGACAAATTCATCCCCGCGGAGAGCTACCTGGTTTAGAAGGGATCCGAAATTCTGACGAGCTTCCATTGCTGAAACAATCTTTGCCATTGTTCTACCTAAAGTTACTGAAGCGCTTTATCCTGGATCACCAAGTCCACACGACGATTCTTCTGACGCCCTTCCTTGGTTGCATTGTCAGCAATAGGCACATTCATGCCAAGGCCCTTCGAAGAAAGACGTTTGGATTCAATACCCTGCTCCACCAAGAAATCCAAAACATTTTGAGCACGCTGTTCTGAAAGTTTCATGTTGTGATCTGCAGAACCTGTATTATCCGTATGACCTTCCACGGAGACATTCAATTCCTGATACACCGAAAGAATGCCAGCCACCTTTGCAAGGCTCGTTTTAAGATCACCCTTCAAAGAGGCTTTATCTACATCAAACAGAATATCGGACATAGAAAGGATAATGCCGCGTGCATCTTGGCTCACTTGAATGAGTTTGGATTGCAATTCGTTCAACCTATTTTTTGCTTCATTCTGGCGCGCTTCTGCTTTAGCACGTTCTTCATCAAGCGCCTTCTTCAAGGCGGCTTCACGAGCATTCGCTTCGGAGATCAACTCATCTTGTTTTTTCTGCATTTCTGCCTGCAAACGAGAGTTTTGATCTTTCATCGCTTCGCTCGTCTGAGCCAAACGTGTCCTTTCCGCTTCTAGATCAGCAGCGAGCGTCGAAACCTTACCGCTCCGTGTTTCTCCAATACGTTCTTGAATATTTTCAATCGCTTCCATGGTCGTACGGCGCTTTTGCCAGTTACTCGAAATATTATTACGAGAGGCCTGAGCTTGCATTTCAGCAGTAATGATTTCGACATAAAGAGAACAAGCCTTAGTCTGCGCATTGACTTCACTTCCCTTCGGGTCATTCTTTTCCAAGTAAACCAGCCGATTCACACGAGACTTGGCTTCTGCCATCGTCATCTGCACTTCACGGGAATTGGAAGGAAGTGCGGCCTCTAAAGAGCTCAATGTTTTGAGATAATAATTACCATCTTTTTTAATGATATTTGCAGATGCCGTAGTGGCTTCTGTAGCAAAAGAAAAAGCAGCAAAGGCCAATGAGGCCACAATCAATTTTTGAAAGTTCATGGGGTCTCCTTAATCTTGGCTTCATTTTCCAAAATGTTCTGATATAAAAGTTTACGTTCCATATCGGCACGTAAATCATTTGTCAGCAGAGAGTCTTCGCGGACTACAGAATCACGCGTAGCAGTAGCAAAAGCCAACTTGTACTCTAGGCGACTTTGATCGGCGGCAGCCCATGCCTTTTCATATTCTTTTTCTGCCTTGTATGCCTTCGCCTGTTCCAGATTCGTTCGTGCGGCTTGCGTCTTGGTTGAATCCAATTTTTCGTTTTGGGCAATCATCCCGATTAATTCAGCTTCTTGGATCGACGTATCCACAACAGCTTGATGAGAAGCACAACCCATCACCAGCGTGACAGCAGCGCCCATTATCCATATCTTTGCATTCATCGTTGCTCCTTAGAGGTCCAGTTTGCCCAAAAGTTTAGACAATACCGAAAGAAAAATACATATTATCGCCATGGAAGATACCCCTAAAACCTATCCCGTCAGCAAATACCTCGCATCCATTAAAAAGCTCCTCGATACAAAAGTGCCCCAAATTTGGGTGCATGGTGTTGTCACTCAAGTAGTTGAGCGTGGACGCATTGTGTATCTGAACATTGCAGAGTTTGTGGAAGGCGATGTAAAACCGGTGGCATCTCTACCCCTATATATTTTTACCCCTGAATTTGTACGAATTCAGGAAAATTTGGCAAGTTTGCCCAAGCCTTTTATCATTAAAGATCAAATCAAAGTCAATATTCTGATTGAAGCCGATTTGTATGTCCCTTACGGTAAATTCCAGGCGCGCCTTGTCGATATTGACCCTTCCTTTACCATTGGAGAACTCACTCTCACACGTCAAGCGATCTTAAAGCGCCTCACCGAAGAGGGTTTGCTCCGCCTCAACGCGACACGCGAATTTGCAGCGGTGCCCTTGAACGTCGGACTCATCACCGGTGAAGGCACTGCCGCTTACCAGGATTTTTGCACCACACTTCAAAATTCCCATTTCGCGTTTCAGATTACCCCGGCCTTTGCGCGCATGCAGGGAAATGACACAGAAACCACTATTTTGGAAGCCTTGGGGACGTTACGAGCGAACGAAGATCTGGATGTCATTTGCATTATCCGTGGCGGAGGTTCAAAAACAGATCTCAACTATTTTGATAGCGAAGCGTTGTGCCGCGCGGTCGCCCAATTCCCCACTCCTGTTCTCACTGGCATCGGCCATGAGATTGACCAGAGCCTACTGGATCTTGTCGCCTGGGAAGCTTGCATTACGCCTACAGATTGTGCAAAAAAATTAATCAAACAAGTAGAACTTTCTTGGGAAAAAACGCAAGATTTGGCGATGGAAATAGCGACCACTGTTCGCACCCAACTGGCACAATCCAAAGATCATTTACGCCAAGTACAAGGGAATCTGACGCGCCAATTTTCCACACATCTCGTTCAAGAACGCGAACGATTAGCGTCCTCTTCCCGAATTCTTTTGAAAATGCCCTTCCGAATTCTTAAAACAGAAAGCGAACTCATTACCCGCAACAAAGAAGGTTTGAGGTTCGGGGTGCAAAAGTTATTACAACTGGAAAAGTCGCGATTTGCCCTTATGGAACAACGCGTCAAAACGAACGACCCCAAAACGATTCTCGCCAAAGGTTACAGCCTCACCACACGAAAAGATGGTAAATTATTACGTCATCGAGATGAAGTTCAAATCGGGGATCGTCTCACCACCCATTTAGAGAATGGTTCCGTGGAATCTATAGTCCAATAAAAAAGGCCCGCCACAGAGCGGGTCTTTGATTTCTGAGCCCCATTATTTTTTATCAGAGCTTGGCAAAATCATCATCACCTTAGTCATGCGAGTGCCTTCCACCTTCAAGACGCGGAACTTGTAACCCTGAATAGTCACTTCTGAACCTGCAGCGGGAATCACACCCAAAGTCGCCTGAATGAGTCCCGAGAGCGTTTCCACATGAACATTCGTCGGTGGATCTAAAGAAATATCTAATTCATATTCCAAATCCGAAAGCGTCATCAGTGGATCGAGTATGTACCGGCCATCCTTCAATTTCTGAATTTCATCGTCTTCATCTTCATCATCTTCATCTTTGATTTCGCCGACGATTTCTTCCACAATATCTTCAATAGTGACAAGCCCCGCAATGCCCCCATATTCATCCACGACAATGGCAAGCTGATTTCCGTTTTTGCGAAGTTCACGCAACAAGTCATCGATCTTTTTGTGGTGTGGCACAAAAATCGCAGGCATCACAAGGCTTTCTAAATTGAATTTCTCGGTGCCGTGCTCGGTGTACCATTCCAAAAAATCACGGTTGGACAGAATACCAATAATGTTATCAACAGAATCACGGAATACAGGCAAACGAGAATGACGTTCACTGTTGAGAATACGAATGGTCTCTTCTAGAGAGGTTCCCACTTCAATAGCACACATGTCTACGCGAGGAGTCATAATCTCACGTACTGGCGTTTCTACAAAATCAAAAATATTGAGAATCATCTGACGTTCTTCATCTTCCAAAGCGTCTTCGTCCTTAGAAGGGGTCATTTCAGCTTGAAGCGCATCGCGTTTCTCTTCAGAAAGGAAACTAAACTTCGGATTGTAACCCAAAGCACGTAGCAGAGCCGCATACAGCTTATTTGCCGCCTTTGCAGGGAGCAGTAACGGGAGACGGAAGTAATGATACAGAGGATCCAACAAGCGCATGAACGTGTCGGGTTTAAGATGACCCACTACACTGGGGAGAAAAACGGTGAAGGTATAAACAACAGCTCCAGCAACCGTTGCGTAGAGGCAAAATCCAAGAATCGGATGTGGATGCAAGGCAGGGACAAGTTCACGAAAAAGAACATACCCGAGAACCCCAGAACACACATTGCAAAAAATACGGGTCAAGGAAATAGATTCACTGAAACCGGGGCTTGCGACACGTTCGGCAATGCGCATTTCTCGTTCATCACAGTCATGGGCATCACGATTGGAGCAAATCACTACAAAGACGACTTTAATCAAAGAGAACAAGCCAGAGATGAACAAGAAAAAAAGAATCGCAAAAATCAGGTAGACAAGGTCCTTAGTCATTGTTATCCTCGATCTCGTAAGGATTCAATCCCAAAACTTCTTGTTCTCTACGACGCATGACGCGACGATCTGGAGCCTTGAGATGATCATAACCCGAGAGATGCAAAAGCCCATGTACAAGAACGCGTTTGAGTTCCGCATAAAAGGAGTTTTCATACTGGGGAGCTTGACGCATCACCTGATCTTTGGCAATGTAAATTTCCCCAAGTAAATAAGGCTCATGCCATTCGTAAGACAAAACATCGGTGACTTTATCCAATTTTCGATGATCGCGATTCATGGCTCGAATGGTTTCATCAGAGCAAAGAACCACGTTCACATTCCCAGCGGAACCTTCTTCCATCAGAAGCTTTTTAGCCAAAGGTTCAAAACGGGCTACCCAAGGGAATTTTTGATTTTCCTGTTCGCAAAAGAAACTTACTTCAAAAGCAGGAATGCGACTTTTTTTCAAAGTCTTTTTTTGATTATGATTGGGGTCGGGGTCGGGCATCCTAGAATTCATACCACTTTTTGAGCATGCCAATAATAGCCTCCGCTTGGGCCTTGCTGCTCACATTAAACTTGCTCCGTTGTTTCAGTACCCCTTGTACTTTCTGGTAGCGGCGGATGGAGACCTTGGGTTCACCAAATTCACCCGTTTTCTTGTCTTTGTCCTGGTAGAGATACATGATCGTCTGCCAAGCACCCTTGCTCAAATACTCTTTGGCAAGTTCCTTGACAACAATTTCACCTGTTTCATCAGCCATTTCGACTGTAGGCTCAACGTCTTCCATTTCCATGGCAAACCTCATAGTTTGATGTTGTAAAAAAGATAATAAGAAACGAGGCCTATAAAAACGAAATCGCCTTTCCTGTGCCGTTTTAGCGCCCGCAAGAGGTCGATGGGCTCTTCCACAAAAAAAATACAGTGATAAAAAGCACTTTATCGTTAAGCTCTTAAAAACTATATTCGCTATAAATGTCAAAAAATGCCATGGAGGCTTGGTGAAACATCTTGGATATCTACAGACGGTTTTCGTTTTTTGTCTTTTAATTGCCCCCTTCACTTTCGCTCAAACATCGGCATCAGGAAAGGTGCGCTTTGTACTGGGAGAAGTGACTCAACAAAAGAAAGGGGTGGGCAACTGGAATCCTCTCCGTGTGGGGGCGAAGGTCGCACCCAAAGATCTCATTAAAACGCTTGTGGAATCCGAAGTAGGTATAGCTCTCATCGATGGGAGTCTTCTTACTATTGAGGAAAATTCGCTTGTCATTTTGACAGAATCCATCAAAGACAGTAAGCTCACGAAGACCACAGTCAATATCCAATCTGGCAAATTATTTTTTGATGTTCAAAAGCAAAAAAATCCTAATTCCCTTGAATTCAAAACAGGAACCGCCACAGCAGCCATTCGCGGAACCTCCGGGTTCATAGGCCAAACCAATCGAGGGATGATGCTTTCCCTGGAATCCGGCAAAATGCTTGTGACGAGCGTTAATGGAGATTCAATGGAAGTGAATGAAGGGGAAACGCTCATACAAGATGGAGAGAAGGGATTTAAAAAATTTAAGACTCGCAACTCGGGAAGCAAACAACTCGCCTCCCTACTCGAAACTCAAATTAACCAAAAAGATTATTCCGAAGAAAAATTGATCCAAGAAATGAAGTCACTGGATGCATCGACACTTCCCAAAATGGATTCTCTTGAGAAAAACTTTCCTTGTACTTTTGTTCCCCTTCCAGAGTTTGTCACGGATAATTTCGTGACCTTCCGAGGACAATGTCCCGTTGATGTAGCTCTTTCTATTAACAGTTCTCCCATTGAAATTAAAAAGGGAGGGGTCTTTAATCAGAAATTTTCGTGGGATGAGACGACGTTTGGCACTAAGAAATTCTCTGCCAAATGCGAAGCGTCTCACATTCAGTTCGCCTGTGGTAAATTCAAAGTTCTGTATGGGGAATCGACCCCGAATTCGTTACCAGGCCACACTTCAGAAGCACCTACAGGAGACTTCCTTTTTATCAAGACGGCATCCCCAGCGAAAATTTGTAAGCAAGGGAGCGTGACCATCGAAGGTTCTTTTGCCACGATAGATACCACAGCACAGCTCAACGTATTCTTAGGAAATAAGAAATCGCCCAATCTCCTCCCCATCAGTATAAATGGAAGCTTCATCTACTCTTTCCCCATCAGTGATATTGACCAAAACTGGAATGAAAGACAAATTAAAGTTTTTCTTAAAACCGAGAATCGGACATTCGTAGATTCTTTAATGCTTGACATTGATAAGAGTTGCAAAGAAGTCAACTTAAAAGCACCAAAGATTGAAATTAAATCCGTAGACTCTGTGAAATGCGAAGCGGCGATGTCAATTACTGAAATAACGGGCGATGTCGTACTTTTCTCCCGCATGCTAGATGGCATCCCAGAATCAGAACAAGCCTTCACGCAAGATAAACCCTATGAAAAATTTGCGTTGAAAAAAGGGATTCACCGTTATACCCTCACCGCAGAAGACTTGGCGGGGAATCGTTCCTCTGTGACAAAAGACATGGGTTGCTACCCACCTACGGCGTTCTATATTCAAATGGACGGGAACGCAAAAGAAATAGTCCATGTGCCAAGTGGTGCGGATAGACTGACAGGGATTCCCAGAAACGTGAGATTCCGCATCAAGAACATTCCAGAGAACGATCCCCAATACTTGTCCAAACTTGTACTCAAAAGAAATGGACAGACGATGATAACATTCCGTGGCTCCCAAATTGATCGCTTGGATTACGAGTTCCCGATTGAACTTGTCCGCGAAGAGACGACTCAGTACGAATTCATCGTCACATCAAAAAACGGAAGCACTCGCAAGGCAACCAAGACATACGAGGTTCGCAATGTTCAATAATAGGATGAAGGGCACCTCTAAAAATTCCTTTTCTGCAAAATTGGCTGTGGCGCATCGCCATAGTTCGTTGCTCAAAGTGGCTAATAACACCATTATTAGCCACTTTTCGCGCCTGCTCTGGCTCGGCCTCGCCCAATTTTGCGGTCGCAAACCAATTTTTAGAAGTGCCCTGAAAATTATTTTCGTTTTGCTGGCGTTCTCCATTCCTGTTTTGGCGGAGACTCCTATTTCAGGAGAAATCCATGGATTCTTAAAAGCAGATAAATCGCCCTACCTCGTGACCGGAAATATCATTGTCAACGAAGGAATGGCACTCATCATTGAACCGGGAACCACGCTGCGTTTCGAACCCAATACAGGTTTAGAAGTTCGCGGAGGTCAATTAGTGGTTGTGGGCTCGGAACAAAGTCCTGTCTATTTTCAATCCGCCCCAAAAGACTCTCCCCAAGAGATGTGGAAAGGAATCGCCATTACTGGAAAAGTCCTATCCGAAATGCGTCATGTGAAAATTTCAAACGCATCTACAGGCATTCTTGTAGAAAACGGATTACTGGATCTTTGGTTCTCGGAAATTAATAACTCACAAAATCGTGGCCTGTACGCGCGCAACTCCCAAGTATCCATTCAAGATTGCGAATTTGCGGACAATGCGAATGTCGCGGTGCATTCCGGAGCCTATTCTCAAGTACTCCTAGAGCGTAGCCATTTGACACGAAACAAAGTAGGGTTATTGATTTCTGACTTTGGAAAAACGCACATTATTACCACTCAAGTGGAACAAAATGAAGTGGGTGTGGTGAGCGAAAAAGAGAGCCAGTTTGTCCAGGATAATTCTCAAATTGCAAATAATAAAAGTGATTTTGTGAAAAACCCACAAATATTAGCGCTCCCCCCTGAGCCCTTATTTGAAGGCGTAGAAAATATCAAGCCCTCGAATTTAGCCGACCCCAAAACCGATTGGAAGGTGACCGGTAGTATCATGGCAGGAATCTACAATCATGATGTAGAAACCGCGTCCAATGAGACTCACTCTCGAGACATTGTGGGGAATGATACGATTCAACCTCATG
>DBTP01000058.1 GCA_002307115.1 Fibrobacter sp. UBA1313 | reverse complement strand
CTCCATATAATTTCTGCACGGGGAGCGTATCCAAAACAGCAAAATAATCTGCTTGGGTAATCTCCGTTTGTGTGATCGCAAATAGACTCTGCGTAATATCAGTAGTGCCACGCGTCCATGAGCCCGCCGGAATAGTGATCCAAGTGAGAGCTAAACTATCCGCCCCTGAAACAGAAGAACTGGAAGATTCCACTTCACTAGAGGAGCTCACGAGGGATGAAGAAGACACACCCGAAGAAGAAGATTTTGAAGTTGAAGACGCAAGGGATGAAGAGGAAGTAGTCAAAGCACTCGAATAATCCTCTGGATCATTTCCCGAAGCAGTGGTATTGGAACATGCCGACATCATGAATGTGAACAAAATAAACCCACAAAAATCGAATGCCCGCATAAAACTTCCCTTGACTAACGAATGAGACCTACGCGATAAAATTTATGCTTCTCTTTCCCGGAAGTAAAATTAACCTTTAATCGAACACTATACACATCGCTTCCCAATGGCGAGACATCCATTACATCAATTTGGTTAGAACCTTTGTTGAGGCTTCCCAATTTTTTGGAATAAACACAAAGTCCCGTAATGTCAAAAAATTCAAGAACCGCTGATTTGGCAGACATTCCTAGCGTGAATCGAGCATTTACTTTCCCACCACGAATTGGATTCGGGTAAAGGAAGAATTCTCCAATACTCGCGGTTTCTGCCGTTTCTGTAGGGTCCCCTAGGAGAGAAGCATCAAAATAATTTGTACGCGCATTGCCACTTCCCGGAAGAGCCCATGCACGAGCGGCAAGAGCGGCGTTACTAGAAGCCTTCGGCAAGCGATATCCAAAAACAGCATCTCGATGAAAGGCGTACACTTCGGGGCCAATTAAACTATCAATAGTATTCGAGACAAAGATGGACATCGGAGAAATGGAGTCGCTGTATTCAAAAGAACCTGCAGAAAGTGGGAAGCCCGTAGTCACTTGTTTGCCGGTGCTCGTGAAAGCCATCAAAAGGCCCCCATTCGTACCGATCAATATTTCAGGGGTTTCATCACCTGTTACATCCACAATCAAGGGATCCGATAGGAAGCCGTATTCTGGAGTGCCCCGAGTAATCGTTACCGGGAAGCCTGAAAGAACAACACCAGAACGGTCCACAGCATACAGAAGATTATAGCCCACAAATACGGCATCCGGATAACCATCACCATTGATATCTCCTATAGCGACTGGAGAGCTTTCGTCATAAGAGTAAGAAGAATCATTCGAAACAAATGCGCCTCCACGTTTGTATTGACGAGGGGCCGATACCACCGTTGCCGATTCATTGGCTCGAATAATTACACTGTAGCCGCGACTGCCCAAAATAAAAATTTCTGCATTATTATCACGATCAAAATCAGCGCAAGCAACACGGAACGACTGGTTTTGTGTACTCTGTAAATTAGCCGCAGTCTTGGCATTTATAGTTAAAGACGAAATTGATTTAGTCGTTCCATTGTATAATGCAATCTTAGCATTAGCACCCACGAGGGCAATATTTTCAGTCCCTTCAGAGCCACCACATACCGCCATATCTTGTATTAAAAAATTATCGGGCAAAGGAATAGAATCTCTCGAAGGAAATTTATTCAAAGACACCTGATACAAGAACTGCGAATCCGCAACCCACACTCCGGCAGAAGTGACCATGGGACCCACGCGAAGTCCTTTCAACGCGAGTTTCTCTGAATTGAAACGGACTTGATCCAAATCCGATAGGAGTTCCGTTTTCACCAAGCCACTTTTCTCATGTACACTGAAAACAGAAGATCCAAACGAAGCCAGCCCTAATAATTTTCCTTGCGGCCTGCCTAACCGATAAAGAGGAACAGCAACGCTACTATCCTTTATAGAGGAAACAACATCCCGAAGAATGGTGGTGTCGGAAGCAAGAAGTGTATCTCCCCGTGCAGAAAGCACCTGTAGTGTTCCATCTTCACCACCAAATACAATCATTTTTTCACCGGAGCCCACCGTCATTCCCGAAGGGTAATCCACAAAAACGGCATTTCGCGGGATTGCATTCTTACCCACCGAACGAGGGAATTCAGAGTTGTCAATCTGATTATCATCCCAAGTAATGGTCACTGGAATCGAAAGAGCCGCAAAATTGACGACACTATCTCCCATAAAATCATTCGATGTTTTTTCGGTGCGCGCCCCACTCGCCTTGGCAGCCGTCACCTTGACGCCCGTATATCCCCCCTGTGTAGAGGCCGTATTGCCATATCCCGTAGCATCTATACTCCACACGGTATCCTTAGGCGAATTTTTACCGACCCGAACATGAGGGAGTAAATCGGTCCCAGAGCCATAATCATAGGTGTCTTGTCCCAACGAATTCTGAAAAGTTTTTCCGATACTCAAAATACCGTCTGCTTCCACAATGGCTAAACCAAATTGATGATCACGCAAAGTATCGCCACCCCAGAAATTCACCACTCCAAAAGGAAGAGCTTCTTTCAAATACCAATCGTTCACTTTCCACACAACAATGCCACTCGCGGGAAGGCCCGCATCAAAAGAGGACAAAGAAAGAATTATTCCTTTTGCTTTCTTTTTGTTGAGCTTACACTTATTGTCGGTTCCAGAGCAAATACTATCGAGGAATACCGTATGCAAACTATCAATGGGAAGCGTGATCTCCGAATACAAAGAATCATCGGAGGCAGAACCCAACCGCACAGTCACCATACCATCATCATTTGAAGAACGTTGACGATTTTCAATCAAAAGATATTCATTTGAAGTGAGGGGGACTTTGATGATTTCCGAACCTGATTTTTGCCCAGCAGCGGTAAGATTTATTTTCACCTTTCCATCCGCATCGGGGCGCACTTCAGTGACACTTGCCCAACCCATATAAGTACGAAGCCAAGCACTCGGAAGCACAGGGAAAAAGCCATTGCCCGCATTATAACCCGCAAAATCCATGACATCATAATAGCCCAAACGAGAAATTCCCTTCACAACATCATAGGTATTAGGCATTCCAATAGCCCGACCAATCTGGTTAATAATAATGCCGTTGACACCCCAGTTGAGCCCATCTTGTGAAGCGGTTTCACTCGTCACCATAATGGTGTGTAGCGTATCCAACGTAGCATTATCCAAGATCATACCCTGACGATCTCCGGCACGCTTCGAATCCGTGGGATCCAAATAGGTCCAATAATCCCGGTTCACAAAAACGTCCGAAAAATCACCTTGGGTATCTGCTCCATCGGTGCCCATGGAACCCCCATCCACCAAGCGACTGGCCCCTGCGTGAATAATCATGTAAACGCGTTTGCGGGTGGAAGAAGTGGGTTGCGGAATTTTGAAAGGGGAATCCCCGGATTCGTGCGCGGCAGTGACTGCGTCCCAAATAAAATTCATATAGTCCCGACTGCGAGCATCGTCAAACTCCGCGGTCTTTTCATCTTTTTTCTTGGCCGTCCGATTGTAATCAATGATGTATTTGTCGAGTTTGTAGGCAGAAGAACCCGACTCCGGGAAAATGCGGGCTTCGATGGTCAGGGCGTTATTACTCACCGATTGGAAGTAAGCATTAGCAAATTCAAAATGTTTCCGCCAATAAGCAGAACTCGCTCTGCGACCAGAAGGATCCAAACTGTAGTTTGCATTCGCTGTATCTTTATCAGAATCAAAGAGACCCGTTCCCGTAGTTAAGGAATTGTCTGTAATTTCTTCTTTAAACTCCACGCGAATGGCAAATACTTCCAAAGTATCGAGTCCAAAACTGAAAGAACTCAAAGCAAGAAGCATAAAGAGAAATAAAATCTTTTTCATAATACAACCATTTAAAACCATAATTAAAACTACAAAAAGAACGCCGAAAGCACCGCCTACATAAACTATTCCTCAAGCGGATGATAGTTTTCTGGGACTTCTAGGTGCCATACGTCCTCACCCCATGAGACCTTTGTCTTAACACTTTTCACATGGAGTTTCAAATAGCATGTCTTACCACGAAAAAAAGCAATCTCTGAAGGTAATATCCGGCCGTCATAACTCATAAACGCTTGAAAGGTAACTCGTTCTGAATTTCCACGTTCCACCCAAATGATGCGACCCGTGCTCTTTTCTTTTGCCGCAGTAAAGGCCCCCTGAGTGGCGTCTTTTCCATGAATTAACACCCAATCTGAAGAATCCTCTTCGCTCTCCATCGTTGCCTTCTGAGGCAATAAACTACCCCAGAAAAAGCCTGCCACTTGGTGAATATCCACCACAGGAAATGCTCTATTCTGCAAATCACCGACCCAATAACCGTTTCCCTCAATGTATTTTTTTTCTGTGGGGAAAATAAAATTCCACTTCTCCGGCAGCCACAAAAGCGAAGCAACTCCTATGCCGATGGGGCCCGTCAGTTCCAAACGATAACGTTTCTCAGGGACGGCAAACAATACGCCCGACAATTCGTGGAGAACCCCTTTTGCATCATACAATTCCAAATCCATTTTCGCTTTTAAACTATCCGGAGGCGTTGCTTGTACTTCAGAAATATTTTCATTGATCACTTGGGGGTGTCCACTGAAACACCCCACACAAATCAAGGCCAGGCAAAGCTCAACGAAGATTGCCAACTTGACATTCATTAATGGACCGGGGCAGAAGACGTCAACGCTTTAATATGCGCTTTCGCTTGAGAATGGTTTGGAACAATAACCAATATTTTCTTGTAATATCCAAGAGCCCGATCGTTCAAATTCAAAGCATCGCAAATAGCCGCCAAATGTTCATACAGAGTAGGATCTTTGGTTGTCATGCCCTCAATTTCGACAGCGTGCGTCTCCACAATTTCCATCACTTGGAGCGCTTTTTCATAATCACCCAAACGGTACAAGGCCCACCCTTTTGAGTCCAGGAAAGCCACATTACTGGGTTCAATCGCCAAAGCAGAATCAATTAAAGAGGCCGCCCATTTTACTTCTTTTTCATTGCGGTTAAGATCCACCAAAGAATAACCTAAATGATTGAGAGCCATCGCTTGATGAGGCTTCTTTTGAAATAGTTGTTTAAAGATTGCAATCGCCTCATCCACTTTATTCAAGGCGAGTAAATTCGCCCCCATGCTAAAAAGCATTTCGGGATCTTGAACACCCATATCCAATGCAATCCTGAAATGTTCATTCGCTTTGAGTCGAATCCTCTGAACAGAATCGGCGCGCAAAGAATCGTAATTTTTGAGGCCCAAAGCTTCTGCGTTAAACAACAAAATATTTCCGTAAAGGGATTGAAAATCTGCATGTTGTCTCAGAGCGATCCGTTGAATTTTTTTAATTTCATCAAAGTCCGCATTATTTTTTTGCAAAGTCAATTTTGCAATAGAGTCCACACGCGAGCGAACATTCAGCAAAGAATCTAAAATGGGATAAGCCTTTGCGTAGCGGCCTGTCAATCCATAGCGCCAAACAAGAGCCGGGCCATATTCATCTGGAGCGAGAGCATACGCTTTTTCCATTGTTTTGACTGAAGTGAGTGAATCACCATCTTCTACTGCATAAACGCTCAACCAATAATTCGCAACAGCCCCATATTCAGCATCGTCCTTCAGCATATTCCAATGTACTTTAGCACTGTCTTTTTTCAATAAGTCACTTTCCATCAAAGCAATATCATGTAGAACAAAAGTGGGTTTTGGCGCCCGACGATAAAAAGATTTCAGACTATCCAATGCCTCAGGAATCTTTTTCATTTGTACTAAAGCAGCCGTTTGAAATTTAAGAGCCATGGAATCTTTCGGATTCGCGACAAACATTTCGTGAACGCTGCTTAAAGACTCTTCATAGCGACCCTGCTTAATAAGCAATTTCGTACGCGACACCCGATACTGTGGATCTTGAATCGCATCGTATGCCGAAGTCAATAGATCAATCGCCATAGAATCTTTTCCCGCTTTCTCCAAAAGCAAAAGTTGCCGGTCCACCATAGATCTCGGGTAATTAATTTGAGGAAGCATAATCCCATAAATACGCATCAATTCATCATAATCGCGAATGACTTCCAAGAGAAGAGCGTATTCATAAGCGGCACGCAAATTCTGGTCACTCGCTTCTACTGATTTCTTGTAGTAGAACTTCGAAGAATCCAAATTCATATCTTGACTATAAAGTCGAGCGAGTAATGCATATTGAGAGCTTGTTTGATTCCCTTGCAAAGTCTTTGCGGTGTCCGCTAATTTCAAAGCCTCCGCAGAGGCTCCACGAGCCTCCATGAATTCAACAAGAGAAAAAGCGAGAAACCGATTATTCCGATCCGCTTCCCATGCATGTCTCATGAATAGTTCTGCAAGGGACGATTCCCCTTGAGCTTCTAACTGCAAGGCCCGTAAAAAAGATTCGTGCGCCACTTCCAAATTCGCTAAGCGAACCGAATCCAGTCCATCCTGATAAGGAGGCGAAGATTGTTGCCCATCGACCAAAGTTCCTTTGGTATTACTATTTCCGCTACATGCCGCAAAGAACAAAGCACAGCAAAGAAAGTACGCTAACAGAGAGACTCGTAATTGCATATAGAGCCTCAATCGACGACAACCAAGTCTATTTTTGAACCCGAAGGCAAATACTCACCCGCCTCGGGAGATTGCGTTGCCACGGTACCCGGGATACCCTCAGAAATAGCCTCTCGACGTACATCCCCTACGACGAATCCCAAAGATTCCAATTTTTGAATGGCATCTTCCACAGATTGCTTGGTAAATGAAGGAAGCATTACTTTGCCACCACTCGCCCCAGAAGAAACCACAACGCGTACAGAATCTCCGATGCGCACCGACTTACCAGCCGCAGGCTCCGTACGAATCACCACGCCACGAGGAATACTCCCGTGAGCCCCCTGAATTAATTTGCCTTGTATTAAACCCGCACGCATCAAAGAAATTTCCGCCTGATGCAAACTTTTGCCTCGAAGATCCGGGACAACAATTTCACGAAGACCTTGCGAAAGGGTCAACAAAACCGTACGTCCTAATTTTGCCTCACGACCAGCCACAGGAATTTGTATTACAACCTTCCCAGCAGGGATTGTTGCACTATAACGTCCTTCTGTAGTCCACTGAAAACGGAAGCCCGCTTCATCCAATTTTTTTTCTGCTTCTGCAGCTGAAAGTCCTTCGACAACAGGGACCTCTGCACGACTTGCAAAAGAGCCCGCGATCAATGGCATAATCAAAAAATCAAGGAAAATAGCAAGAATCAATAAACCACCCACAAACAACAAAAGCGCATAATAGATGGGTTTATTCCGAAGTTGGTTCAATATGAACTCTTTAAAAGGCATACTACTCCTTCAAATCCTGATCCCGAAGTAAGCTTTCCTCGAGAATAACGAGGTCCTTACCCATCACAGAAATTGAATGTTTCTTAACCAGTGAAGAAAAAACTCGACTCACGGTTTCCCGAGTAGTCCCGGACATTTCCGCAAGCTGTTGTTGCGTGGGCCGATTCCGAATCACAGTCACCATACGTCCGTCGGTTCCGTGAATACGAACTCCACGTTCTTCCACCAAACTCAGTAAAGTGCCCGCAACACGGCCATAAACAGACATGGTGGAAAGGGACCCTATCTGACGATTCGACTTACGAAGACGTTTCGACATTTCCACTAAAAGTCCCATGCAAAGCTCTGGCGTCGATTTGAGCAAATCCAGAAAATGTTCTCTGCGAATAATCAGCAACTTCGCGGAGGTCACAGCTTTAACAGTGGCAGAGCGAGGCTCCCCATCGATCAAAGACATTTCTCCGAAAAAATCGCCGCGTTCCAACAAAGCAAGAATGGTCTCTCGCCCGTCAATGCCGGTCATAAAGACCTTCACTTCGCCAGAGGCAATCAAGAACAAAGCCTGCGTAGACTCATCTTTTTCAAGGATAATCGTTTCATCGCGGGCAAAGTCATTGGCAATGACCAAGGTAGCCAACTGTTCTAGTTGTTCTTCTTTCAATTCTGAGAAAAGATCCACACCTTTCAACAATTCTACAATGGCCTTATCTACCATACTTGCCTCACTCCATATCGATAATTATGCTCTGATCGCGACGGGCACCGATTGAAATCATGCCAATTTTCACATCCACTAATTCCGAAAGTCTTTGTAAGTACTTCTTCGCATTCGAAGGAAGTTCTTCCCAGGACTTACAACTGGTAGTATCCGAATTCCAACCCGGAAGAGTTTCGTACACTGGAGTGCAACGACCGACTTTCGAAAGCTGATTCGGAATCAAATTCAATTTTTCCCCATCACAAACATAATGAGTACAAATCTGAATTTCCTTAAATGTATCGAGAACATCGAGCTTTGTAATAGCCAAATGGGTAAGTCCATTCACAATGGTAGCCTTCCGAACCACCGGAGCATCAAACCATCCGCAACGGCGATTACGACCCGTAGTAGCCCCATATTCGTTACCGATTTTGCGCAATTTGTCACCAACATCATCCAATAACTCCGTTGGGAAAGGACCATTGCCAACACGAGTCGTATAAGCTTTAACAACACCCACCACTTGGTCTATGGCAGTAGGCCCCACACCCGCGCCGCAACTTGCGTAACCAGCAACGGTATTGCTGGAGGTCACAAACGGGTACGTCCCTTGATCCACATCAAGGATAGTCCCTTGCGCCCCTTCAAAAATAAGGTGTTTCCCAGACTTCAACTGCCCATAGAGGAACTCGCAAACATCCTTCACATACGGAGCTATTTTCTGTCCGAGGTCAAGATACTCTTTGATGACCACTTCAGGGTCAATAGGTTCCGCATCGTAAAGAGACGTAAATTCTTCATTGTGAACAGCGGCCATCACTTCGACACGTGGGCGAAGTTCCTTCTCATCGAGAAGATCCCCCACGCGAACGCCAATACGATTGACTTTATCACTATAGCAAGGGCCAATGCCTCGGCCAGTAGTTCCAATGGCAGCCTTTCCAGCCTTGAGTTCTTTAAGCTTATCAAGGGTAGAATGATACGGAAGTACTACATGCGCATTATTTGCAATAATTAAACGGCCTTCCGGGTAAATTCCCTTGGTATGAAGATCCTCAATTTCGCGTAACGTCTGCACTGGGTCTAAAACCACTCCGTTTCCAATAACGCAGAGTTTGTCTTCATGCATAATTCCAGAAGGGATCAAATGGAATACAAATTCCTTGTTTTCAACTTTCACCGTGTGACCCGCATTGGCGCCACCCTGAAAACGAACAATAACGTCTGCGTCTAGAGTGAGAAAGTCCACGACCTTGGCTTTGCCTTCGTCGCCCCATTGCGATCCAATAACAACTCGATTTGGCATAATTCCTTCGATTAGTAAAAACCAAAAGGAGAAGCAAGGCTCCTCCTTGGGAATACAATTATTCCCTGTAAAAGATACAATAAATATTAGAGAGAGAGGAGCCTCTTTGCCTAGATCAGCCTAGCTCGCTCACCAAATAATGCAGTCCCTACTCGAATTAGGGTCGCCCCCTCTTCAATCGCTACTTCCAAATCTTCCGTCATCCCCATGGAGAGCTCCGAAAAATTTTCAAAAAGTCCACCAGAGGCATGCATCTTGTCTCGCATCTCACGGAGAAAACAGAACCCCGCTCGAGAGTCTTCGGCCCTACCCGTATTTTTACCAATAGTCATCAGTCCACGATAGCGCAAATGAGGAGCTTCGGGTAAACTCAACAAAAATGACTCCGTTTCTGACATGGTGATCCCACTTTTGGTGTCTTCTTCAGAGGTGTTGACCTGAATCAGAATATCCAAAATCTTTCCTGTTTCCGCACAGATCGATTCCAACTTATGAATCGCATCCAGAGACGCTATAGAATGAATGGAATCAGCAACTGACGCGGCTTTGCGAAGCTTATTGGCTTGTATGGGACCGATAATGTGACAATGAATACCAGCGCGTGGAGTGGAAAATTTTTCAATAGCTTCCTGGACTCGGTTTTCACCGAATTCTTTTGCCCCGAGCTGAATCGCATTTTCCACCGATGTTATGGGGTGAAATTTGCTTACCCAAATAAGCGTTACACTTTCGCGCGGTCGCTGGCACGCCTTGCAAGCGAGTATAATTCTCGTTTCCAGAGCTTCACGCCTTTTTTCCAATGCTTCCAAGGAAAGTTCAGGCATATAAAAGTTCCTTACGTTTTTTCGGAACTGATCTTCTTAAGAGAAGGACTCTTAAAAAGCTCCCGAATGACGTCATCAATGTGTGATTTAAGATGTATTTTGAGCCCTTTTTGTACGAGACTCGGAAGTTCAACAACGTCTTTCGCATTTTCTTGAGGCAGAAAAAGGGTCTTAACGCCAGCGTCTAATGCGGCAAGTGCTTTTTCATTGAGGCCACCAATGGCATGGAGTTCGCCCGTGAGACTCACTTCACCCGTGAACGCAATATCTGGGGACACCGGAATCCGCGTAAATGCAGAAAGCAGAGCGAGCGTAAGGCCAATCCCTGCAGAAGGCCCATCTTTAGGCACAGCACCTTCTGGCACATGAATATGAATGTCCGTTTTGCGCACAATGGCAGGATCGATTCCAAACTTTTGCAAGCGTTCACGCACAAGGCTCAAAGCAATCTGGGCCGATTCTTTCATCACATCACCGAGTTTCCCCGTGAGTTGTAAATGACCACGACCACTCAACAATGTGCATTCCAAAGAAAGTATTTCGCCACCCACAGAGGTCCAGGCAAGGCCAGTCACCAAACCAGGGCGCCCCGGTTTCGGCAATCGATTTTCCAAAAAACGCGGAACACCCAAATAATGAGAAATATCTTTTTCGGTAAGCTCTGCTTTAAGTTTTTTCCCGAGAACCACTTCCTTAGCGCGCTTGCGAACAATCGTTTCTAAAAGTCGTTCCAATTCGCGAACGCCCGCTTCACGAGTGTATTCACGAATTATTTTGTGAACACAAACGTCATCAATAACAATATCTTTCCCATTCACAAGCCCGCAACGTTCACAAACCTTAGGTAACAGATATTGTTTCGCAATACTTTGCTTTTCGTGGACATAATAGCCAGGCAAGCGAACCACTTCCAATCGGTCATGCAAAGCAGCTGGAATTTCATCCTCGGCATTGGCAGTCGCGATAAAGAGAACCCGAGACAAGTCCAAACCCACTTCCATAAAGTGGTCCGCAAAATCATGATTCAATTCCGGATCTAAAACCTCAAGCATCGCACTCGCAGGATCCCCACGGAAATCACTTGCCATCTTGTCAATCTCATCTAAAAGAACGACAGGGTTCATGCATTTCGCACGGCGCAACGCCTGAATAAAACGACCGGGCATAGAACCAATGTAAGTACGACGATGACCTCTAATTTCGGCCTCATCACGGACACCACCCAAGGTGATGCGCACAAAGTTACGGCCAATAGATTCCGCAATAGACGTGGCAAGGGTCGTCTTTCCAACACCTGGAGGACCCACGAGACATAGAATTGGGGCGTGCTTTTCAGATCCCGTCAATTTCAAAACGGCCACGTATTCCAAGACGCGGTCTTTGACTTTTTCCAAACCAAAATGTTTCTTATCGAGATCCGCCTTGACCTTTTTCAGATTCAAAGACGTTTCCGTATATTCCCCATAGGGGAAAGCAATGAACCAATCCAAATAATTTCGAACGACCGCATACTCAGGGCTTGTCGGGTGCATGAATTTCATGCGCTCTAGCTCTTCGTCCAGTTTTTCTTGAATCACCGGAGAGAATCGTTTGGCTTTAATTTTATTGACTAAAGTAGTGAGTTCGTTCGTTCCCGTTTCCCCACCCGAAATTTCTTCCTGCAACATCCGAATTTGCTCATTGATAAGCCATTCTTTTTGGGATTGTTGCATTTTATGCTGAACATCTTGACGAATGCGTTGAGAAACGTGTTCAGTATCAATGGCCGTCTGCAAAAGTGAATTGACCAAATTACCCAAAGTCGCTATCGAATCTTGTTCTAAAAGGCCTTGTTTTTCTGTAGGTGCAAGACGCATGAATGGGATCATCCCCATAAATACTTGAAGCGGCGCTTCTGTTGTACGCAACGTTTCAATCAAATCCGGGGGAACATCCTGAATCTCTGCATAACGACTAAACAATCGAATACTTTCCTCTGCTAACTCTTTATCCTGTGCCGTATTTCCATAATGGAAGTCTCTGGGGGAAACAAGTGCGGAGAAATAAGTCGAGAGGGTAATATCCAAAATGTCGACAGCAAGTATACCCTCTACCAAAACTTTCAAATAACCATTGGGTAACGGGGTCACGGTTTGAATCCGCGCCAAAACACCCACACGGCTCAAATCTTCTGCCTTCACAGCTTCCGTATTGGAATCCCGTTGCAATAAAAGCAGAACAAAACCATCCGCTTCACGAGCCGCATCTAATGCTCTCACCGAAACTTCTCGGCCAACCAGAATCCGTGTAGAAGAACCTGGAACCACCAACGTATCGCGTAATGGCACCAATGGAACCGGATGAGAAAGATCCAACGTCAACGCATTAACGAAAGTCTCGCCCTTCTTCTGAGTCATCTTTTTTTTCACAGGAATAAAACCTTAAGCAACGTTTTTCTTATCGACCGTATGCGAATCCGCTTTTTTTGCTTTTTCTGCGGAATAAATGCCCTTTCGAACCATTTCTCCCGTGAGCACTAACTTCTTCGTTCCTGTACCGGGGAGTTCAAACATAGCCTTTTGCAAAGCTTTTTCAAGCACAGAACGAAGCCCGCGAGCCCCTGTTTTACGAACCATCGCTTCAGAAACCACTTCAGTGAGAGCATCATCGGAGAATTCCAATGTAATCCCATCCATCTCAAATAACTTTTTAAACTGCTTCACAAGAGCGTTCTTGGGCTCTGTCAAAATTTTGAAAAGCGTGGGTTCATCTAGCTCATCCAACGCCACAGCCACCGGCAAACGACCTACCAATTCCGGGATCAAGCCAAAATGAATAAGATCATCTGGTTCCAACTGTTTAAAAAGAGTCCCTAAAGTCGTATCTCTTTCACTTCTGATATCAGCGCCAAAACCCATTCCACCCTTATTCACACGGTGAGCGATAATCTTATCCAACGATTCAAAGGCACCACCACAAATAAACAGGATATCACGCGTATTGATATGCACCAAATTCTGTTCTGGATGTTTGCGACCGCCCTTCGGGGGCACGGCAGCGACGGTTCCTTCAAGGATCTTAAGAAGCCCTTGTTGCACACCTTCACCCGAAACATCACGCGTAATCGAAGGATTTGCCGTTTTTCTTGCAATCTTATCGATCTCATCCACAAAGATGATACCATGTTCTGCGCGTTCAACATTGTAGTCGGAAGCTTGCAACAAACGAACGAGAATGTTTTCCACATCTTCGCCAACATAACCCGCTTCAGTCAAGACCGTTGCATCCGCAATAGAAAAAGGAACATCAAGGAATCGAGCAAGAGTTTGAGCAAGCAATGTTTTTCCAGAACCTGTGGGACCTACCAAAAGCAAGTTGGATTTTTCCACTTCTACATCATTGCCATTTTTCTTGTTGGCGTCTTTATAACGCAAGCGTTTGTAGTGATTGTACACGGCAACAGATAACGCCGTTTTCGCATCATCTTGTCCAATAACGTATTGATCCAAATTCGCTTTAATTGCCGTTGGGGGTGGCAACGGCTTGGTCGTTTCCGGTGATGCTACACTTGTCTTCGCAGCATCTTTTGCAAGTTCTTCCACCATCAGATTATAACACATGGAAACACATTCATTACAAATGTGCACTCCTGCTCCGGTAATCAACTTTGCGACCTGTTCTGCAGGTTTACCGCAAAAGCTACAAGCGATCTGAGGATGATTCTTGCCGCCTTTATACATCAAACGCCCTCTTGTTTATGAGGATTGAAAATTTCATCAATCACGCCGAATTCTAACGCTTCTTCCGGGCTCATATAAAAGTCGCGGTCTGTTTTAGTACGCACTTCATTAATATCGCGGCCAGAATGTTTCGCGATAATTTCAGTAAGCGTCTCGCGCGTTTTAATAATTTCCTTCGCATGAATCTGAATATCCGTGGATTGGCCAGTCGCAGCACCCGAGGGTTGGTGAAGCATGATGCGGGAATGAGGAAGCGCATAACGTTTCCCTTTGGTGCCCGCAGCAAGTAATATGGCGGCCATAGAAATGCTATTACCAATGCAGATCGTTGCAATACTCGGGCGAATATGTTGCATGGTGTCGTAAATGGCAAGCCCCGCAGAAACATACCCACCGGGACTATTGATATACACAGTAATATCCTTCTCAGGATTTTCATATTCCAAAAAAATCAACTGTGCCATGACGTTGTTCGCCACTTCATCATTAATCGGTGTGCCCAGGAAAATAATGCGTTCTTTGAGCAACCGGGAATAGATGTCATAAGCGCGTTCACCACGGCCTGTATTTTCAATAATGGTTGGGATTACCACAGCGAGCCTCCCTTTTACTACTTAACTTCTTCTGTTACTGGACGAATGCCCACGATAAAGTCCGCAGCGGCCTCAATGCGAAGTTCTTCGCGAAGGCTTACAATGCGGCCCGTCTGACGGAAGTGGCCCTTCAAAGATTCAAAATCAACATGATAGGAAAATGCCATTTCATGCAAACGAGCATCCACCATCGCCTGACTTGCTTTCAACTTTTCTTTATTGGCAATAAAGTCCAAAATGCGATGTTTCTTAATCTCGTGAACGGCTTCCGGACTTAATGTTTTGAGTTGTTCCTCGGTGGGTTCTATTTCTTCCTCTTTATTTTCCGCATGCTGCTTGAGGCTGTACTTGATAAGATCAATAACACGCCCATGAGGAACGTCAAACGGATTCATTTCGATCAACTTATCAATCGCTTCATTGACCGCCTTATTCCTGACCGTCTGCTTCTTGTTACTGGCAATACTTTCCTGAATATTTGTGCGGAGTTCAGCCTCATCTTTCACGCCCACTTGTTCAAAGAAACCTTCATCCATGGTTGGGGGCACAATTTCACGGATATCGGTGACTTCCACCTTGAATTCAGCTTTTTTACCACGATAGGCTTCGTCCTTATGATCCGCTGGGTACACAAAGTCAATGACCTTATTGTCACCCTTCTTTGCACCCATGAGACCTTCATCAAATCCTGGGGACGCCGATTCACCGAGCAAAGAACGGAATTCACGTTCTTCCGGCATCTCTTTCTTTTCACCATCGATAATCACGTCAACGTAATTGCCAACGACGACATCGCCCTTCGCTGCCGCACGATCCACAGACGCGTCCTTGGACCACATTTGCATCATACGCTTAATTTCGGAATCCACTTCAGCACCATCAATCATCGTATCCGGCACGGTAATACCCAAGGATTCATAACCCTGAATATCGATGTCAGGATCCACTTCCGCGATCGCCGTAAAAGTGATATCATGTTCCTTATCATCCTTGAAGTTTTCAATCTTCAATCGGGTGACGGGGTTGATATTCGCTTTTTTCAATTCTTCCGTGATCGTCTGGTTCAATACCTCATCGATCGCCTCCTGGCGGATCATATCACCAAAACGCGCAAGAATCATCGCCTTCGGCACTTGACCAGGGCGAAACCCTTTAATGGTGACTTCTTTCCTGTACTTGGAAAGCTTCTTTTCAAAAGGAACCGTAAGGGAATCCTGAGGCAATGTCACGTCTAATGTGCGGACGGTAGCGCTTGTTTCTTTAATGGAAACGGTCATGAAATCTCCGTAATAAAAAACTGTTACATCTTTCGATGATGCGAGGGGAGGGAGTCGAACCCTCACGCCAAAGGCGCCAGATCCTAAGTCTGGTGCGTCTGCCAATTCCGCCACTCTCGCTTATTCGAAGCCCAAAAATACAAAAAAAGGCCCAACTCATCGACCCTTTTTTACTTTCTCTGCATAATTTATCAATTAATTGATTTTAGGGCTTACTCTGTCACATCAATCACCCCATAAAACCGAGAAGGAATCGATTTTTGAACCCCTCCCAAACGGTTCAAAACGCGCAAAGGGAGCATACAAAGCTTACCTAACAGAGGCCATCGCATTGAATTACTTAAGGGAAACATAGAAGCATGGGGAAATAAAAAGTCCCCTTTTTCCAAACGATATTCGCATGATAACTGGGCAAGTAAAGATTTCAGCTCATTCTCCGAAAAATGGTGCAAATGATCCGAAACCGCTATATGAGCATAGGAAAGGCCCATCTGAAAGAGCTGGACAAAATTATCCGTGCAAGGGAGCGTAAAAATTACGCGTTTTTTTGCAGCCCTTATTGCCGACTGCAAGAAAAGAGACGGATCCACCACATGTTCCAACACTTCAATGAGAATCACCGTATCGGCAACATTTTCGCCAAGTGCTTCATCAGGAGTCACGGCACGAACTTCTAATCCATTCTGAGCGGCCACAGCCAAGGCGCTCTTATCCACATCAACGACCACAGGCCGATAACCAGCCTTGCGGAGTTCTAAAGCATAAGCCCCTTGTCCGCCACCAATATCCAAAACCGTATTTCCCTGTATTTCTTTCAGTATAAAACGAATGATCGGTTCATGAGCCTCGCCTGGAACCGCTGGTGGACCCGCAACAAAAAAAGAACTCTGGCCTTGCAATTTACCCATATTTTGAAATATATAAAAACTAAAAACAGCAGCCTATATTTATGTCTCATCTATTTTGTTTTGGAATCCCCATCAAAAAAGAGGCTTCATTTTTTTATCGCTTTTCTTTTTGCGTATAAAAACAGCTATTTTGCCTATGTGTCAAATTTGCGCAAAAATATTCATATTGGGATTTTCATCTCTGCGGTGAATTTTCTCATTCAGTGCGCCACATTTTTTATCAATAATTTCATGGCACGTAACCTCGGAGCTATTCATTTTGGCTATCTGGGAATTCTTCAAAGTGATTATCTCATTTTTTGTGCTCTCGCTGATTTTGGTACTGCCACTCTGATTCTTGCTTTTTTCGGACAAAGAGCAAGTCGAGGTCGGCTTCTTGCTCAAGTATTTCAATTACGATTCCTTTTAGCTTTTGCAGCCATGCTTTTGATGTGCCTATTCGCATTCACCATTCGCAGACATCACCCTGCGTTCTATGGTGAATTGATTCTTGCCATTGGTCTGATTTTTCAGCATGCCTTTTTTGACTGGTATTTTCTCTGTGGTAAATTTTGGAAACGTTTTCTTGCGTCTAAAATACTTCATACCATTTCCTACACCTGTATTATGAGCTTTGCGCTTCTCTATCTTCAATTACAGCGTATTGAATTTATTGCTCTCGCTATGGTACTCGCAGCACTTCCGGCATGGGGTTTTGGCGTTCGCTCTGCTTTTTCTAAACGTATTTTTATGTTCACAAAACGGAGTTTGCTCTTTGTCAAACTTATCTTAAATAAGGCCTTTCCTTTTGCACTAGCGAGCCTTGCCAGTTTTGCCTATCTTCCCGTCGGTTTGTATGCTGCCGATATTTTTGCCCCCCCTGATTTTCTGGGCGCTTATAATTTTAGTCACAAACTTATTGTTCTTGCTTCCGGGTTTATGGTTTACTTTATATCATCAACACTTATTTCGCAACACGAAAGCCGCGAATCTCAATTACATACCCGTGAAATTCTTTTCTTCACACTTTTTATCACTCTAGTGTGTAGCCCTCTTTTACTATTCCCCAAATTTATACTTCACTTGTTCTTTTTTGCAGTCTTGTGGACAGATTCTCTCTTGGACACAAGCGCATTCTGTCTCCAACTTCTGACATTGTCATTGATATTTCAGGCAGCAAGAATGTCGATGATTTCTTCGCTACTCAAGCAAAAAAAAATCTGGACCTATGTTGCTATTGTGTCTGGATGTGGGATGCTTAACATTGTAATACTGTTTGGAATGCTATCCCAAACCGATAACTTTCGTCTTATTCCGTTATGGACTCTGAGTGGCGACCTTTGCATCACTCTCTTTCTGTTCGGATTTTTTCTCAGTAAGAGAAGACTCGTCTGGTAACGATTTTCGTTGGCATAATGTGGGCACCAAATAAAAGAAGGCCATCCAGACCCAATACATTGGTTGTTTATATCCTGTAGTAAAACTCCACATCAGAATCCAAAAAACAAACATAGAATGGAATAGAAGTTCTTTGGGTGATTTCAAAACCGCAAGTCTTCTGTATATAAAGGTAAAAACAATACCAAAGAACAGTGGAACCAGAAAAATGCCGGGAACTCGAAAATCTTTGTATGCATCCCACAAATAACTAACCGTATTCAGCCCATTAACTTTTTCTACACTCTCATTATAACCGGTATCCCAGCCATTGCTCTCCCGAAGGGCAGGCCCTACATGAACAAAATAGAGAATGCCAAAAAATGTGTCTACACCATAAGTCCACGGATGGGTTTCCCGATCGGAAGGAGGATTGAGCGCATAATCAAAATTCCAATAATTGTTCGCCACATACTTGTAAGGAAGATCTATCGCAGCATCCAAAACAAGACCATCCACAGAATCATTCCCATACTGCCCCCGTAATAGCGCAATACCAATAAATGCCACTAAAAGAAGACTAGCCATCACTCCAATGAGTGCAAAAGAAAGTTTTTTGTGCAAATAATTATATAATACCAACAAAATGCCGACACAAACAAAGGTGGTTCCTCGGTTTGGAAACGCCATAAAGCTTAAACCAATCGTAACCAAAGCCATAATGCGTGATGCGATACGATAACCGCGCAACGGATTAAAGGACTTAAAAGAAGCAACTCCAAACAATCCAACCACCATCGGACTGCTACAAAAATAATTAGCATAACTCCCCACCTGAGGATTTTTTCCCATCCAGGCACCAGGAGATTCTGTAAAAAGGATTAAATTTCCAGCAATGGAAATAATGGCAAAAACACCTATAAGGAAAAAACCAAAAGCGGCCATACTCAAAAAGAAATGAATTCTCCAATTATAATCCTGATGAAGTACCAACGGGTATTTGATTTCTGGCGCCACCTTTGATATCCAAATCAAATTGACAAGCCAACATCCGGTAAGAAAAGCAAACATTCCACCGATCCAAAATAACCAAGTGATCAGCTTAAAGTCTGTCATAGCCGGATTCAGCTTAAGATAAGCAACGCCCACCATCATCACTTGTGAAAAGCAATAAATATTTGCCGGGCTAAAAAAATCCCGTTTCATCCACAGAAATAATATCAGGCAGACAACAGCCACCGAGAATAAAATGGTTGATTCTGGATATTCAAAAATCCAAGAAATCATTTGCGTTTCCTAAGGTTTTTTCCGATGAAAAAACTGACAAAAACGCACCCATTCTTTAGCAACAGCAGAACCGCGTTTTTTTTCCTCTTCCAAATACGCAATCATATTGCAAATTAAAGTGGCAAGAAGGAACGACACGAAACAAGCAAACATCAAAATCACACCACGACGAGGTGCCACTTTTTTATCATTCTCCCATGGAGCTTCTAGGACATGCAAATTCTTAAGAATTTTTGCTTCTTCTAACAATAACTGTTCGCTCTGCTGGCGGAGCATTTTATACATCGTTTCCTGAACTTTGATTTCGCTTTCTTTCCGCAGGTATTCTGCACCCAAAGCGGGTGATTTTTTCAGTGCAATCAAACCTAAAGATTCACGTTTTCCACTGAGTGTCCGAGACAGCGAGGCATCCAAACTCCGATAACGTTTCTGAAGTTCTTCATATTTTTTTGAATCCACACCTCTATTCATGCGTTCATAATTCAATTCGACATCCACCGCCTCACGCTGAGCTTCTTGTTCTCCCAAATACTTAATTGTTGACTCCATCTGTATTGAAGGGTCATAAAAATTATTTTTTACCTGAAAATTCACGAAATCATCTTCCAATGAATCCAGAGTTACAAGGCATTTGTTGATTCTACCTTCAAAGTATTCTCTTGATTGGCGAGCCTGAGCCGTTTTAAATGCATTGTACATGGAATCTGCTTGTACGAGCATAAATTGAACCATTTGTGCCGCAAGTTTATAATCCTCATCTTCAATGGTAACTTCAAGCATATCTTCTTTGGTGAGCGTCAATGAAAAATTCCGGCGAAATTCCTTTAACAAATCGGCATGGTATTTTCCCTTAAACTCATAGTGCTCCGCCAAATTAAATTTGGTAATCACCTGATCGTGTAATTCCCATGAATTGAAAAAAGTCCAGATCGCATCGGCATCATTAGAACCAGATGACAAGCCAAGCAATGAAGCATAAGAAGACCCATTCCCGCCGAGCATACTGCTTAAGCTTCCCATAGCACTAGTGGATGCTGGCGGTGTCACAATGGCAGTTGCAGAATATGTCGGTTTAATCATCATCACCGCTACAAAAGCAATCAGCGTCGGGATAAGCACAATCGCCACACATAACTTTATGTGTTTCAGATTGTTATTAAGAATTCGCAAAAGGGACTCAGTCAAGCTCGGAGAATCAGGTGTCGTCATAAGGAACTACTTATAGTTAACGTAGATAATGAATGCGGAAGAGAGCACGGTAAGAAGTGAGGCTACAAACAGAGTAAAATCTTTGAAATTTTCATAGTTACTTTTAGGAATTTCAATAAAATCTCCTGGTAAAATAACATCTTCTGTCACATTGACACTTAAAGTTTCCCGATTGCCTCGAGTCACATGAACTTGGCTCCAAGAACCAGTTACTGGCGTCACCCCAGCAGCCGCAATGTAATCAAGAGCATGCCAAGACGGCTCATAATTCAGCCGTCCCACTCCAGTAACAGAACCGCCCACATAAACCACCAGAGACTTCAAAGAAAACTCTATTTCCGCTCTCGGCGAGACCGTTTTCGTGGATTTATCGCTTACCGAAATAGTTTCAGAGGTTTTGTCCGTATTACGAATCATGATAGACTGGTAGCCGAAATTATGAATTCGTGCTCCACCAGCCATTTTGAAATATTCTTCCACAGTACGATCTTTTTTGTAGGGTATCGCCCCGCGGTAACCAGGGAAAATCACCGTGACCGCATCTTCCAAATTCAAAAACGGCACAAAGATCTGATCGCCCTGCTGCAGCATTAAGTCATTTTCAAAATCACCATTATCAAATACGTTCGTACAGTTCACATGAATGGTATCGCCATGCCGAATCACTCGCACATCTGCATTATCACCAGAAGCCAATGTTCCTCCAACCAAACGCAACAACAAACTCAATCGTGTCTGAGGCTCCACCATCATCTGACCCACAATATTTACAGCTCCCATGATATTCACACGAAACTTTTTCAACTGGGCCAGCTGGACAAAACAGTATTGAGGATTATAGCGTTTTGCCACCACTTTCAGTATTTCGGCTCTCGCTTCTGATAGGGTTTTCCCACCTACGTCGACTACACCGCATTCATCAATTGCCACAGAACCATCTGGATAGACCTGCACAGAAAGGTAAGTCTCCTCCAGCATAATATCCAGAAAATCTCCAGGACCCAGTAAATAAGTGGAATCCACCATCCCCTCACTATACGACGGGGTCATCACAGCAGAGCTTCTCTGAAGCGTTCCGTTCGCCGATAGCGAAAGAGTGCTACTCAACGAATTCATATTACTATTTTCTCCTGCCCACAATAGGGCGGAGAAGAAACTCAATAGAAACAAACTAATATTCTTGACAGAAGCCATAAAAATCCTTATCCCGTGCTAGGAAGATACAAAAAAAGCCCAACTGAGTAGTTGGGTTTTTTTTGAAATAACAAACAGAATCTATTCAGCAGCCTTCGTAGCACCTTCAACCATATCAATCGGTTTCACAGCACTCTTCTTAACAGCAGGCTCAGACTTTGTTTTTGCAGCGACTTCATCTTCTACAAGAGAAATCAAAGCCATTTCTGCGGCATCACCTGGACGATTCGGGCCAAGTTTCAACACGCGAGTATAACCGCCATTGCGAGAAGCATAACGTGGTCCAATGACATCGAAAAGCCCTTGAAGAACCTTTGGGTCACGAACAAAACGAGCCGCTTCACGACGTGCAGAAAGATCACCCTTTTTAGCATATGTGATCAAACGATCTACAGCGCAACGTGCAAGGCGAGCCTTGAGAAGCGTGGTACGCACACTACGATCAACCTGTTCAGTTGCCAAGCCCTTCTCCAAGATAGAAGTCGCGAGGCTACGGAGAATGGCACGCTTGTGTTCGGCGTTCACACCCAATTTCTTATTCTTTACACCGTGTCTCATTTTCTATTAATCCTTCAGGTAATCGTCGACGTTAATCCCGAAGCCGAGACCCATCGAAGTCAACACCTCGTTAAGTTCTACTAAGGACTTCCTACCGAAGTTCTTGTATTTAAGCATATCATTTTCTTTATTGCGCACAAGTTCTGCGATCGTATGGATATTAGCCATACGGAGACAGTTACTAGAACGAACTGAAAGTTCCAGTTCATCAACGCGCATACGAAGAAGATTGGCGACTCGCTGACGTTCTTCATCCTGCACTAACTCTTCAGGAGACTCAAGGTCACCTTCGAAGTTAATAAATGCATCCAAGTGATCTACCAAAAGCTTTGCCGCGTAGGCGAGAGCATCTTCTGGATCAATCGAACCGTCAGTAGTAACTTCAAGTTCCAGCCTGTTAAAATCAGTACGCTGACCAACACGCGTATCGCTAATATGCATGGCAACCTTCAACACGGGGTTGAAGTTCGCATCCATAGCAATCTCGCCTATCGGAGCCTCTGGATCTTTAAGTTCGTCCGAAGTCACATAACCACGGCCGGAAGAGACTTTCATCTCCATGCTCAAAGACGCATTCCCATTAAGGGTTGCAACATGGACATCTGGGGTCAGAATCACCACGTTGGGATTCTCCTCGATGTTCGCGGCTGTAATTTTGCCATCACCGGACATGTCAAGACGTAATGTCTCATCATGATCCGAAAGAAGCTTTACCCGAATGTTCTTGAGGTTCAGAATGATGTCAGTGACATCTTCCTTAACTCCAGGAATCGAGGTAAATTCCTTCTCAACCTTATCAATTCTTACAGAGACAATCGCTGCCCCTTGTAAGGAAGAGAGAAGGGTACGGCGCAAAGCATTACCCAAAGTAATACCCCATCCACGTTCAAGAGCTTCTACGACAAACTTTGCGTAGCGCCCATCTTCGCCAGTTTCCACTTTCTGAAAACTGCGCGGCATTTGGAGAGATTTCCACATCATTGGCGTTTCCCCTTTAGAATTAGATTCTTCTCTTCTTCTTAGGACGACATCCGTTGTGAGGGATTCCCGTCACATCACGAATTGTCAACACTTCAATACCAGCGTTTTTAAGCGCACGAACAGCGGACTCACGACCACCGCCAGCACCCTTAACACGTACATCAACCTTGCGCATGCCAAGATCAAAAGCTTTGCGAGCAGCTGTTTCTGAGGCGAGCTGAGCGGCAAACGGGGTACTCTTACGAGAGCCCTTAAAGCCAGAGTTTCCTGGCGAACCCCATGCTACTACGTTTCCGCGAGCATCGGTGATCGACACAATGGTGTTGTTAAAAGAAGCATTGACGCAAGCAATACCTTGCACATCAATACGCTTCTTGCTTTTCTTAACTTTAACGTCCTCGGCAACAGCTTCAGCAGCAGCCGGGGTTTCTTTGATTTCTTCGTCAGCCACGAACCGTCTCCTTACTTCTTCTTGTTAGCCACAGTTTTCTTGGGGCCTTTGCGAGTGCGAGCATTGGTACGAGAACGCTGACCGCGTACAGGCAAGCCTTTACGATGGCGAGAGCCGCGATAGCATCCAATATCTTGCAAACGTTTGATGTTAAGGGTAACTTCTGCACGAAGTTGCCCTTCTACAGAATATTCGCCTTCGAGAAGATGACGAATTTTACCTTGTTCTTCTTCAGTGAGGTCATCACACTTCCTGTTAAGATCAATACCCAGCTGGGTACAAACTTTACGAGCAGTGAATAAACCAACACCATAGATAGCCGTCAAACCGTATTCAGCGGTCTTGTTTTTCGGCAAATCGACACCAGCAATACGTGCCATGAAATCTCCTATCCCTGTTTCTGCTTGTGGCGGGGGTTCTTCGAACAGATGATACGCAAAATACCCTTACGACGGATAATCTTGCAATTTTCGCATCTGGGTTTGATGGAGGCTTTGATTTTCATAGGTTCAACCTTCTTTATCCCTATTACTTGTAACGATAAGTGATTCGACCCCGCGATAAATCGTAGGGAGAAATCTCAACCAACACTTTGTCATCGGGCAGGATTCTAATAAAATGCCTGCGCATTTTTCCTGAAACGTGAGCGAGAATCTCGTGACCATTTTCGAGGCCTACACGAAAGAATGCGTTTGGGAGTGCCTCAAGCACAACGCCTTCTACTTGAATGCCTTCTTCTTTAGCCACTAGGACGCCGTCCTGCCGCGAATGCGGCCGTGTTTCAGGAAACCTTCATAATTCTTGGTATGCAATTGGGCTTCGAGTTGACGAAGCGTATCCAAAGCAACACCTACCACGATCAAGACCGAGGTGCCCCCAATATAGAAAGACATATTCAATGCGTCTTTCAAATGAAGAGGTCCTACGCTAATCACAGCCAAGAAAATAGATCCTGGAAGTGAAATGCGAGTCAAGATGTGATCAATATATTCAGCGGTCTTTTTACCTGGACGAATGCCCGGAATAAATCCACCTGACTTTTTCAAATTATCAGCAATATCATTGGGGTTATACTGAATTGCTGTGTAAAAATACGTGAAGAAAATAATCAGAGTGGCAAATATCACGCTATAGGTGATATGTCCCGGCATAAACGCACCAGCAAACGACTGAGCCCAGCTCACATTCGGCATCCACGAAGCAACAATTGCAGGCACAAACATAATGGAAGACGCGAAAATCACAGGAATCACACCAGCAGTATTCACCTTGAACGGCAAATAGCTAGCCTGACCACCCATCACTTTACGGCCCACCACACGGCGAGGACTCTGCAACGGAATGCGTCGATTCGCTTGCTCCACGAAAACAATGAATCCGATAATAACAATCACCATCGCCAAGATAAAAATCTCAATGGCAAGGGGTTGAATACCTTCGGTCAACATTTCCAGTTCGCGAGTGAATGCTCTTGGAAGAGCTCCAACGATACCAGCAAAAATAATCAGAGAGATACCATTACCCACACCCCGAGAGGTGATTTGTTCACCCAGGTACATCACAAAAACTGTGCCTGCAGTGAAGGTAAGCGTAGCAAGTAACCGGAAACCAATATTTCCAACTCCTGACGAAAAACCATCAGTAAGCACAGAAAGACCAGCACCGGAAGCGGTGGAAACTTTAAGCGAAGAAAGCCATACAGAAACACCCCAGCCTTGAAGGGCTGCAATAATAACTGTAAAGTAGCGTGTGTATTGATTTAACTTTGCACGCCCTTCCTGACCTTCCTTCTGAAGCATTTGAATGGCCGGAATCACAGATCCCATCAACTGAATGATGATACTTGCTGTGATATATGGCATGATACCCAAAGCAAAGATAGTCGCCTTAGCAAAGGCTCCACCCGTAAAGGAATCATACAAGCCAAACACATTATTACTGTTCTGGAAGTATTGAGCCAAAACAGGAGCATCCACACCTGGAATTGTGATATGAGCACCAACTCGATAGATGATAAGAATCCCTAAGGTGAAGAGCAACTTCTTCCTTAAGTCTTCTATTTTGAAGGCGTTGACAAAAGCGTCAATAGCTTTCTTAAATGCTTCCATTAGACGATCTCGACTTTGCCACCAGCAGCTAAGACCGCAGCCTTAGCCTTTTCACTGATCGCATTGACCTTCAGGTTAATAGCCTTATTAATTATTCCAAAACCAAGAACTTTCACGGGCTTTCCGACAGAGCGAATCAAACCTTGATCTGCAAGAACTTTCGCGTCAAAATCAACAACGCTAGAAGCCGAGAGAGCCTTAAGATTTACAATCTGAACATCGCGCACAAAATGGGATTTGAATCCACGTTTTGGTGTACGACGATGGATAGGCATCTGGCCGCCTTCAAATCCAACACGGCCAGCCTTCGCGCTCTTACGAGCTCCAGCACCTTTCTGACCACGACCAGCAGTCGTACCCCAACCAGAGCCAGGACCACGACCGATACGCTTGCGACCTTTAGTGACAGAGGCCTTACCGGGATTAAGTGTGTTTAATTCCATCTTAGATCTCCTCGACCTTAACCATGTGACGAACACGGTTGAGCATTCCCTGAATAACCGGGGTCAACACATGTTCTTTAGTCTTACCGATTCCACGCAAGCCGAGCGCCTCTAAATTAGCGCGTTGCTCCGGGAGAACTCGGACAATACCCTTCATTTGAGTAATACGAACTTTTTTCATTTCACTAGCCTCAGCCGTTGATACCGCGCAGGGTAGCGCAGTCTTTCTTGTTCTTTTGGGAAGTGAGACCCTCAATGCAAGCGCGAACCACGGTACTTGGGTTAGAAGAACCATGGATCTTTGTCAGGATATTGCGTACACCGGCCAGTTCGAGAACGGCACGTGCAGCAGAACCAGCGATAACGCCAGTACCCGGAGCAGCAGGCATGAGAAGAATGCGCGTAGCGCCAAACTTCACTTCGATATCATGGGGAATAGTTCCATCGAGAAGATTAACTTCGATGAGACTGCGTTGAGCAGCTTCGGTACCCTTGCGGATGGCTTCGGAAACTTCCTTAGCCTTACCGAGTCCAACCCCAATCTTACCTTTTTTATTACCAACAACGACTAGAGCACTGAAAGAGAAGCGACGGCCACCCTTCACCACTTTAGCACAGCGATTGATGTGAACAACCTTGTCTTCGAATTCAGAAACTTGAGTTTCGCGTTCCAAAGTGTACCTCTTAGAATTGGAGTCCGCTTTCACGAGCACCCTCAGCGAGGGCCTGGACGCGGCCATGATAGATGTAACCACCGCGATCAAAGACCACGGCATCAATACCCTTGGACTTGGCTGCGTCGGCGATGAGAGATCCGAGCTTGCGGCTCTGTTCTGTTTTAGTCAGTTCACCAAACTTCTGTTGGAATTCCTTAGAAGCGGTAGAAACCTGAACCAAAGACTTATTATCCTTGTCATTAATAATCTGAGCGATCATATTGACAAGAGTGCGACGAACGGTCAAACGAGGACGTTCTGGGGTACCCTTGACAGACCTACGAACGCGCTCATGCCGCGCAATGCGAGACTGAATTCTTTTTTTTGCAATAGCAGTCATAACCGTACCTTATTTACCTGTCTTCTTGCCCTGCTTGCGCCGGACAATTTCACCTTCGTACTTAATGCCCTTACCCTTATATGGTTCAGGACGACGATACTTGCGAATCTCAGCAGCAGCCTGACCCACTTTCTGCTTATCAATACCCTTGATCGCAATCTTGAGCGGGTCGATAGCAGTAAGAATCACGCCTTCTGGGGCCGTAAAGATTACCGGATGAGAGAAACCCAAGACAAGATTAAGATCCTTACCTTTCTGTTCCACACGATAACCAACGCCTACGATTTCCAATTTCTTCTGGAAACCCTTCGTTACACCTTCCACCATATTCGCGACGAGAGCGCGAGTAGTACCGTGAATGGCACGAGAAAACTTCAAGTCGTCAGGACGTTCAAAAGAGAGCGTCGCTCCTTCTTGCTTAATCTTGATAAGTTCATGAACATCTGCAGCAAGCTTCCCGAGGGGGCCTTCCACTTGAATGCTCTGACCGTTGATCACCAGCTTAACACCGGCAGGGATCGTTATAATAGCTTTTCCAATACGAGACATAGTTACCTCACCAGACCTTTGCGATGACTTCACCGCCCACCTTTTGCTGGCGAGCTTCGTGATCAGTCATCACTCCTTGAGAAGTGGAGATAATAGCATAACCGAGTCCGTTACGCACACGAGGGAGTTTTGCGGTGTCAACATAGTGACGCAAACCCGGGCGGCTAACGCGCTGGATGCCTTGAATTGCAGGAACTCCGTCTGTGTAACGAAGAAGGACTTTCAGGATACCCTGTTTACCATCTTCAACCACGACGAACTTCTTGATGAAACCTTTTTCCTGCAGCACACGCGCAATTTCACGCTTTTGATTGCTGGCAGGAATGTCCACCACGGGCATCTTCGCTGCAACTGCATTGCGGATGCGGGTGAGCATATCGGCGATAGAATCTGTCATTGCCATTTCTGCTACTCCTTACCAGGACGACTTAGTGATACCGGGAATTTCGCCAGCGAGTGCCATTTCGCGGAAGCAAATACGGCACAGGCCAAAGCGGCGCATAAAGGCGTGCGGCCTACCGCAACGCTTGCAGCGATTATACCCACGAACTGTATACTTCGGGGTGCGCTTGCACTTTTCAATCATTCTTCTGCTTGCCATGGTATTACCTTACTTCCTGCTTCCTGAATGGGAATCCAAGACCTTCAAGAAGAGCACGACCTTCATCATCCGTTTTTGCGGAAGTCACAAAGGAAATGTCCATACCGAGAGTCTGTGAAATCTTTTCAATGTCAATTTCGACAAAGATAGTTTGTTCTTTAATGCCAAGGGTATAATTCCCACGGCCATCAAAGCCACGACGCGGAAGGCCACGAAAGTCTCGTACGCGAGGGAGGGAAATATTGATGAATCGATAAAGGAAATCCCACATGTTATCACCATGGAGAGTGACCTTAGCACCGATACCAATACCTTTCCGGAGTTTGAAATTGGAGATATCCAACGAGGCCTTAGTCACAATAGGTTTTTGACCCGTAACAGCACTAAGGATTTCTACCGCTTCGTCAAGAACTTTGCGATTAGAAGCCGCTTCGCCAACACCCATGTTGATGACGATCTTCTGCAAGCGAGGGATTTGCATTACATTCTTGTAACCAAATTGTTGCTGAAGCGCCGGAACCACAGTTTTCTGATAAATTTCTTTTTTCATTGTGCTCATCGGTATCCTCACAGAGCCTTGCCAGTCTTAACACTGACGCGAACACTGGCTTTGCCAGCTTCACGGGTGCGACGGGTACGAACTGGAACATTGCCTTCAAGAAGCATCACGTTCGAAATAGCAATGGGCATTTCTTTTTCAATAATCCCACCAGTCTGATTCGTGCGACTAGGCTTCTCATGACGCTTGCGAACGTTGACACCAGAAACGATCACACGACCTTTCTTGGGATCCACGCTAACTACGGTACCCGGCTTGCCTTTGGAGGCACCGGCAATAACCATAACGTTATCGTTCTTCTTAATATTTGACATTAGAGCACCTCAGGGGCCAAAGAGATGATCTTCATGTATTTCTTTTCACGTAGCTCACGAGCTACGGGCCCAAAAATACGTGTTCCACGCGGTTCCCCATCCTTAGTGACGAGAACCACCGCATTATCCGAAAAACGGATAAGTGTGCCATCCTTACGACCAACTTCTTTGCGCGTACGGACAACAACAGCATCTGCGACAGAGCCTTTCTTTACCTTGCTCTGGGGGATAGCAGTTTTAACTGCCACCTTAATGACATCACCGATGCTTGCATAGCGACGGTTAGTTCCACCCAAAACTCGGATGCAGGCGACTTCCTTGGCACCGCTATTGTCGGCCACAACAAGTCTTGTTTCTTCTTGAATCATATTCGCCTTACTCCAAAGAGATTATTTCTTCTTTTCCACAATCCGCACCAAACGCCAACGTTTAGTTGCAGAAAGAGGGCGGGTTTCCATGATTTCTACCAAATCGCCTTCAGCAGCTTCATTCTTTTCATCATGAGCCTTCAGCTTTTTTGTAGTAGTCATAATCTTGTTATACATGGGATGACGTTTGCGGTTCTCAACCACAACCGTAATCGTCTTATCCATAGCATCAGATGAGACGATACCTTGTCTAACTTTGCGAGAGTTTCTTTCCATTTCCATTTCCTGCTCCTGCCCGGCTTACGCCTTGGCCCTTTCAGTGAGGATGGTTTTGACACGTGCAATATCCTTACGGGTATTGCGCATCGCAGAGGGTTTTTCCAGGCTGCCGGTTTTCGCAATGAACCGGTTATTGAACAGATCCAAACTCAGCTGAGCGAGCTTTTCTTGAAGCTGTTCGTTACTCAATTCCTTAAGTTCTCGCGCTTTCATTAGATCTCCGAAGCCTCAATGATTTTTACTTTAATCGGCAATTTCTGTGCTGCAACATGGAGAGCTTCCATTGCAAGTTCACGTTCAACGCCGCCCATTTCGAAAAGTATACGACCCGGGAGGACTACGGCCGCCCAGAATTCAACACTTCCCTTACCCTTACCCATACGAGCTTCCGCAGGATGGCGAGTAATTGGTTTGTCTGGGAATACACGAATCCAAATGCGACCACCACGTTTAATTTTACGGGTCATAGCAATACGAGCAGCTTCGATCTGACGCGCTGTAAGCCAGCAACGTTCGAGAGCCTGTAGGCCGAAATCACCAAAAGCCACAGTGTTGCCACTTGTTGCGCAGCCACTCATACGGCCTTTCATCACTTTGCGGTGTTTTGTTCTTTTAGGACTCAGCATGATTACTTCTCTCTCTTATTTTCGGACATGACATCCTTGCCAATTTTTTCGCCATGCATTATCCACACCTTAATACCAATGGAACCATACATAGTCTTGGCGATTGCTGTAGCATAATCGATATCAGCGCGGAGTGTATGAAGCGGTACACGACCTTCAGCATACTTTTCAACGCGAGCGATTTCTGCACCACCCAAACGACCACCACATTGAATCTTGATTCCTTCCACACCCATGCGCATTGCGCTCTGGATCGCACGTTTCATTGCGCGACGGAAAGAAACACGTTTCTCCAATTGACGAGCGATATTTTCAGCTACCAACTTGGAATCTGTTTCTGGACGTTTGATTTCATGAACACTGATGTAAATTTCTTTACCAGTAAGGAATTGGAGTTCGCCTTTGAGACGTTCCAGTTCTTCACCCTTTTTACCGATAACAACACCGGGACGGGCAGTAAAAAGATTTACGTTTACTTTCTTTACCGTACGTTCGATACCAACCCTAGACAGAGAAGCATGTTCGAAACGTTTCATCAAATAGCGGCGAAGAACGATATCTTCATAAAGAAGTTCTGCAAATTTGTCTTCAGCGTACCACTTAGACTGCCAAGTCTTGATGATTCCAAGGCGAAGACCATACGGATGAGTTTTCTGACCCATGGTTTACTCCTTATCAGTGTCGTTAGAAACGACAATGGTCAAGTGGGACATTGGCTTTTCAATACGAAACGCACGGCCCTGTGAACGAGGACGAATGCGTTTCATGATTGTAGAACCATCAGCGGTAATGGATTGTATTTTCAATTCTTCACTTGCAACCACAGCAGGGGACTTCTGTTTGAAGTTCGCAACAGCAGACTTGAGAGCGCATTCAACAATGACGGCGCCTTTCTTACGGCTACGAAGAATTGAGAGCATTGCGAAAGCTTCATCTACCGACTTGCCTCGCATGAGATCAGTAACCAGACGAAGTTTACGAACTCCATAACGGACGTTCTTCACTTTAGCGACAGCTTTCATTATTTCTTTCCTCCGGCCGTTTCAGTCTTACGGTGACCACGGAACAAGCGAGTAGGAGAAAATTCTCCAAGCTTGTGGCCGACCATATTCTCGGTCACATATACCGGGATGAACTGTTTTCCATTGTAGACGGAAAAGGTCAAGCCGACCATGTCAGGAATAATTGTAGAACGACGAGACCAAGTTTTGATGGCCTGTTTCTTCTCTACACCAATCATTGCCTGGGCTTTGCTGAGCACGTGGGAATCCACGAACGCACCTTTCTTAAGGGATCTCGACATGAATTAGGCCCTCTTCTGACGACGACGCACGATGTACTTATCGGTGCGCTTGTTGTTACGAGTTTTCGCACCCTTGGAATTTTTACCCCAAGGAGAGCACGGATGGCGGCCACCAGATGTACGGCCTTCACCACCGCCCAGCGGATGATCCACTGGGTTCATTACTACACCGCGGACAGATGGACGAATGCCGAGCCAGCGGGAACGACCAGCAGAACCAGAAACTTCGTTCATGTGATCGATATTGGAAACCTGACCTACAACAGCAAGACATTCTTCTGCAATGAAACGAACTTCACCACTCGGTAAACGAACTTGGCAGAGTTTTCCGTCTTTTGCAACCAATTCAGCAGAAGCACCAGCGGAACGAGCCAACTGAGCACCTTTACCTGGTTTCATCTCAATGTTGTGAATCGGAGTATTCAGTGGAATATCACGAAGAGGCAACGCATTGCCTGGACGAAATTCAGCGCCAATACCAGAATTAAGAACATCACCCACCTTGATTTCATTTGGGGCGATGATATACTGACGCTTACCATCTGCATACTTCACAAGAGCAATACGAGCCGTACGATTCGGATCATACTCAATGGTTTCAACAGTGCAAGCAATACCTGCACGGTTACGCTTAAAATCAATAATGCGATACAACTTTTTATGACCGCCGCCACGACGACGAGAAGTAATTTCGCCACCATTGTTACGGCCAGAGCTGCGCTTAATACCTTCAGTAAGAGGCTTATACGGCTTGTCAGCGGTAATGTCCTTCCTATCGTTCAGTTGCTTGAAACGCAGGGTCGGGGTAAGTGGTCTATAACTCTTCAGACCCATGATTACACTCCTTCAAACTCGGCGATCTTGTGGCCGGCCTGCAACTTGATGTAAGCCTTCTTCCAATTGGACTTTTTGCCGGCAATTGTACGAACGCGCTTCATCTTGCCACGGTTAATAAGCGTATTAACAGAATCAACCTTCACGTTAAAACGCGTTTCGATAGCATTCTTAATTTCTGGTTTAGTTGCTGTTTTTGCAACCTTGAAGACATACTGGCGAACGCCTGTGCGAACATCAACCATATTTTTGGAAGTGCTTTCCGTAATATGGGGTTCAACTAGGATTTCGTGAATCTCTTTCACCTGGAACCTCCAGTGAGCTCACCCAGGGCATCCTGGGACATCACAATGTTATTTGCGCGAACGAGATCATAGGTGTTCACATCGCAAACGCGAGCGCAACGAACCCAAGGAACATTCGCAGAGGAGAGAACAAGATTCTTATCGGTTGTACCCACTAGCACGAGAGCATTACGTTCTTCGAGACCAGCTTTTTGCACGATAGCGAGGAATTCCTTAGTCTTAGGAGCCTCAAAAGCGAGCTTTTCAAACACGACAATCTTGCCTTCCTGGGCCTTAGTGGTGAGAGCAGAGTGGAACGCAATGCGTTTCACTTTCTTGTTCACCTTTTCAAAATAGTCATGAGACTTCGGACCGTGGGCCTTGTTACCGCGAACCCAGAGAGGAGAAGTATTCTGACCAGAACGAGCGCGACCAGTACCCTTTTGCTTCCAAGGCTTTGTGGTACCACCACTCACCATAGACTTTGTCTTGGTCTGAGCAGTGCCCTGACGACGATTGTTGAGAATCGCCTTGATGTGCAAATACATGCAAACCTTGTTGATCTCTGTGTCAAACAAAACAGGGAGTTCGATATCTTTCTTAAAATCGCCGCTAGCGGCGTAGAGCTTTGCCTTTGCCATTAGCCTTTCCTCACCACGATAACTCCATTCTTCGGGCCTGGAACAGCACCGCGAACAAAGATCAAATTGCGATCACCATCAATCTTCACTACCTGAAGATTCTTGATGGTAACTTTCTTATTGCCATACTGACCCGCCATTTTCTTTCCTTTGAAAACGCGGCCAGGAAAACTATGAGCGGACAAACCACCCGGTTCACGAATGTTGTGAGTTCCATGGCCACGAGGACCTGTATGGAAGTGGTGACGTTTGACCGTACCAGAGAATCCGTGACCCTTAGAAATGCCAGAAACATTCACAAGGGTAGCATCCGCAAAATCCGCTGCACCGAATTCTTTGCCTACTGGCCAAGCTTCGAGATCTGCAACATCAAATTCTGCGAGATACTCACGAACTTCAAGACCCGCTTTTTTAAAGTGACCGAGCTCCGCCTTATTGGCGCGACGTTCATCTTTAAGGCCAAATCCGATTTGGATCGCGGTATAGCCGTCCTTCTCTTCAGTTTTGTGGCAAACGACCACGCACGGACCAGCTTCGAGAACTGTCACAGGGACGCATTCGCCCTGCTCCGTGAACACTTGGGTCATTCCCAGCTTTTTTGCAAGAATACCGTTCATTGTTATTACACCTTAATTTCGACTTCAACGCCTGCAGGCAGATCGAGCTTCATGAGAGAGTCGACAGTCTGAGGGGTGGCATCCAGGATGTCAATCAAGCGTTTGTGGGTACGAGATTCAAATTGTTCACGAGACGTCTTATCAACGTGAGGAGAACGAAGAACCGTGTACTTCTGTATTTTGGTCGGGAGTGGTATGGGACCTGCAATGCGAGCCCCAGTATTTTTTGCAGTATTGACGATATCCTGAGCTGACCGATCGATCATACGATGGTCAAAGGATTTCAGTCGAATACGAATGCGTTCACCAGCCATGGTAATTCCTTACTTGATGATTTCGGTAACGGAGCCAGCGCCCACGGTGCGACCACCTTCGCGAATTGCGAAGCGAAGTTGCTTGTCCATAGCGATCGGAGCGATGAGTTCCACTGTAATTGTAACGGTATCACCCGGAGTCACCATTTCAATACCTTCTGGAAGCTGGATTGAACCAGTTACATCGGTAGTACGGAAATAGAACTGAGGACGGTACCCATTCATAAACGGAGTATGACGGCCACCTTCGTCTTTCTTCAAAACGTAAATTTCGGCCTTAAAGTTTGCATGAGGAGTAATCGACTTAGGAGCTGCCAAAACTTGGCCGCGATCAATGTCCTTCTTTTCTGCACCGCGTAAAAGCAAACCGACGTTATCACCCGCTTGGGCATCATCGAGAAGCTTACGGAACATTTCAACACCGGTCACAACGTATTCAGCGGTATCACCCAAACCAACGCGTTCAACCTTGTCGTTAACACGGATGATTCCACGTTCGATACGACCAGTAGCAA
>DBTP01000211.1 GCA_002307115.1 Fibrobacter sp. UBA1313 | reverse complement strand
ATAGAACTCGATTTGATTATGGGACATTCTAAAGGTCGCTGGGTTGCCATCGACAATAAGATTCCCATGGTTCGGGTGGGTTTCCCAACGTTTGACAGAGCCGGTCTCTATCGCCATCCAATTATGGGATACGCAGGAGCCTCGTTCCTCAGCGAAATGATTGCCAATGCGCTCTTTACGGACATGGAGTACAAAAAAGAAAAGGAGTGGCTCCTGAACGTCTGGTAATTGCGATCATTAACATTTGGTCCTTTGGGCACCTCTAGAAATTCATTTTCTATGAGATCGACTGCGGTACTTCGCCATAGTTCGTCATTCAAAGTAGCGAATACAACTAGTATTCACCACTTTTCATTCCTGCTCTGGCTCGACCTCGTTTGATTTCATTCCCGCAAAGCAATTTTTAGAAGTGCCCTTTTTTAAGGAGACCGTTGAAATGGAATTTCTACTCCTTGTTTTTAGTGAAATTCAACGGTTTCCTTTTTTTTGTGAGGTTTGCGTTATGACGGAAAAGCAGTCTGAAACAAAATCTTCTGTCGTTGACAGTGTCGTTTTTCACGGAAAACTCAGCGAACTCTACCGTTTGGCCAAGGAAGGCAAAATTGAGACGCATCTTCAGGGTAGTCACACGCGGCCCTGCAAGTTTTGGACAGCCATGAAAATTCTGAGCGGTGTCCGCAATTCGATCGTGATCACTCACGGTCCTTCGGGGTGTGCGTTCGGCGTTAAACAGGCTTATAAACTCACCAATAGCCGCAACAGCGGTTCCCCTTACGAAGCGGTTCTCAGCACAGCGATTGACCAAACCCGAGTCGTCTACGGAGGAGATCGGGAATTGAAAGTCGCGTTGCGTGAAGTGGAAGCGAAGTATCATCCCGATGCAATTTTTGTGGCGACGAGTTGTGCGGCGGGAATCATTGGAGACAATGTCGATGCCGTGGTGGATTCCATGCGCGCGGAAATTCAGGCAGAAATGCTCCCCATTCACTGCGAAGGCTTTGCCGGAGAATACCGGAGCGGTTTTGACCTTGTTTTCCGCGAACTTGTTAAGTTGATGAAGCCCCCGACCGATGAACAGCGGGCTTCTCTTGCCAAAAGCGTCAACATTGTCGGCGGAAAAATGGGCCCGGAACGCACGGAAGTGGATACCGACGTCAAAGAACTCCTGCGCCTTATTGAGGGCATGGGAGCCAAAGTCAATGCGGTCATTGCCGGGGATTGTTCCCTGGAAGAATTGCAGCGTGCTCCTTCGGTCGCTGTCAACTGTGCGCTTTGTCTTGACGTCGGGTACGCGGTCGGCATGGCGATGCTCGAAACCTACGGAACCCCTTTAAATTCGACCATTCTTCCCTACGGCATTTCAGCAACGGAAAAGTGGATTGAAGGAGCGGCAAAACACTTAGGGATGGAACGGGAAGCCAAAGCGCTGATGGCGCGGGAATATGCGGCCATCCGGGATGAATTTGAAGCAGTGCGCGCTTCTCTGGAAGGAAAGACGGCGATTGTCGAAGGTCATGACGCCATCAAATCCCTTTCGATTGCTCACATGCTCGAAAAAGATTTTGGCATGCGCGCGGTGATTTACAATTTTCATCCCTGGAGTAGTAAAGCGCGTGAAACGAGTATTGATTACCTATTGGAAACAGGCCTCGATCCAGAGATCCTTATTACTAAAGGGACCCTTGCCTTTGGCAAGTACGAATCCATGAAACAGACCGAAGAGGAACTCCTCGCTTTTCTGGGCGATCTTGATCCTTTGAAAACGGTTTATTTTGGCTCGTCTTTGAGTTTCCCTCATATTCCGCTGGTGGATTTGAATGCGATTCTCAACCGTCCGCGTTTTGGTTACCGCGGTGCTTTGAAAGTCGCGAAGTGCGTAAAAACGGCTCTTGATTATGCGTTTCGGCCCCGCAGTGCACTCATGAAAAAAATTGTATTCCCGGAAAAATCCGGATTGAATTCTTCTCAGTCTCTGACTTCGAAACTGGCCTCTGATATGCCCGATTGCACGATGTACGCCCCTGGAAGAAAGCGAGGTTGCGGATGCATGAATTAGATTTTCCCCATTGTGAACATTCCAAGGACCCTTTAGTTTCCTGTGCCTTAGAAGGTGTTGCGAGTGTGGTGGCAGGGATTCGCGACGTGGCGATCGTTGTGCATTCTCCGCAAGGGTGCTCGGCGACCGTGGCAAGTGCCTACGATCATCATGAAATTGATTTTACGCGCCGTAAAATTGCCTGTAGCCGCCTTTTTGAAACGGATATTATCATGGGGGCGACCCAGAAACTGAAAGACCTTATTCTTCAGGCGGATAAAACGTTTCAGACTAAAGTTCTTTTTATCATCGGTACCTGTGCCGCTGACATTATCGGTGAAGATCTCGCGGCCGTTTGTCGCACCATGCAGGATCAGGTGGGGGCGAAACTCATCCCGGTCATGGCGGGTGGCTTTCGCGGCGATGCCTACATGGGTATGGATCTCGGACTTTCGGCCCTGCTGTCTTTTATTCAACCGGCGGATCCCACACCGAAAAAGCCCGGAGCAAAAAAACGGGTCAATCTGATTCTTCCTCAGGCGAGTGAAAATCCCACCTGGTGGGCTGACGAAGCGTGGGTGCGCTCCGTTCTCGAACGCATGGGAATAGAAGTCTTTGCCTCTCTTCCCCGCGATATGACGCTCGAAACACTTGCCCTCGCAGCGAACGCCGATGCGAGTATTCTCTTAAGTCACGATGCGGGTTTTGTTTTTGCAGAAGCTCTTGAAAAAAAAGGCGTTCCCCGGATTCTTCAGGATCTGCCTTTACCTGTGGGCGTCGAAAATACAGGCCGCTGGCTACGGGCTCTCGGAAAGCATTTCGGAACGGAAAACATTGCCGAAGCAATCATCAGTGAAGGTGAAGCCAAGGTTGTGGAAATTCTTCGCAAACGAGGTCTCATGATTATTCCTAGGTACAGGAACGCGCGGGTCGCGATCTCTGCCGATTGTACCATCGGAATTCCCTTGATTCGCGCTCTTTTTCAGGAGCTCGAAATGATCCCTGAAGTGCTCCTTTTCCGAAGCGATTCGCCACAGGCGCGCCGTCTTCTCGAAGCCGAATTGCAAGATCTTGGCATTGAACCCAAAGTGGTCTTTGGTGCGGATGGTTGGAAAATTAAAACCGCGCTTAAGAATGCTTCCGTGGATGCGGTTTTGGGCTCCTCATGGGAAAAATACATCGCTGAGGAACTGGGCATTAAAATCGCCTTTGATGTACTCAATCCTACTTCCCGGGACCTTTATCTCGATCGTTCGTATTTTGGTTATGACGGTTATCTTCATCTTCTCGAAGCCGTCGGAAATG
>DBTP01000074.1:525-3071 GCA_002307115.1 Fibrobacter sp. UBA1313 | reverse complement strand
CCCAGCTGTATAGAGTTATTTGTTTATGATAGACAAGCATTGGTTGGCAGTAAGCGACTTCCGCCTCAGCGCACAAGATTTCTGGGGAGCGGATAACGCTTGTGCCTTCGAGGGAATCTTTGAATCCGAAACGATTGGAGAGTACAAATTTCCAGTGAATTTCAGAAGTGTCAAAGTGGTCTGGAAAGATTCCGAAATCATAAGAAAAAGAGGCGCTTTGATTGTAGGAAATGTACATGCAGTTGAGCGTAAATCCAATGGAACAGGAATCCGTGGCGTAGCAGTACCTGGTGGAGGGGTTATAAAAAAACGCCATGTGGAGGCTGTCCGAAGTAACGGTCTGGAGGCTATCTCCACGGAAGTGCGTGGCAACGACATTCGCGCGCGGCCACATTGGCTGATATCGCAGCAAAGTATCCAACTCGGAGAGAATCGTCGCCTTGTTCTGAATTTGCACTTGCGGAGGAACTAACGAATCGCGGGCATGAGGGCCGTAGTTCAAGTATACGGTGTCGGGAAGTTCCGAGTTATCAGTAATAAAAGTGGACACCCGGGATTCGATTTCCCAGGCTATTTCCTGCGGGTAGGCCGTAGTGTTTTCAGAAAATACCGTGTCTCTGTGCCCATCGGCGTAGAGCTCGACCCATGTGTAGACAGGAGTGTTTGTATTCGTGTGAAAATTGGAATCAGACTCCTGCATAGAGCAAGAGGCAAGAAGAAATAGAAGGGCAATTCCTGGGTAAGCTCTGATATTCATATTCAAATTATAGATGATATTATTGTTTCCAGGTAAGAAAGATGCCTTTTTACTGTTTTGCCGTGATGGGTACTGTTAAAATTTGAGATAAAGTTTTCACAGACTTTAGAAATCGTTTATTTCGGATCGCGTTTTAATGATGACCGCTCGCCATCTCTCTAGGCGTTATTGTTCAAATCTCGCCATTGAGTGCTTTTTGCTTGCGTTAATTTTCGCTTAAAAAGCTATTAAAAGCGCATTTTTGAGTAGCCCGTTAAAGAGGCCTAGTATTTTTGACGTTGTGCTTTCGCGTTCCACGGTGATAGTGAAAACCCTTTACACCTCGCTCACCTTGAGCATGTTCGTCTTGCCGTGAAGTTTCAAGGGAATGCTTCCCACATGCACTAAGATGTCCCCTTCCTTCACAAGATTTTTGTCCTTCAGGATCTCAATGGAGTGAGGGAGTACATCATTTAGGTTTTCGTAGGTTTCCATGTAGTTGGCGATGACACCCCACACAAGGGAAAGTTTGTTGACGGTTTGGGGATTGTCGGTAAAGGCGATGATGAGGGTTTCTGGGCGGTGACTGGCGATGCGATAGGCGGTGTAACCGGAGTGGGTGAAGGCCACGATGGCTTTCGCTTTTACTTGATGAGCGAGGATGGTGGCATTGGAACAGATGGAATCGGCGAGGAATGTGGGCGTTTTTTCAATCGGGAATTCGTGCAATGGGCAGGGATTCCCATGTTTTTCGGCGTAATCGATGATGGCCCGCATGTTGGAAATGGTTTCTGCGGGGAATTTGCCTACAGAGGTTTCGCCGCTGAGCATAAGGGCATCGGCACCGTCGAGAACCGCGTTCGCGACGTCGGTCGCTTCGGCGCGGGTGGGGCGGAAGTTGGTGATCATGCTTTCCATCATTTGTGTTGCGATAATCACCGGCTTGGATTGTGCAATGCATTTTTTGACGAGTTGTTTTTGAATGACTGGAACTCTGTCAAAGGGAACTTCGACTCCTAAGTCCCCACGGGCGACCATGATGCCATCGGCGAGGTTGATGATTTCATCGATTTCTGTGAGTGCTTCGGGTTTTTCGATTTTAGCGATAATCCCCGCGTGCCCATTTTTGTCTTGAATCAGTTTTCGTAACTGGGTGATGTCGGAAGCGCTGCGTACAAAAGAAAGGGCTATCCAGTCTACCTGATTTTCCAAAGCAAACAGCGCATTTGAAATGTCTTCTTGAGTAAGGCATGGCAGAGAAACGTTGGTGTTGGGAAGATTCACGCCTTTTTTGGAAGATAGCGGCCCGCCGTTGATGACTTTGGCGATGACCGCATCGGTGTGATTAGTGCTCACGACTTCCAGTTTGATTTTTCCGTCATCTACGAGGATCGTTTCCCCGGCCTGTACATCTTTTGGAAAATCAGGGTAACTGATGTAGATGTGCTCTTTGGTACCGAGGCATTTCTGGGTGACAAAAGTAATAATCTCGCCGTCTTCCAGGTCCAGACGATTATTCTCAATTTCTCCGACGCGGAGTTTGGGCCCTTGTAAATCGGCAAGGATGGATATGTGGGTGCCGAGTTCCTGATTGAGGGCTTTGATCTGATTAATGTTTTTGAGATGTTCTTCTTTGTTGGAATGGGAAAAATTCAACCGGAAGACATTGACGCCTTCCTTGATCATTCTTGCCATGACGTTTTTATCAGAGGAAGCAGGGCCTAGGGTTGCCACAATCTTGGTGTGAGTGCGATAGTATTTGAGCATAAAGGACCGACCTTTTCGGTGAAGTTTCTTTCAAGTAATGACG
>DBTP01000074.1:0-148 GCA_002307115.1 Fibrobacter sp. UBA1313 | reverse complement strand
TACGGTTTTGTCTCGCCGATGAATATCATGGAAGAGGCGGAATGTGCGAGGGATTACCGACCTCATTTCATACAGGGGGAGACGTTTGAATCAAGTTGCGGAAATTTCTTTCGGGAAGGCCTTTATCGGCAAAGTCAAAAATAGGGAG
>DBTP01000201.1 GCA_002307115.1 Fibrobacter sp. UBA1313 | reverse complement strand
TGCCATCTTCAATCCACGCGACAATCGCGTGGTAAGCGGCAAAACGTTCTTTTAGACCAGAGTCTTGAAGCAAAGGTCCTCCTTATTTTGAAGTCCCTTTAAAAAATCACTCACTGGCATTGCACGTTTTCCTTCAAGCTGAATTTCTAATACTTCAAGTACCCCATCCGCGGTACCTACAAACAAACGCATTCCGTCAATACGTCCTTGCCCTGGAGCAAGCGTTATTTTATCGGAAACATCCGTTTTGCGAAAATAAACCGTTTTATTTGCAAGAGCGGTATAACCCCCTGGCCACGGGTTAAAAGCACGAATCCGATCATGCAAAAGAGCTGCAGATTTTGTAAAATCAAGAATGCCGTCTTCTTTTTTGATTTTAGGAGCAGGAGACGCTTCGGCATGGGCTTGCGCGGGAAGATCCTCCACGTTGCCTGATTCTATACGCGCCAACGCAGAATCAAGAGCATCACAAGCGGGCGCCACCATTTTATCTAAAAGAGAGGCGGTGGTATCCTGAAAATCAATAGGCACTTCACGTTGTTCTAAAATAGGGCCGTGATCCATTTTTTCATCTAATAAAAAAATTGTCACCCCTGTGGTTTTATTGCCATCGGCAATCGCCCACTGTACAGGAGCCGCTCCACGATATTTGGGGAGGATGCTACCATGAACATTGACTGCACCCCTTTTAGAAACAGCGAGTACGGATTTTGGCAAAATGGAAAAAGCTACAACCACAAAAAGATCCGCATTTAAAGCCTGAAGCGCGGTTACCAATTCTGGATCTTTGACAGAGGAAGGTTGCAAAACAGGGTAACCCAAACGTTCGGCTTCTACTTTGACTGGTGGCGCCGTTAAAACGCGCCCACGCCCCGCAGGACGATCCGGCTGCGTCACCACACCCACAATTTGATGAGTACTTTGATGAAGATGGAGTAAAAAGTGTGCCGCAAATTCCGGCGTACCCATAAAAACAATTTTCATAGTGCCCAAAATAGAAATTACAGGCGACCTATTCCAAGAACCGTCTCCGAGATGATGGATTCTCGTGAAGAAAAATCAAGAGCTTTTTTGTATTCGTCCTCATAATAGAAGCTGTCACTACTGCAACTCACATGGGTAAAACAGCCCCAAATATTGATTGCCTCACACACAATTCCTGCATCCAAATGAAGATAACGATACCCGCGGTCGCCCATAATAGCGGTCGTTTCGTCCAAATTGGCCGTTTGGAGCAAGACTGCAGAGCACCCCTTCAAAGCAACCGCACTCACATGGGCGGCAGCAAATACATCACGTGTCGTTCCTCGATTCACATACACCAACGCATGTTCCGAAGGCAAATACCGATATAATCCCTCTTCCACAGAATCGACCGAGAAAACCAAAAGCCAATGTTTTAGAAAGCCTGCCGATTCCGCAATAGAAGCAATCGAATTATACGCAAGATTTAATGTGACCGACAAAGAATCAAAAGACAATTTTTCTTTTAAAAATGTGCGACAAACCCGACGATGCCACGAATAAATGGGAAGCGCGCAGCGGATATCTTCCGGAGTCAAATAAGATCCAAATAATTCTTGACGTTTTCCAGCCACATTATCCAAAGTATAAGGGACCGGGTCTCTGAAAATAGGTTCTGGAATGCGTTCTGCTTGGTTCTGACAAAGTAACTGTGCTTGTAAATGAATTTGTTGATCTTCAACCGCAAGCGATTTTGCAGCAACTGCGGGTTCCAAACTAGGCGTTGAGAAATGCGCTTTTGAATTTTTAATAGAAAGGTCCACAGCGAGGGCCGCCAAAGGGACTTCACCCGAACGGAGCTGTAACAATGATTCCACTTTCGAATCCACAAAACCACTGAGAGGAACCACCCCTAATCCAATGGCATGAGCATGCATCACCGTATTGCCTAACGTGGCTCCAGCATCTAAAAGGACCCGACGATATGCGTTTTCCTTGTAGCGCCAAATACAACGATCTAAAATTCCTGTATACAAAAAAACAAGATCCGATTTTTCAACGGTCGCTGTGTCTGCCACGACCCCCACCCATTGAGCCCAGGCCTCCACCCCAGCCATTCTCAAAATGCAACTTTTCGTAGGGTCATAATAATAGAGGCCATCAGGGATATCAAATCTGCGCACGAGGAAAAAAACTTCAATGGGGTATATAGCACCCCCAGAAAAATTGGTCCGGAAATGGATCGGGCCATTTTCGCTCGGGACTTCCTCAGTGACTCCAGAAGTAAAATGCAATAAATAGGTGAGCAACTTGAGCGTTCCAAAATCCGTGAGAACGGGCATTTCCGTACGAGATCCCACCTTTGGCTCAAGTGGAATGCGGGGCAGGTTTTCAATCGCTTTAAACGGAGGAATATGCGATTCCCATTTTAATTGTACTGGCCGATCCACCGAATAGGGGTGGTACTTGCTCAGTTCATGATAACGTTCCGTAAAACTTGCCATAACGATTTCTATTTTGCTTGTTTTGTATATTAAAATGATTCCTTTGAGAACATAATAATTTTTGAGTTCTATTATCGTGAAACCTTTTTTATTTTTTGCAACCTTTCTTACCGCGAGCATCGTTTTCGCGGGCTATATTCCTTTCTATGGTAATCAGAGCTACCTCAAGTGGAAGACCGCAGAAACCGAGCATTTTATTTATAATTACCCCTCCGAATATACGAGCCACGCAAGCACCGTTGCCGCTTACGCTGAAGCCGTGTACGATTCTGTGGTGAATCGTTACCGAATGAATCTTTCTGGAAAAATCAACTTATCCATCCACAATTCTCTGTATTCGAACGGTAATGCTTTGCCTACCGAAAACAGCATGAATATTTGGCTCACAAATTGGGATTTTAAAGTGCGGAGTTCCCATCATTGGTTAAGCGATGTGATCACCCACGAGTTTTCTCATTTGGTAAGTATTGAAAGTGGAAGTAAATTGCCTCCCTTCCTTTATGGGTTACAGGTTTCTTACACCGATTATTATAACGAACGGTCCACAGAAAATTTTCTTTCTTTTTATCCCTTTACGAGCCAACCCCTATGGTTCGCTGAGGGTACCGCCCAATTTGAATCTAGCCGCATGGGTTTTGACTCTTGGGATACCCACCGCGATATGTTATTACGAATCGCTACGTTGGATGATCAAATTCTCGATCTGGAATACATGCATGATTTTGAGGCCAATTCACTGAAAGCGGAACTCGGCCCTTACACCCAGGGTTTCTCGCTGGTGCGTTACATTGCGGAACACTATGGAGAAAATGCCATTCCCAAAGTCTGGTCGGAACTATCTCGCATTCACCGAGTTACTTTGGATGCAGCGCTTGAATCGGTACTCGGCATTAGTGAAAAAGACCTTTTTGAAAATTGGAAAGCGGAATTAAAAACTCGCTATGAAGCCCAAAAGAAAGCCATTGGAATTCCTGTTACCGGAAAAAAGTGGACAGAGAAAGCCTTTTACCAAGATTTTCCGATAGTCGCCGGCGGCAATGTGTATGGAGTTTCCAACTTTGGTGGTCCGTGGTTTGATGGGGGTATTTTTAAGATGCCCAAAAATTTGCAAAATCCAGTCACCATTAAAGATTCGAGTATCGCTGTAGAAGGAATCACGATTGAAGATTCCATTATCGACATTACTCAATACACCAAAAGCGGTTTCAAAATTAAAAAGGGTTGGTTCGATAAAGGCCTTAGCGTACGTGATCTCCCTGAACGTGGCCCCCTTCTCGCCTACGTCACTTACAAGAATAAAGATCGCGATGGAAGATCCTACTTTGATATTGCCGTGGTAGATACCAATAAAAATGAGCAATCAGTGACGTTCCTTGCTGATGCTGTTTACCCGGACATTAATTTTCAAGGGACAGAAATTGTCTTTGTCCGTCGTGAAATCAATTCCACACACTTTGTGCTTAGTGTCACCAATCTCCCCGCAGTGGGCGAAAAAATGGCTGGAGAATACCAGGATATTTATACCCCGGATGCCAAATTCGATTACTATAACATCTATGCTCCGAAGTTTAGCCCGGATGGCAAACGCATCGTTTTTAGCTACTTCGACAACGAAACAAGAGGCATCGCTGTTATTGACCGCGATGGAAAAAACTTACGCGATCTATCTCAAAAAGGTTTTGATTTAAGAGACCCCAACTGGATTGATAATAACAAAATCATCTACGCGAATAATAAGAATGGAATTCATAACTTGTACTCTCAAGATCTCACCACAGGGAAAGAGTTTCCGCTCACAAACGTTCTCGGCGGGGCCTTTACCCCAGTTGTCGATTCGCTTACCATTTTCTATACCGGCTATGACAAAGACGGATTTTCCCTTTATTCTCTCCCGCTCACCGATTATGCAGCAATGAAAGATTCTGTGATCTCTATTGTGGATACCACTTATACCGTCTGCCCAGAGGTCCCCACAGCAAAAGTGGATTCCGCAGCGACAATCGCCTCAACTCCCCCCCCATGCAAAATCGACACCGTCCTTACCAAAAGAGATTCAACACTCAAAAAGCCTGCGACAAACACACTAGCGCTGAATGGATCTCTGGAATTCAAACCCGTCAAGTCTCTTGAAATGGCGGACATTGAATTCACAGGAGCTCAACGTGACTATAAAGGGATTCCTACGATTCCTCTTGTGATTCCACTCATCTCCTTTGGTGAACGTGCTCCCGATTTTGGGGCCATGGGCAATGGCAAAATGATTACAAAAATGGGGGTGGCAATGGCCCTCTCTGATCCTCTCAAAAAGAATTCCTTGCAAGCAGGGTTCCTCCTCGAAATGGGAGCCGGTTGGGATTTCATCAATAGCGATGGTCTCAATCCAAGCATCGAACGCGAATTTTTCATCTCTTTTGAAAATCGTAGCACTCCTTTAACATTGAACCTCATGTATACGCACATGAACTTTGTAAGCAAAGATACCGTTCGCTATGAAGATCCGCGCAGCTATGAAGATTCCGTGGGAGTCAGCAATTATTCGATTCCTCTCCATGCATTTTCCGGAAGTGCTGGGTATAGCGTATTCAAGGCTGGCGATAGTCTTGTCGTTGGTGCTAGTTATGATTGGGCTGATTTTAATTTGTACGAAGATAATTTGCGCTGGACCTACCAAAAGCGATTGAGTGCCAGTGTCATGGCCTCTTTGATGGGAGATCTCCCTGAAGAAAATTCAAGCAACATTGATGGTCAAGGAAACGGAATTGCTTTGACTTACCAAGTCTCTAATGCGGATCTTTATCGTGAAGGTACTTTTGCGGAAAGTTTCACAGTCAGCGCAGGCGGTGCCATTGAACCGATTTATCGCACCTACACCATTCACGAATTAAATCTCTCCCTTTTTGGGAGCCTCCCCAATCCGATTCATGACGGAGCTCGTTTCGCTGCTGGAGCAAACGTTGCAGGTATTTTCGACTGGAAAGCAAAGAATAGTAAGGATACTCTTGATCGCTATTACTACAAGCCTCTTTTCCTCGAAGGGTACCCGTACCTCATCACTAGCGAAGACTATACCCGTAGCGGCATGAAAACCGCGAGTGCAGATCTCCATTACCTGTTTCCACTCTATCAAGATTTCCGGAACCAATTCTGGATTTTCACCACGAGAGACTTTTACATCGATATGTATGCACAGGTCGGAAGTGCCTGGAACGACAACGGGATTCCTATGGAAAAGCTGAAAGATACTCAGTTTTGGGATCGCAGCGTAGGGCTCGAAATCCGCGTCGGAAACCGTATTTTCTATAGCATTCCTTTCGATATTTCATTTAATGTTGCCCGCGGCTTGGATCGAATTGGCGTCGATGAAAACGGTCATGGCGGGTACAAAATGCACCCGCTGGACGTGCCCCTTTTGGGAGAAAGTGTGAGCCCTACCCGCATGAGTTTTACCATCGGTATGGGATTCAATAACCGCTGGATGCGATAAATAGATCCCCAACCGTTTTCACTTGGGGCCTAGTGACTAATACTCCACCGCGCTATTTTGTTTGGAAAAGCAATTTTACATTCTCAGGGATCGCTGTCAAACGACCCCGTTTCGTGTCAATAAAAGCCCAGATCGTTTCCGATTCCAGCACCACTTTGCCATCTGACAGGCGTTCAAAACGGCATCTGCGTTTACATGAAGCGCGCGCATAATCAGAAACCCAAGTGGTCAGTTTAAGCCTATCACCTAAAAAAGCCTGTGCTTTATATTCCACATGATGATTGAAAATCATCCAAGTGCAACCCGTAGCTTCTGTGACCGCTGTGCTTCCACAGGTATCGGCATGTAGGATCGAATAATCTTGAATCCACTGGATAAATACAACGTTATTCACATGGTGATTGTGATCGAGCGCAGATTCATTCACGACAAATTCATGAGTAAAATATTCCGGATTCGGCGAGGGTATCATTTCGTGAGCCATAACAAATCCTATTCCATCCCAAAGAGGGCTTTGAATTCTTGTGGAATACGCGTTGGTGTGCCCGTTTTCAAATCGAGAAAAGCCCAGCTTGTTTCTGCATAGAGTATTTCTTTAT
>DBTP01000033.1:3449-18085 GCA_002307115.1 Fibrobacter sp. UBA1313 | reverse complement strand
GTGCGCCCTGCGATTGATGGCATTGTCCGCATTTCCCTTAAACGAATGGGTGGGGGAAAGATGGTGAGTGCTGTGGCGGGGGTTCCTCTCGAAAGCGATGCCTTGGATACGCTTTGTCGCACGCTCAAACAAAAGTGCGGTGTCGGTGGTGCCGTGAAAGATTGGGTGATTGAAATTCAGGGGGATAAACGGGCTTTGATTAAGGCCGAATTGGAGAAGAAAGGTTATACGGTGAAGCTTGCTGGCGGGTGACGGACTGATCGTGCGCGTTTTAATTTTAATAGACTACGAAAAGTTTAAACAAAAAAAGACCTGATCGAAATCAGGTCTTTTTAACTGCCTCACCTGGACTCGAACCAGGGACAACGCGATTAACAGTCGCGGGCTCTACCAACTGAGCTATGAGGCATCATAGCATTGATGTGGCCAAATATAGCAAGGAGAGGGTACCTGTCAAGGGGATTATTTTGAAAAATTTCAATAAAAACAAAGATTCCTCGCAGTGAAGGAATCCTAAAGTTTATTTTGCTTGCTGTTGCCGTTGTTTGGCTTTTTCGCGAGCGGTGGCACCGATCAAATTCAAATTTTTCCAAGTGATGAGGCTGATTTTCTTGCCGTTTTCATCGTAAAGAGCAAATCCTTTGGTATTGATTGCTTTGATGAGTCCGTTGACTGTCGTAATCAGACTATCCACTTTGTCAATCTTTTCGCGGCTATTCAAGAGGTTCTGTGCCGTGGGGTTCATTTCAATTGCCTGCGTGATGGTGTCAATGGTGGCAATCCCTTCGGAAAGTTCATGGATCGCTTGGTTCGCGTCTTGTATTTTATCGGTTGCTTGAGATTCGATGGCGCGGATGGTAGAATCTGCAGTTCCTGAAACCGCAATGACTGTTTGTGATGCGGCTTCCGTTTGATTCAATAAACTGTTGACCTTGGGCTGCACTTCTGCTGTCATCTTTTCAAGTTCATTGACGATAGAATCTGCATTTTTGAGAGCTGAGTTGAAGAGGGTAGGGACCGAAGGTACGGTATCGTTTCCTAAGGCAATCAACATCACCAACTCTTGGATGCCTTTGATTTGGGCAACGATGCTTTCCATGAGACGCAACGTTTCAGCGACGCCAGGGACAAATTCACCCTGATATATATGATCGCTGGAGAGTTTGTGCCCTGTTTTTGAGCGAATGACATCGACGCGCCTTTGACCCATCAAGGCGTAGTTGATGTTGCGAAAAACGGTTCCTTCGCGAAGTACAATAGGTTCGTCAAAGAGGATGACGATACGAGCCTTGTGGCCAAGCCATGTGACAGATCCTACGCGCCCGACTTGGTAGCCTCTGTCGGTGACTGCATCTTCGGGCTGTAAGGAACCTAATTCAGGGAAGTCCACGATAGCGGTATGGGATGTCTGTCGGTGAGCCTGCCACATTCCAAAGATCAACCCTCCAAGAATGAGGAAAATACCGATAAAGGAAAGGTATCCGATGGATTTGTCCGAGAGCTTCATGATTCTTCTAATATAGCTATATTTGTGCCATGATTTTACAAAAGGACACTCCATGAAAAAAGCTTCTAAAGATCAGAAGAAAAAAGTGGTTCTCGCCTATAGTGGCGGACTCGATACTTCCGTAATTATTCCCTGGCTCAAAGAAAATTATGACTGCGAAGTGATTGCTTTTGCCGCAGACTTGGGTCAAGGGGATTGTGATGCTCCTGCTCTCAAAAAGAAGGCCATTGCGACTGGGGCGTCCAAGTGCTATGTGCTGGATCTTCGTAAGGAGTTCTTGGAAGACTATGTTTGGCCCACCGTTCGTGCGGGTGCAAAATATGAAGGCACTTACCTTCTCGGCACGTCTTTTGCTCGCCCACTTATCGCGAAGTACCAAGTTCTGATTGCTCAACAGGAAGGCGCTTATGCGGTTTCTCATGGTGCTACGGGCAAGGGTAATGACCAAGTTCGTTTCGAACTTACTTATGCGGCCCTTGATCCTACCCTCGTGGTGATTGCTCCTTGGAAGGATCCCAAGTGGGAATTTCATAGCCGCGAAGCCATGGTGGATTATGCGGCAAAACGTAAGATTCCCATTACGGTCACCAAAAAGAAAATTTATTCTGAAGATGGCAACCTCTGGCACCTTTCTCACGAAGGCGGCATTTTGGAACAGCCGGATTTGGAACACAAGTATGATATGCTCAAGCTTTCAAACACCTATGAATCGGCTCCGAACAAGCCTGCTCATGTGACGATCAGCTTTGACAAAGGCACTCCGGTGGCCGTCAACGGTAAAAAATTGGGTCCTGTGGAATTGTTAGAATTCCTCAACAAGATTGGTGGCGAACACGCTTGCGGCCTGTTGGACATTGTTGAAAACCGTCTTGTCGGTTTAAAGAGCCGTGGCGTTTATGAAACTCCGGGCGGCACGCTTCTTTACAAGGCTCACGAATGCCTGGAACAGATTGTGCTTGACAAGGAAACCTTGTTTGAAAAGCAGAAGATGTCCATGACCTATGCGAACCTCGTCTATAACGGCCAGTGGTTTACGCCGCTTCGTCAGGCGATGGATGCTTTCATTGCCGAAACGCAGAAAGTCGTGACGGGTGACGTTACCTTGAAACTCTACAAGGGCAATGTGATCCCTGCTGGCATGAAGAGCCCGTTCAGCCTTTACGACATGGATCTCGGCGGTTTTTCTGATGTGGAAATGTATGATCAGAAGGATGCCACCGGATTCATTCATTGTTTTGGTCTCCCCATGAAGACTCGCGCGTTGTTGCTTGGCAAAAAGAATAACGTTGATTTTGGTTCGACGAAGATTATCAAATAATCTTTGGTTCAGATTGAAACTCAAGAAAGCCTGCGATCTTATCGCAGGCTTTCTTGTCTTTACCTTACATTGAAATCTATCAAAAATATTTTTTTAGTAGTCTGTTGAGTTCGAAATTTTTCGAATGGAACCAGTGGATATATTTTTGAGTAAATATATTCCCGAAGGAAAACGGGTGCGCACTTTATTCCAAGCCGTTTCGACTCCAGTGCTTTTTGCGGTGAATACAGCGATGCGTTTCCCGTTCAGATTGTAAACCGCATAATTGGTTTTACGGGTTTGAATTCCCTGTAGCGCCGTTGTAATACCTGTCGTTCCAAGCTTTTCAAATTTAACCCAGTCGATGTTGAAGTAGGCTGCATCCACGCTGACTTTGAGTACATGTGTCCCGGCGGAAATTGTGGAAGTGGTGTCCGAGATTTCTTGGAACGTTTTCCAGCCACCGGTATTTGGAACAGTAATGTTGTCCGCAATTGCGGTGTCATCCATATAAAGGCTGAAAGAAGCGTTGTCGTTTGCGCTTGCGATGCGCACTGTGTATTGCATCATTCCCGCTTCTGTTACATTCACCGTGTATTTAAGCCATTCGCCGTTTTGGGCCCATCCGTAAACGAAAGCGTTTCCCGCGCTGTCGATGCCCGCGTTATCGGTACGATAAAGTGTTGTTTCATTTTGTGTATCGATATCGTAATAGGCGATGTTCTGCCCTCCGTTATCATAATCTTCCGCTTCAATAGTTCCTGGAATAGAATGCGATTTGAACGGAGTCAACTCGGTTGCTGAGGAAGAAGATGAAACGATGACAGAGGAGGACGATGAAGATGGCGATGGCGATCTTTTAAGAAGTGAAAGCATCATCTTAGCATAGCGTTTTCCTAGTTCCTGATAGCCGGCGTTATCAAAATGCAGGTTATCTGAACCTCCTGTGCAACCACTCGAACTTACCACATGTGCCGTTGAAATTTTGTTCGGGAGCGCATTAATTTGTGAATTCGCGTCTGAGCATTGCCCAGGGCTCAGGACTTCGCCTGCGATGAAGGGCACTGTGTCAGCGGAAAGGCTGAGATCGGTGAGCATATCGGTGTAAACTTTTTTAACCGTGTTAGCCCAGTCATCGTTATACGCATCTGTTTCGCCCTGATGCATTAATATTCCCTTGATGACTCCGACTTTTTGCGCTTCCTTGGCAAGGTCAATAATTCTTCCATAAGGATTTCCGCCGTAGTCGGCGGCTTTTTGCTGTAAGTAGGATTCTGTTGTGGGAAGGTATGAGCTGTATTGGGCTTTGTCGAAAAGTTTGATCGCCGTGCCCGCGACTGCTACCGGAATGACACCGATCTTGATGCCGGGGAGACTATCCGCCATTGTTTTGCCGAAGTAGTCTGCGGGGGAAAGGCCTGTGTAGCAATGGAAAAGCGGCGGAACGGCCACTGCCCATTGCCCGAGAGTGCGTCCCATATTAGAACACGTCATGGAGGCGAGTACCTGAAAACGATCATTTTTGACTTTATTTGCGTCAATCGCTGTGGCCTGTCCTTCCATATTAGACTGGCCGAAGGCAATGTAAATATGAAAGTTTGGATCTGGAGCCGCAGACACTTGTACAGAAAATAATGCCCACAAAAAAAGTACAGAAGCAAAAAGAAACGATGTTTTCACGATGAAAACCTCCGAAAGGGATTTTCTGAAATGTATATCGCTTAATATTTTTTCTCTGACGATTTGTAAAAATACGTTGTAAGAAATTAAACGCTCTTCAGGAGCTAGAAACTAGAGTTTCGATGGAAAGAGACCCTCTAAAAATTCATTTTCTATGACCAGAACTTGGTTCCCGCGGGTCAGCCACGTAGTGGTGAGGATGGATACCCCCACTCATTTCGCAAAAGCATCTATCATCTATGAAGGATCAGAGTCACTAAGTGCTAAAGCGCAAGTGTTCGTGTTTCTGACTTGGCCTCAGCAATTTTGCAGTCACAAGCCAATTTTTAGAGGGGCCCTTTATTTTAGCCATTCTTCTTTGCTCTTCCCGTCAATCGTTACTTTGTATTTACCCGGGAACCCACGGAATCTCGCGATGCCCTCTTTGTCGGCGGTAAGTGTCGCTTGGGTGGTCCACGTTTTGTGCCAAAGATCGTAGATGACTTTTGCGGCGGGCTTTTCACGGCCATCGTCAGCGATAATGCCTCCGTTTTTGATCCAGTGACGATTGTCCCAGAATCCCCAGAGAAGAATGCCTTTGATAGCGGGGTGGCTGAAGGCCGTGCGGAGGAACATTTCATATCGAGCCGCTTGCTCTTCTTCAGAAATGCCAAGTCCACCGTTGTACGTACCGAAATCGAGTTCTGTTACCTTAATCGGTAGCCCTAGGGAACCGAGTTTATCGAGACGTTCTTTGATCATCGCTGGCATGACGGGGCGCGCCTGAAAATGGCATTGTACACCGAGTCCCTGCACCGGAATTTTTCTCTGAAGCATTCCTTTGACGAGTTCGTAGAATCGGTCTGTTTCACCAGCGGCGACGACGTTGTACTCATTGATATACAGCGCTGCGGAAGGATCGGCGCGGTGAGCCCACAAAAAGGCACTGTCCAAAAGGCTCCAGCCGCATTTGTCAAAGAGGAAGGGCTCATGGAAAGGTTCGTTCCAAACGTCATATTCGGTGATCTTTCCTTTGTATTCCTGGAGATCGCGATCAATGCGTGTTTTCAGATTGGAGGCGATCTCTTTGCAACTGCCTTGAATGCTCCAGTGCTTGTCATAACCGTAACCTTGAATGGCCCACATGAGCGCGTGACCGCGGAGTTGCCAGCCGTTGTCCTCTGTGAATTTTATGTATTCATTCATGGCCTCTTTTTTGAGCTTTCCTTTTTTAGGTTCATACTCGGGCCATTTGAACTGGTTTTCACTCACACCGAACCAGAAATATTTTGTGGCCGTTTTGCGGTACCATTTTTCAATGCTGTCCTGCGTGTCGTAAAGGGCGAGGGCTGTGCCAAAAGGGAATTGGTGGCGGATGAGTTCCACGGAGACGTTTGCCCCCGGTGTTGCTTTTATTGCAAAATCTTTTTTGCGAAGGCTATCGATGCGGGCTTCCGCGCCTTGGTACCAGGAATCATCCATGTTGGGGGCTTTAGTGACTGTCACGTCATCGATGTAAAGCGTTCGCGCCGCTTGTCCGATTTGGAAAACCACATTGTTGAGGCCGTAGCCTTTTTGATCAGCGAGGAACTTGAGAGAATAGGTTTTCCATTCGGGGGTGAGGTCTACGGAAATGCTTTCTTTTTGACGGTAGTCCGGTTCGCCTCCCTGAATGGTGGCGGTGATGGGGCCTTGGCCTTTGGCTGCGAATTCGAGGGTGTAAAATGCCGAGTCCGTGAGCATTTTGGGAGTTTGTAGCTGAAGTCCCCACCAGTCTTTCGGTTTCTTTTTAATGGAGACTATCGCACCCTGTGAACCATTCACGCCGAGGCCTATTTTGCCTACGCTGTATTCGACTTCGGCAGGTCCTTCGGGATTGTTCCATAGGTACCAGCCACCATCGCCGTATTCCATGTCACCGTTGCTGAGAATGTTGTCCGCAAGGCACAGGGCGGCGGCACTTAAAATGAGAAGAAGAATGGTTTTGAAAAACATAGGCTCCTGCATGGGGTCATAAACTGTCTTTCAATATATCCATTAAAAGGAACGGTGGGCAACCTTTAAAACGGCGCGTTTGCCTTTTTGGTATACCTCAGTATACAGGACTTTTCTAAAAATACATTCCCACTGGAAAATATTGGAGGCCTCCTGGATCGATGCCATTTTCTTTTGTTCACAAGTGCGTTCAATATGTTTTTTTCAAAAATACTGGAGTTAAAATATTTTTCATCGTTTTGAAGAAATCAAGAAATAGGGCAACTTCACCTTAAAACGACTCAAAGACTTCAGAGAAAACAGCAGAACATAAAAACGGAACAATTAATCTCATAAGCACTTTGTATGTCACTTTCGTTAAAAATATTTCTGAAATAAGGCAAAAAAAAGGAATTCACTTTTGCTTATTTTACTTATTCTTTACAACGGGCCTTCGTCTTTTTGTCCCTATAAGAAACCTTTTATTTGTTGAGATTTATATGAAATGGATGCTTATATGAAATGGATGCCGTTTATCGCACCACTTTTTGCGGTGAGCATTAGCTTTGCCGCTGTACAAAGCGATTCTACAGATATCCTTTTTGACGATTCTGCGGTTCATGAGTACACCCTGACATTTTATGCTTCTGATTGGAAAACTCAACTTGAAACAAACTACACAAATGATGCTGGCTATATTCCAGCCAAGTTTTCTGATGGAAAAATTACAATTGATAGCGTGGGTGTTTGTTACAAAGGAAACTCTTCCTACAATGCCGCAGGAACCTCACCCAAAAAGCCTTTTAAAATAAAATTCAACGAGTTTATCAGTGGTCAAAAATATTATGGGATTAAAATTTTAAACTTCAGCAATAACTATGGCGACCCTACTTTTCTTCGCGAAAAAATCGCCTATAATATCGCCGCCAAATATATGCATTCTCCTCGATCAACCTTTGCCACGATCACCATTGGATCAGAACTTATTGGCCTGTATACACAAATAGAACAAATTGATAAACAGTTTCTCGGAAAATATTTTACAAATGATTCGCTCAACTTATTTAAAGCCAGTGATGCCGGAGCTTCTCTTGTATATAGTGGTACAGATCCAAGCCTCTACGCTTCGCAACTCGAACTTAAAACCAATGAAGAGACCAATGATTGGTCGGGTATGATTGCTTTCCTCAACTACATCAACAATTCTGATAGTGAAACTTTTTGTAGTACTTACACAAACTACATGGACCCAGATAATATCGCTCCTTTTCTTGCCTTTATCATGACACTTTCACATTTTGATTCCTACGTTGGAAGCGGTCGCAATTTTTATCTCTATCAAACTAATTCCGATGGCTATATGAACTTTCTTCCCTGGGATCTCAACCTCGCTTTTGGAGGCTATTCCAATGGGTGGGATGTTTATAATCAAAGTGCCATAAGCACAAGCAATATTTCTGACAGGCCCTTATTTAATCAATTAATGAAATGTCAGGATTTCCAGTATAAATATCTTTCCTATATCAAAAATATGATCAATACTTATGCTTCTACGGATTCAATTCAAAAATCTATAGACCAATATGTGAATACAATTCAAACCTTTGTTGAAGCCGATCCAAACAAATTTTACTCTCTTTCCGATTTTTCCACTAATCTTACTTCCAAACTAAGAACGGCCTCAGGAAGCATTCCTGGATTAATCGAATTTTCCACAACCCGGAATGCCTTTCTTCTTAAGGAACTGCAGAGTATTCTCCCTGAGGATTACGAAGCGCTGAGAGTTTCGTCTTTATCGTCTTTTAGGGTCAGCATTTATAATGGACAGATCATTCTTTCCAATATTTCCTCAAATAAAAGAATTCAGGTTGAGTTTTTTAAAACCAATGGCGAGCGTCTTGGAGTCATTCAAACCAGCCAATTCATGATTCCTATCCCTGTTCTTCCCAAAGGGATGATTCTTATTCGTATTCAAACGCAACAAAATGCTCGCATTTTAAAATACAATAACCTCTAAAGGAGAGACTTTATGCCAACAACATTAAGGCTTGTCGCCATAACTCTGGTCTTTTTCATTGCTGATTCATTCGCTGCTAAAGCCGATGCGCTCACGTTTACTTACGGAGGTCGCGAAACCAAATTGGTCAGTAATGACAACAGCACAACCATTCAAACGTGGAGTGTGTCAAGTCCTTATTCCGCTCATATGTCTGACAGCGGGACCGTCTGGTACACAACATCGTCAACAACAGGCGGCGGTGGGGGGATGGGGGGATCCTCCTGCAATCAAGGCGCTGCATGGGGAAATATTGTGGAGTTGGATTGGAATGGTAATACCATTCGGACCATCACCACCGCTCAATTGGGAGGGGGAACACCTCATCATGCCATAACCCTTACGGACAAAGGAACTGTATTAGCCGTTGTCGCTGAAACGTACAATGGAACTTGTGGGGAACGTCTTGTTGAATTTGATCCTCAGCAGAACAAAGTTATTTGGGCATGGCATACCAATGATCATGAGGGGTCCAATAGTGCCACAAAACTCAAAAGAGGTTCTTCAAGCAATGATCCTTATCATGTCAATAACGTGGATCTTGATACCAGCTCCAATCGAATTGTATTCAGTTCCCATCAGGTTCAGGAAGTTTTTGTAATTAATCATGCTATTGATTCTACAACAGCAAAAGGAACGAGTGGAGATATTCTGTGGCGTATTGGTAAACCCTCAAACTATGGGGCTTCTGGAGGAACCCAATATGCTGATCAGGCGGTTCACAGTGCCCGCTGGGTAAAGCCAGGTTACCCCGGAGCTGGCAATATTATTTTCTACGCCAATATCTCCCCTGCAAATTCAAATTACGCTACAGGTTACGAAGTCACCCCCACTTATTCTCTCAGTAGTAGTGGCGAATGGCAGTACAAAATCGTTTTCAGTGGGACAAATAATAATTCGAGTTTTACTAACTCTGGAGGTATTGATAAAATTTTCAATGGTAACTGGGTTGTTACTTATTCTAACGAGAGTTATACAGCCTACGAATTTGATGCCACTGTGGGTGCGACTCAGACTAAGGCAAGTTCTGTCGGCACTTGGACTAGTGCAGGGCAAAATGGCCTTCACCGTTATCCCGTTTGCGGGGGACGTCTTCTTGCAGGAGTTAAGGCCAACGATGCGGAGGCGATTGCCCTCTACAATGCGATGGCCTGTGGTAACAGTAGCTCCAGTTCAGAAATCGGGGTCTCTTCCAGTTCTTCGAGTTCGGAAATGGAATATTCCTCTAGCTCTGTAACTTCAGCTATTTCTCCTATGGTCAATAAGTCCAATTTCCAATTTAAGGCGAATCATAATCAGATTTACCTCAATGATCTTATTCCCAATAGCCATGTAAGTATTGCTGATATTCATGGTGTTGTTAAGTTTAATGGCTTTATTCAGGCCAGTGAGTATAAACTAAATACGACATCATGGGCAACAGGCGTTTATTTTATCAATATTGTCCAACCCAATAAAACCACCAATTATCATACGGTTATGGTTATCCATTAACTCTGTTTGAGGAAAAAATGAATATAAAATATCTTCTTTCCTTTACGCTTCTCCCCATGCTTTTTGCTTGCGGAGGAGATAATTCCTCGTCTTCAGAGGAATCACAATCTTCGTCTTCAGAAGAATTACTATCCTCTTCCAACGAGTTGCAATCCTCATCTTCTGAGGTTTTACTTTCTTCGTCCAGCATGGAAGTATCCATTATTTATGGACCGAATCAGCAGAAGATTCCTTCGGCTGCGGTAACATTCAGTATGGGGGCAAATCTCAACGACATCTATAATAGTGCTGCGGATGGTGCTTTGTTTGACAACCTGATTATTCAAAATGGCACACTGGAGGATACCGTTCATTCTGTCACTTTCTCCTATGATTTTATGATGGATGAAACAGAAGTCACTCAAGCTCAAGTGGTGGCTACACTCACCGCAGCAGGGGAATCAGATGTTCTCAGTTCGATTCAGACGAGCTGGAGTACTTCACACGATGTGGCTCACATGCCTTCTGGGGACAATTATCCAGCGAACATTGCTTTCCCTTATTACATTGCGCTTTATGCAAATGCGCGAAGTACATTGGAGGGACTTACCCCTGCATACACCATCAATACAGACCAATCCTTTACTACGGATTACTCTGCAAGCGGTTACCGTCTTCCCACAGAAGCGGAATGGGAATTCGCTGCACGCGGCGGTACAACAACGGACTTCTACTGGGGTGCCTTTAGTATGCCTCTATCCGATACAGACAGCGCTCTTGTTTCAGAGTATGCCGTCTGGAAAGTGAATTCCAATGATTTAGGCACCGATGCTGAAGGTTATGGCCCCCACGAAGTGGCCACAAAACTTCCCAATGCCTATAAGCTTTATGACATGAGCGGCAATCTTTCCGAATTTGTCAATGATGCATGGGATTGGCATGAATACGCTTCTGCTGCGGTTACGGATCCTCAAGATGCCTCGACATTCAGTAATGATATGGATGCACTTCATAAGCGTGGCGGCAATTGGATGGGATATGCCATGTTTCTTCGCTCCAGCAACAGAACTTATTACTACACGGCCTATAAAGAATATGGCGTAGGGTTCCGTCTGGTTAAAAAAGTGCTTTAGGGGTACCTTTAATTGCAATTAAAGTTAGGCGGTATTGTTATTTTGTATGTAATTTTAAAATGAATTTTGGCCTTTGGTGTAGAATATTTTCCCATTGCAACACACCATATAGTTGTAGTTGTGTTGCACTTCGTGCTAGACTTCGCCGTGCCCTTATGACGTTTCTACAGCAAGTGCGCGGCAAATTCGCTATGATGCCGCAGTTGCGCTTGTAAAATGTAATGGGATGAAATGGCCTCCAATGTGTGCGTTGCGTGAGGGGGCGTTACACGACTGTGCCGGGACCTTGTGGCCCGGGGAGCCCCACCGGGGCGACTAGCACCCGACCGGACGTATGTCCGGGCACGCCCAGAATCAGATGTTTTTTGTCAAAAAAATTCCTGGTGCTTTGCGCGGGGCTTTGGGGTTCCATGGCTATGCTTTGGAGTATCTTTCTGCGCTGAGATTGTGGAGCTGCCAGGTGTTTGCGTCCATTCTGTGGATCTCATTTTGATCGAGGCGTTCCTTTGTTTTTGGCCTGTTACTGAAAACGTCGCTTGATTTCACGGGAACGCGTGAGAGGTGGATGTCTGGAAAGATACGGAATGAATTTCTAATAAGTATCTTTGCTCTGTGCTTTATACTCCGTATCGAAATTTTTTGTCGAAGGTTTTTCCGCAGTTTAAGAGGGTGCGCAAGTTGCCGCTTTCGGGCGGGATGACGTGTCCTAATTTGGATGGAACGAAAGGGACTCGCGGGTGTTCCTATTGCAATAATAAGTCGTTTAGTCCGGTGTGGGATCTCGCGCATGTGTCGGTGAGGGATCAGTTGGAGACGCGCATTCCGCCGCTTCGTGCGAAATATCCGGAGGCGGGGATTCTCGCTTATTTTCAGCCGTACACGAATACTTACGCGCCTGTGGAGCGTTTGCGGGAAATTTTTAGCCCGGCGTTTGAGCACCCGGAAATTGCCGGTGTGGCGGTGGGTACTAGGCCCGATTGTCTCCCGGAAGCAACGGTTGCCCTCCTTGCGGAATTCAATCAGAAGAAGCCTGTGATTGTGGAGATTGGTTTGCAGACGGCGAATGATCGGACGCTTGAAAAAATTCATCGGGGACATTCGGTTGGGGATTTTAAGGAGGCGGTGCGCCGTGTGCAGGGTAGCGGTCTTTTGGTGACGACACACTTGATTCTCGGGCTTCCGGGGGAGACGATTTCGGATTTTATGGAGACGGCGCGGGTGGTGCGGGATCTGGATATTTCCGCGGTGAAGATTCATCCGCTTCATATTGTGCGCGGGACTCAAATGGCGGAACAGTATGCGGCGGGGGAGTTTGCGCTGCTTTCTTTTGATGCTTATTGTGATGCGGTGGCTTCGGTGATTCGGGTGCTCGGGCCCGGGGTTGCGATTGAACGATTCAGCGGCGAGAGTCCGGATGATCTTCTGATTGCGCCTGACTGGAGCGGGAATCGGAATCAGATTGTCGCCCGCGTGGAAGCAAATTTGCAGTCTTTTTGAGCCCGGAGAGGCGTTGCTTTTCCGTAGGGCGTGATTACGGGGTTCTGTAAAGAAGGTATTTTATGGTTATGATTCGTACTCCGCTGTTACTTGTGTCTGTCTGTATTTTTCTGTTTGCTTGTGGCGAGGCCTCGAAAGAGGATGCAACTATGCAGATGGTGAAAACGGGACCGCAATTGGATGATAAAGGGATGCTGTTGCTGGATTCCAATTTGTCAGAATATCAGATTGCACCCTGGTCCGAAAATCCGAGTTGTATTCTGATTCGTCAGGCTGGGGTGGACTCGCCCCTTTCTATGAAAAATGCGGTGCTTGCGGAAAGTCACGCTCATAATAAAATTGCGTATGTTTTTGCGAATGGAGCGAATTGTCTCGGTGCTTTTGTGACGGATACTCAGGGGAAATTACGGCATTTTCAACCGATGCTTTTCTGTTCGGATTCCGTGGCGCTGAAACCGAAGGTGATTCACATTCTGTGGAAGGCTTCGGGGATTCCCGCTGTTCTGGTTTCGGAATCTTCGGGGGAGCGCGGAAGTGCGCTTCGCATTCGGCGCTTGGATGGGGGCGTGGGGGAAGTGTTTATTGATGAACGGGTGAGCAACGAAGATGCCTGTGGCCCCGAGGAAGATGAGGGAATTCTTCCGTGTTTTTCCAATACGACGCGGATTCTTTTGCCCGATACCGGGAGTACTCTGCCGGATACGCTCGTGACTCATACGACAGGGACGGTGCTTGATGGAAAACGCGTTCTGGAAGTGAATGTTCAAGATACCATTCTTTTGCCTTGGAATTAAAGGCGTGCGCGTCCATTTTTCGGCTACTTTTTAAAACAAAAATCCTCGGTCATCGCCGGGGATTTTGAGTTATGAATTTTTAAAACGGTTTAGATGTTCAAAGTGTGAAGTTCTTTTTTGTTTTGCGTCCCATCACGACAAGCGAAATTCCCATGAGGGCGAGGGATCCGAGCGAGACGCCGATCCACAACCAGTCACGATCCACCGTCACTTGGAAGAAGAGTACCGAGAGGCTCCAGCCCAGTACGGTCTGGAACACGGTCATGAGAATGCCGTAAAAGGTTCCCAGTTCTCTGAATGCAGTGCCGAGGGCCGCAAGGCAAGGCACATAGAGTAAAATGAACAGCAGATAGGCAAGGACCTGATAGGGCCCGTGACTGAATTTGGCGCGCATCACGGTGAGTACACCCGCATCGCCGTCATCACTCGCTTCGATGACACCATCGCTTCGGAACGGATCCAAAAATCCACGGAACACATTCACAATGTTTGTGGGAACGGAGATAAACGCTTCTGAGACAGAGCTTACGAGGGAAAACGCTTCGGCTTTTTGAGTGCTCGTTTCTGTATGACCCGGCTCTCCGATTTTGTATAAAGAGGTGAGCGTTCCGACGATCGCTTCTTTTGCGAATACTCCTGTGAGAAGCGCTACGGAGGCGGGCCAGTTTTCTTTTTCGACACCCAGGGGTTCAAAAATAGGCGATATCGCTTTGCCTGCTTTGGAAAGAAGCGATTTTTCGTTGCCACTGTTTCCGAAGGTTCCATCCGTGCCTAGCGAACTGAAGAATCCAAGAATGGTCACCATGATGAGCACAATTTTCCCTGCGCGGAAAAGAAAATCCTTGAGGCGAAACCAGGCGTGACGCAAAAGCGAATCGAGACGTGGCGCATGGTAAGGCGGAAGTTCCATAATAAAGGGAGTCGCCTTTCCCTGAAAGAGCGTTTTCTTTAATACGAAGCCGTAGAGCATTCCAATCACAATGCCCACGAGGTAAATCCCGAAAATAATATTGCCCGCATTTTTGCCGAAAAAGGCAACGCCAAATAGCGCATATACCGGGAGGCGCGCGCCGCAGGACATGAAGGGAATGATGAACATGGAAAGAAATCGGTCTCTTTTATTTTCCATGGTGCGCGTTGCCATGAGTGCGGGCACGGAACAGCCGAATCCGACGAGCATCGGCACAAACGCTTTGCCGGGGAGACCTAAGAACGTCATGAATTTATCCATGATAAAAGCGGCTCT
>DBTP01000033.1:0-3125 GCA_002307115.1 Fibrobacter sp. UBA1313 | reverse complement strand
GCGACCGTTTGCACACCGGTACCCAAACCACCGGCGAGGAGCGCTATCAAAGGTTCGGGCGTCCCCAGGGAGGTGAGTACTGCGGCAAAACCATCCACGAAAATGGCCCCGAAGAGAATGTCGAAAAAGTCGATGAATGCGCTTCCGAAGGTGATCGTCACCCAAAAGACGAGATACATCGCGATGAGGAATAAAGGAACTCCCCAAAAACGATTTAAGAAAAACCGGTCGATTTTATCGGTATGGGTTCTTTTGACGGTAGGGTCTTTAATCACGTCTTTAATCACGTTACGCACAAACAAATACCTTGAATCTGCAATGGCAAATTCAGGATCTTCGCCGAGTGCTGTTTCGATTTCGGTGCGATTCAGAAAGGTCCCCAGTGCTTTCGCTTTCTCTACCACGCTACTGTTACTTTCCAAATACTGAATCATGGCCCAGCGTTCCGAAGCATTCAACGCTTTGGCAGTGTCTGCTAGTGCAGGCGACATTTCTGCAATGACTTTTTCAATCGCCTCTGTATGTACGATGCGCGTGGGGGAAGGGTGTTCCTTATGCAGCAATTTATGCAGGTCGTGGGCAAAACTTTCGCAACTTTTTTTTGAAACTGCAGAAAGGCTGATCACCGGAATTCCCAGTTTTTCTTCAAGGGCATGCTCGTCGATGTGAATGCCCCGATGCACCGCGATGTCCATCATATTGAGAGCGATCACCATGGGAACATCCATTTCCATCAACTGTGTCGTCAGAAAAAGGTTGCGTTCCAAATTCGTGGAATCCAAAAGATTGATCACCAAATCGGCATCACGCGTCAGAAGATAGTTGAGGGCCGCTCGTTCATCTTCACTGTTCGCAAAAAGGGCATAGATCCCCGGCAAATCAATGACTCGAATGGTGTGGTTGTCTAGAGTAAAAAAACCTTCTTTTTTATCAACGGTAACACCGGGCCAGTTGCCCACTTCTTGGCGGGAACCTGTCAACGCATTAAAAAGGGCTGTTTTGCCGCAGTTTGGGTTACCCGCGATGGCAATGGTAAAATGTTCTTTTTCAATAGTCATATCAAATTTTTCTTAATTGAAGAATATTTGCTTCGGCTTTTCGCAACGATAAGCGGTAAGAGAGAACGCTCACTTCGATAGGATCGCCAAGAGGTGCCACCTGCAAAACGTGAAGAATCACGCCACGCACAAGACCCATGGCGAGAAGCTTTGATTTATAGCGAACATCCCCATGATGGTAGCCCAAAATTTCGGCGTTGTCTCCGGGTTTCAAATCGGCAAACGTCAATGGCTTTTCCTTTAATTCATCATTGAAACAAAACTTTTTTGTGCTTTTGGGGTCACCTCTGCTACAGCTACAAGAACCACTCATTTTGAGCTTCCTTTTTTACGGAACTCATTTACGAAAATTCCGATTTTGGAAAGGGTTTCTGCGGAAAGAATATGCTCCATGCTACAGGCATCTTTATTTGCGGTGGCCTCGGAAACCCCTAATTTCATAAGAAATAATTTGAGAAGGAGGTGGCGATTTAAAATCTGGTGAGCGAGTTTTTCGCCATCTTTCGATAGCTCTACGCCGGCATAAGGCTCCTGTGTCACGAGCCCCAGCTTTTTCAGTTCCAGCACCGCTTTGGCGACTGAAGGCATTTTGACGGCGAGGGCTGTAGAAATGTCCTTAACGCGGGCAATCCCGTTCTCTTTGCGGAGCATGTAGACCATTTCCAGATAGTCTTCGAGACTTTGACTTAGTTTTAATGGTGCTAAGGGCATCACATTCCTTTTGTTAGTCTTGGCTAATAAAAATATAGGAATGCGGTAAATGTTAGTCAAGGCTAATTTAAGAAAAAATAAAATTTTGTGCGGCGGTTCTCATTTTTGAAGCGGAACAATGAAACTGGGAGGTTCTGTAGGAAACGGAAGTTTTCTTGATTTTCTTCACTGGAGCACCACTTTCCTAAACAAGAATTTGATTGATCTTGAAATGGCAAAATCAGTTCAAAATCGTCACTTTTTGTCAGCAAAAAACAACTCCCTCAAAATAAAAAATTGATTCGAGGCCAAATTTTATAAGCTTTCCAGAAGTATTGACGCATTTAGAAAATTTCAATGAGAAGACTTCCGCCCAAAAGGAGGATAATGGTTCCGCAAACGGCGTTTACAATGTGCGAACGTTTCAAAAAGGCGAGACGCGCCTTCGGTGCCGAAAGGAGCCCCGCCACAAGAGAATACCAACCCATTTCTAAGCAAAAAATGCAAAGGAGAAAAATCAGAAATTCTCCTAGGGTGACGCTGTGTGGGAAAAAGGACGTGTAGGCGCTCATATACACCACAAAGGTTTTGGGGTTGGAAATTTGGGTCAGAAATCCGGTTCTCCAGGACTTGCTTCTTCTCATTTGAATGACAGGAGTCCGTTCCCCTTTGCCCACGGAGATCATTCGGGCATGGTGAAGCATTTGAATACCCAGGAACATCAGGTAGACTCCACCAATCACTTGTAACGTGGGGCGGACGAGGGGGTGAATATTAAAAATGAGCGTAAATCCCAGTTGGAACAGGGAAAATATGACGAGACTTGCGCAGGCAAGCCCTAAAGCAATGGCGAATCCATTTTTGCGCCCTTGGGTGAGGGCGGTTTGGGCGGTGATCACAAAACTCGGGCCGGGGCTCATAATGCCAAGAAAAATCACCGAAAGCACAGGAAAAAATTGAAACAGCATTACCCAAATATAGAATGCTACACTCATTTTATCTATGTATATAATTAAATATCTGCATTAATTGACGGAAGGGTAACGAGAGTGATTGGAATGACGAACGACTCCTGTTATGTCTATATTTTCGCTCAAGGGTGCTTTTAGAAGTTGCCTTTTTGGAATGAAATCGAACGAGGTTGAGCTTGAAACAAGAGCACTTGCGCTCGCGTATAGATGTTTTTGTGGAATGACTGGAAACAGAAATGATTCATGTTTAAAACGAGTGCTGCGGGCATGCTTGCATGCACAATGCCGAGTTGCACCAACAAGTGCGAGAGCACAAAAGTGGTGAACGAACTATTTAAAAGAGGAGCGTTTTTGATGAACAAATTAAAATTTTGTTTTTGTGGATTACTGAGCTTTACGGCTTTTG
>DBTP01000032.1:2108-2674 GCA_002307115.1 Fibrobacter sp. UBA1313 | reverse complement strand
AAATGCAGAGGTTGTTTCTTGTGTGTTTATTCCTGTCCCAAACGGGCTTTTGAAATGCCGGTAGTGAGTTTAGTGGGGGCTTGCATATTGTTGTTTCTCCCCTTTGATACTTGGATCATTAAACTCTTTAATTTGGGCATTGTTCCTGATCAGCTGTCTATAAAGTACCAGTTTATCGCTTTGTTTTTGTGGTGCGCGGGTTATGTGATCTCGGTGTTTGTCTTTGAAAAAGTCGTTTATTTATTAAGTATGTTGCCCATTTGCAAAAGGATGGGGGCGACACTCTGGATTAAAAGGATTCGGGATAAGATTAATCCTACACTAATATTCCCTCCAATAGTCAAAATTCAACCGCGAATCAGAGAAATAAACAAATGGGATTACTAAATGGATGCTATTTTACAAGGTATTTCTACTTTTTTTGTCTTGGGGTAACATATTTCACTTTTAATGGTGTTTAACAGGCAAATGAAACGTCTAGGATTAATATTTCTGTTTCTATGTTCCGCTCTCTGGGCGAAGGAATCGACGTTGGATAGCACGGTCGTGCCAACAACTATCGCGTT
>DBTP01000032.1:0-1765 GCA_002307115.1 Fibrobacter sp. UBA1313 | reverse complement strand
CCTGTAAAGTTCGAGAAGCCGTTTCACTTGACGTTGCCGCTAGATACCCTATGGAATGTTTGCATTTATGGTGCCGCTAAGGAAAAATGCTACGAAGTGTATTATGGTGGAAAGGATCATGCCTTTACCTTTGTTATTTCTGCAGACGCATTGATGACGCGCTACGAAAATTCAGAAGAGGTGCGGACGCCAGTCTCCGATTTTGTTGCTGCGGACAGTGCTGCTGCTGAAGATGATTTGGATGTGAATGAGTTTTTGAAAGATTCAGAGGCGAATGTGACTGAACTCAAAAAAGTGGTGGTGCAGCTACGTCGTCGTCCGAAACACAAAATCGGGGAATCGGTGGTAAGTGCTAAATCGATGAAGCGTATGCCTGGCCTTGCAGAGGCCGATGTGATGCGGAGTATTCAGGCTCTTCCGGGGGTGGTGGCGAGTTCTGACTTCAGCACGAAAATTTATGTGCGTGGAGGCGCGAGCGATCAGAATCTTTTTCTTCTGGATAATGGGGTGGTGTATTCTCCCACACATTTCTTTGGAATTTTCAGTACGTTTCTCGTGGAAGCCATTGACGATGTGAATTTTTATAAAGGTGGATTCTCGCCTCAGTATGGGAATCGTCTGAGCTCTGTGCTGGATATGCACAGTCGCGAGGGCGGACAGGACACCGTTGATGAATGGCTCTCCAAATCCAGTCTCAAAATCAGCACTTTTGCCGCCCAGGCGCATACAGAAGGGCATCAAGGGGATTTCCGATGGGTCCTGGCAGGGCGCACCACTTACATCTCTCAGGTGCTAGACTTTTGTAACTATATAGGACTTCTCGATTTTACTTTAGATTATAAATTCACCGACTTGCAGGGGGCTGTGGTCTATGACTTAGGGGATGGTCGGGAACTTCAACTCAGCGCCTATACTGGCAAAGATGTTTTGAATTTCGACCCTCTTTACATTGATTGGGGAAATACAGTTATTCCGCTCAATTTCCGTTGGCGTTTTAATAGTGAGTGGGAATATAAAGCGACTCTCGCCTATTCCAATTTTTTCCAGACGATGGAGATTGCGGATTTTTATTCTATAAAAAATGAAATTAATACTTTTAGCGTAAAACAATCGCTTTCAAAAAAGGCTTCTGAAGACCATACGGTTACCATGGGCTATGATTTTGAATATAATAAGGTCCTTTTTTCAGAAGACTATGCTTCGATGTCAATGGTTGATAAATCCAGTCCAATCCATCATGTGGCTTATCTGATGGATGCCTGGCAGTTCAATAAAGATTTGCAATTCGTTTTTGGAACCCGAGCGAATTATCAGACTCTCGCGAAAAACTTTGGCTTGGAACCGCGGCTTTCTGCGAATTATGAGATTGATGACACTAAGAATTTAGAGTTCCATGTGGGCCGTTATTTGCAGTACATGAATTCAATTATGTTCTCGGATCAGGAATCATTGAATGAATTCTATTATCCGGTGAGCACCCAGAGCGATGGAACACGCTTAAAGCCTTCTAGCTCATACTTGTTTTCAATGGGGTATACGCAACGAGAAATTTTAAATGACTGGACTGGGAGTGCAGAAGTGTACTACAAGACTCAAAATAATCTGACGACCTTCTCTATGGAAAATGTGGATTCTTCGGAGACGGCAAAATCTTTGGCCGATTATTTCGGAACGGCCGATGGTTATTCTTTCGGCTATGAACTATCGCTTCGCAAAGATGTGGGATCGCTTTTTGGAGGCGTGAGCTGGAGTCAGGGATGGAGTG
>DBTP01000195.1:1786-6085 GCA_002307115.1 Fibrobacter sp. UBA1313 | reverse complement strand
GCTGAACGGTATACACTTTTTAAAAATTCCATTTCCCTGTCGCTCTCTGAGGGAAAATAACCGGACTTGTTGCAACGGGTGATTAATAGGATTTCTTCTTGGTGAGTTTGGGGATCTTGAGAAGAAAGAAAGTAGTATCGTTTTTGCCCGACACGCCCGAGGAGACCCAGGCTTTGTTGTTTTTGCAAAAACTTGCGCAATAAGGGCCTAGAAGCTTGGTAACGAGTGCAGAGTTCCTTGAGGCTGGGGAGACTTTGCCTGGGGTCGAAATATCCTTTTTTCCAATCTTCCTGAAATCGCTGATCAAGGGTTTCTATAGGGAGCGTTCGCGGGAGCGGAACCGTGATGGGAATCGCATTGGTTCCCCAAAAGTAACCTTTAGATGGCACAGAGCGGATGTGGCCCTGTTCGCGCAGAGTTTCAAGTACTTTGGAAACCGTCCCTATCGCGACTCCCCATTGAAGGGAAAGTTGCCGCACCGAAGGCAGCCTTTCGCCGGGGGCTCCTTTGGTATCTAATAACGCTTTAACCAAACGCTCTCGCATAGTTCCTATTCTTCTATTCGTTTAGTACCCAAAAACCGCCCCATTAAATCAAAAGTATGCACGTCCCGAGGGCTAGCCAATGTTGAATTCACATGGGGAGCAGGAATTGCAGAGGTTCCTTCATCTACAGGAATGGTACCGGAAAAACCAGTTTGAGCGGCTTTAGTGAGTGAGATAATAAGAGTTCCATTCTGCACGTTGATATTGTCCGGGGTAAAGTCTACGCGATTTTCATCAAAAGTCCAGTTGCCCGCATTCCAGCGAGTGGCATTGTAAGTATCAAAATCGTCGGTCCAAAGCAGAGAGAAATCAGAGCCATTGTTGCCGGCACCTGGTGTGTAACTATATACTTTTACCCAATTGATGTACTGATTTACTGGAAGAATCGCATCGTCGAAAGCCCCTACCCAATCTGCAACTTCTGAAGACCACAGATTAAAACGAAAAGACTGTTCTTTAGTAAGTGCTGCCACTTGTCCTTTGGTATCGTTGACATCCGTTTCTGTGCGGCGCACTTCAACGCTATCCACAAACCAGGCGACATAGGTCGGGGTCCATTCGAAGGTGAACGTGTGGTAAGTGGCATTGGCGGCTACTGCAAGGGGATAGATTATCTCGCTTTTGATTTTTTTTTCGAGAGTACCGCTGATGATGTTGGATTGAAAACTGGAGGGCGATTTGCCAAGCACTTCCATATCTATTTCGACCCAAGGTTCTCCTTTTCCGAGATAGGAATCGTTGTAATAGAGAAACATAGAGCTCACGAGACCAGAACCTGCGGCCATGTACATGCGCGCTTCAAAACGGCCATACATATAGGTTTCACTGGTGTAAAGTTCGGCACCTGCGTAATCTTTGGCACAAAGAGGGAAAGCCCAAAGCAGGGCTAGAAAGAGAGCGACACGAATACGTTTCATAATGAACCTCATTAGAATGAATATTATCCAATTCTAAAGTAACTTGAGGATGCTCGGAAATGAATTCAAAATGCTGTCTTACTTGAAACATCTGTATCAAATGTATCATTAATAAATATAAAAAAGGGGGATTATATATTTTAGTGCGCAAATTTGGAAAATAGGGGAAAATGGCGAATATCAAAAGTTCGGGAGGCTGATGTTGCTTAGTCTGTGATAAGTATATAACTCCCTCAAAAAGCATGCGAAATAGATCTTTTAGAATTTTTAAAGCTTAGAGGACTTCGATTGTGAAAAATCAGTGACTTTGCCAGAACATTGAGGTTTTTCGTTTTTGTCACAAAAGAAAAGGCCTCAAAAAATTTAGAGGCCTGATGATACTCCGGTGCAGGAAAATAATATTCGCGATAAAGATTTTTTGAAGGGCGGTCGTAAAACATGTCTAAACCAAGCCGCCTCGCTTTGAGGAAGTTTGGTTTTCGCGCAGTCTTCTAGTGCAGAAAGCGTCCTCGAATATCGTAGGGGTTTGCATGCCGCAAATATTGGATTCCAGCCCCTACCCTAGAACAGGTTGGCATATTGGCTGTCTTTGTATTTTGGGGGGTGCGGAGAGCTGTGGGTTCAGTATAGAAGCCTCCGATGGTCACCGTTGCATTGGTTGCCGAGGGAGCGTTGATGGTCGAGGAATACTCAAATACATCATCATAGCAGAATCCATAGGAACTCTGTTCCCAACTGATGTCTGCGCGGTGCCAGAATTGAACATAAACATTGTAGGGTTCAGCCTTGAAGAATTTCGTGGAGTCGCTCCAGTCCTGGGTGGTTCCTGCTGTCGCATTCAAATCAATGACGTGACGGTTCAGAGCGGCGCAGAACTGGGCCTGCACGACAAGATCGAGCGTCTGCCCTGGTATTTTCTGGACATCTTCCGCAAGTACGCCATTGCCCTCCAGAACTTCGAGAGTATTGGGGCGACGAGAAATTTTCGCAGTGGCATTTCCAGAAAAATTTGTCTGGTTATGGAATACAAAAGTTTCGCCCTCTACGCGGCCTTTCCAAATACCTGCGGCACCGGAATTGAATATTAAATCCTCTGAGGCATATTTGGACCAGATCGCGTCCACATAGGATTTGAAATAGTTTGCTTGGGCTCCTCCGCTTTGGAAGGCGGAAGTCTTCGATGGGGCCATGATTACCCCGTTTGTTTCGTTGAGGCATCCCTGGAAGGCGGCAGGAATTTCATTTTTCCATTTGGCAAGGATGGAGTCATGTGGAAGAATTTCTCCTGTCTTTTTGTAGAATCCATTGGCTCCCCAGACTTCGAGGCCCATGGGATACTGGTAGGAATCCACCCGCGTGGTGTTGGTCCAAAGGCCATTGGAGGCGTTGGTGAGCTCAATCATTTCATAGCGGATTCCCTGGTTCGGGTCTGTGGAATTTGCGAGATTGGGCGCCGCGTATCCACTCGGATCTCCGCTGTATCCAAAGAAATACAGGTAGAGTTGAGACTCAAAAGAGATGAGGATGCGCGAGCCTGCGATGGCAGGAATGGGAATGGTTTTGTTGGGAATTTCAGAGAGCTTGGTAAAACAGTCTGCATAGAGACCGTTGCCACCGGGGCCTTTATTGCCATTAATCACCGGGCCCTGAACGGTATTGTCGTTCGCGTTCATCTGGTTTACTTGGCCCGTCTCTCCATCAATCCAGACATGACCACCGGTGATTCCAATGACTGCGATGTAAATTTGGTCATCAGGATAAGACGAATGATTGACAAAGGTATAAGGCAATGTGGATTGCGCATAAACAGAACTCGCAACACAGAGGCCTAAAAGGAATCCGCTGATTTTTTTTACTGGCTGGAACATAATAAATCTCCTTGTTGGTTATTGGCGTCCGAGTAAATCATATTGACGAAGAAGTTGCCGCAATCTTTGTGGTTTAAGAATCGGTTTGATTCCTGTGGAGTTTATTTCTCTCACACTTACATCGTCGATCCAGATCTCAGATACGACTCCTCCAAGATCAAATTCAATGCGCCCCGTCAAATCAGTGGGTTCCTGCATGGTGAAGGAGAAAGAATAGGATTTCATGGTGGTGCTAAGGGATACGGTATCTTTGCCGTAAGTGGCCCATGGCGATACATTCTGGTTCGCAGCAACGGCGATGTCACGGGCCACCGAAGCGCGAGCATTGAAACTCACTTGATAGGTTTTCCCATTTTCGAAGGGGATGTTGGCTTGGCTGAATTGCACATGCCAATTTTGGGTGCCTGGCGTGGTGACAGAGACATGGTAGGTTTCGCCATCAAGACTTCCGCTTGCCGCGGCACCTTCATAGCTTCCTACCGATTGCCATTTAATTCCACCTTGAGAAAAGTCGCCGTTCCACACCAGTTCTCCATCGGGGGGGGCAATAGGGTCTACAACGGATCCCCCATCAGTTTGGTATACTCTGACGTAATCCACTTGCATGGTCTGGGGAAATCGAGAATCATCTACGCCATTGGTACCGCCCCAGCTTCCGCCGACGGCGATGTTTAAAATCAGATGAAAGCGCTTGTCGAAAGGCCAGGTGGTGTATCCGGTATTTTCATTCGCAAAGCTGAAGATGTGGGTATCATCGACCCAATAGCTCACACTATCCGCATACCATTCGATTTTATAGACATGCCAAGTGTCCCAAGGATCCGCCAAATACACTTTGTCGCCCTTGTTGGTTCCTATGGAGTGGTTGTAGGCTTTGGTATGGATATTGGAATTGATGCATGTGGAATCATAGCCTACATTTTCCATGATATCGAATTCACCGCTTGCAGGCCAGTCGCCGTACTCCCA
>DBTP01000195.1:0-1403 GCA_002307115.1 Fibrobacter sp. UBA1313 | reverse complement strand
GCTGAGGTGTAGGCGTTTCCTTGATACGTTTCTTTGCGAGCCGTTATGGAAAGAACACCGTTCGCGACACTTGCATTTTCTGCCCGTGATGCTGTGTAGTACTGCAATTCGCTATTACCCCAGCCGCCGCCCCCTTCATCATAGCTCCACTTTGAAGCATCTGGAAGGCCACTCCCATCGAATTCATCGGACCACACGAGCGTCCAGTTTTGGGCGAGCACTTGTGGGACTGTTGTGATTAAAGCGGCGGCCGCGAGGGCGAGTTGTAATGTTTTCATATTTTCCTCGGCGAAATAATGTGTGCGTCCCTACTTATTACGGTACCGATACGCGAACGGTCTGTTCGAGATGGGCGCCGCGGAGTTTCAGAAGGTATGTGCCCGCGGGTAAGATTCCCATGGAGCCGTAGCGATAGGTTCCATTTCCCGAGGGTTGATGGGCAGACCACACGAGGCGTCCCTGAGTATTAAAGAGCAAAGCCTCATGCGCATTCGGAGTTCCCAACTGGTATTCCATTTGCCGTAAGTTCATGATCACCGCACCGGTCTTGGAAACGTGTCGCGTCGCGATGGCGCTTTCTTTGGGCGCCGAACGCCAGGCGGCACTGGAGGCGTAACCCGTCAACTTGCTGTAGACATATTGCCCCGATGCGGTCAAATTGTTCCAAGTGGTCCAGCCTGAACCTGTAGTGGAGATTCCATTCACGAAAGCACTCGCTCCTTCTACCTTGTCATGCACAGACCAATTCGCCCAGCTTAGTTTATTCTGATCCATAAATGTCATCCAGTCGTTGGAAGAAGCGGTGGCGACATCGCCATCGCCATTGGCATTCACAGTTCCCCACTCCGTGACAAATAAGGCTAGGTTCGAGTTCAGAGCCGTACGTGCCTTGGCCATCAGATCGGATCCATGGCTTCCTGCATAAAAATGCAGAGTATAGGCTACATTGGTAGCACTAATCCGGTCCGAAACAACGGCATCCACATCCTGTGACCAGTTGGGAGTTCCCACAATCACCAGATTATCCGAATATTTACGAATTTCCGAAATAACCCCCACGGCATAGTCTTTAACCGTTCCCCAAGAAATAGCCAAAGGCTCATTGTAGACTTCGAAAATCACATTATCATACTTTCCATATTTCTCGGCCATATATCCGAAAAACGCCTTCGCCTGTGCACTGTACTGATCGGCAACATGACAATGGAAGTCAATAATCACATAAATTTCATTGGCAATGGCTGCATCCACAACGGTGGAAACTAGGGCTTTCTGTTCTTCGGGATTGCTGTTATACCCTCCGTCTTGGTCAACGCCCATGGCGGCGCGGACCACCTCCACTTTCCAATCCTGTACCAGAGTCTGTATGGCACTTGCGTTGTAGAATTTCTCTCCGCCCCACA
>DBTP01000026.1 GCA_002307115.1 Fibrobacter sp. UBA1313 | reverse complement strand
AACAACGTGACACCGCAACAAATCGGTTGTGACACATCACCCTAGTGAACTTCTTTCTGTTACTGAGCCGGAGCAGTAGCAAAGCGAGCTTTGCCGTTGTACTCAACTTTTGCAACAGTCGTTGCTCAAAGTAGCGAAGAACATTCAAGCCGAGCATCTTGATAACAAACTGGTTTGCTATCAAGATTGAGGTGCCGAAGTGGATGTTAAGGCATCAATAACAGCATTATGGACGATTTTGTGCTCTCGGACTTATTGGTGCAACTCGGCAATGTGCACGCAAGCATGCCCGCAGCACTCGTTTTAACCATCATTCGCGCCTGCCCCTACTCATTTCATATGGTCCTCTATGAGGGATCACTCTCACTAAGTGTTGAAGCACAAGCGTTCGTGTTTCCCACTCATTTCTGCCAAGCATCTATGAGGGATCACTTTCACTAAGCGCTGAAGCGCAAGTGTTCGTGTTTCTGACTTGGTTTGACGCTAAAGCGTCATTGGCTGCACTCAATTTTGCGCTCGTAAACCTATTTTTAGAGGAGGGTCCTTTAATGACGCGGAGGTAATTCTGGGTAAAGACCCCAGCGAAAAGCTCTGCATTCCCAATCAATTTCCGTGAAAAATACTTTCCGTTGCGCAAGGAACCGTGTTCACGCAGGTATTTGTAGTGTTAGCGAATCATACCATTCTGGCTTTGCTGCCGGGCTTCATTCGATGCCGAAGAGGTAGAATTCGTTTTATTAACCATACCGTTAGTTAACATAGAATTCTGTAAAATGACAGTCAATGCAGAAGCGATCTCAAAAAAAGTCAGCACTCATCGGCAAGTCTGTAGCCGACACCCAATTCGGTGATGATGTATTTGGGCATCGCGGGTTTATCTTCAATCTTCGCACGTAAATGCCCAACATGAATTCTCAGGTATTGTGCGCATTCCGAGTGTTCAATTCCCCAGACTTCATTTAAAAGTTCTCTCTGAGAGACAACGCGCCCTATCTTGCTGCAAAGTACCGATAGGATTTTAAACTCAATCGGAGTGAGATGGACAACACATCCACTTTTGACAACAGATCTTGTGGTAAGATCAATTAAAATGGTTCCGAGTTGTATTTGCTGAAGCGGACCGATCTTCCGGCGAAGATGGGCGCGCAGTCTCGCTTTCAGTTCAGATCCTCCTATCGGCTTTGTCAGGTAATCATCGGCGCCGCAATCCAAAGCATTCACCTTTTCATGCTCCTGAGTTCTCGCCGATAAAACAACAATGGGGATCGTCAAACTTTTGCGGATGATACGAATCAATGTGGAACCATCCATATCGGGAAGGCCCAGATCCAAAACAATCAAATCGGGAGGATTCTGTTCCATCAGAGCGATCGCTCCACTTGCTGAGCCAACGCTTTCCGCAATCCATCCTTCTTGTTCCACCGCCGTTCGAATAAAATTGCGAATACCGGAATCATCTTCCACAATCGCAATTCTCCAGGCATTTTTTGCCTCAGGATAATTCTGTGTCATGTGCCTCCCATGCTGCCTGAATATTTTCCGGTGGTTTTCGGTTAGGAATAGACACTACAAACCGGGCTCCTTTAGGGCTACGGTTCTCTACCCAGATTTTTCCCGAATGCGCTTCTACGATGGCCCGGCAGATAGAGAGCCCGAGCCCCACGCCAGGCAATGAATGTTCTTCATCACCCCGTTTAAACTTTTCAAAGACCGCATTTTGTTTGATCTCCGGTATTCCTGGCCCTTCGTCCTCAACATAAATGCGAATTTCATCTGGTAACGCTCGGACCGATAAAAGGATGGGAGCCTGTAAACCCGCATATTTCACCGCATTACCGAGCAAATTCGAAAAAACCCGGTCAAAAAGAACACTATCGATTTCCACCAGGGGAATAGATTCAGGAATGTCCACATCCAAAGGAAGTCCGGGGTATAATCTCAAAATCTCGGCAACGGAGACACCGATCACTTCATCAATGGGCTGCCAGGCCTTTTTGATTTGGACTTGACCCGATTGGAGAGAAGCCATATCCAGAATGTTGCGCACAATGTTTCCCAGACGTTCTGCATCCTGATGAATATTTTGAACAATATGCCGCATTTCGCGAGGAATGGAGTCCTGTAAAGTCAGAAGATTTCCCGTCTGCCCGACTAAGGCCGCAAGCGGAGTTCTGATATCATGGGAGACGGAGGCGAGAAGCGTATTCCTAAGACGTTCCGTTTCCATGCGGACAATAGAATCCTGGGCCACCTCAATGTAATGGATGCGCTCCAACGTCTGACCGACCTGTGTCGCGATCGTTTCCAAGAGCCTTACTTGTTCGGGGAGACGCACAAAATCGGCGGAGGCGAATTCCACGGCGACAACACCTCGTATCTTCATGGTTCCTGGCAGGGGCACGTAGCGGACACTGCTTTGCGACACAGTATCGGTTCCCATCCCCGCAGGCTTTCTATTTTCAAAACACCATTGAGCAAGGCCTTCATCTATTTTCCAGCCTTCCCCCTCCACCCCATTCTGAGGGATTTGCAGTTTGTCCTGGGCATCCGGCAAAAGCACTCGGGTACGTGCTGAAAAAATTCCAGAAATGTGATGAACAGCGACTTCAACCGCTTTTTCCACGGTGAGGCTATTTGCCAATTCCCGACCCACTTGATACAAAATATCGGCCCGATGTTCGCGCCGCGCGGCCACGGTGGCTTGGAACTTGAGCTTGGATGTCAATGTGCCTACTAAAACGGCGACCCCTAACATAATTGCAAAAGTCATTAAGTGCCGCGAATCCTGTACACCTAAAGAAAAACGGGGCGGGACAAAGAAGATATCAAAACAGAGTACCCCTAAAATGGAGGTAAAAAGTCCGGGATTGCGTCCATGGCGAAAAGCGATAAAAACGACCGCCACGAGGTAAGCCATAATAATGTTGGCAAGATCCAGGTAGGGGTATAAAAGGGTGCAGCCGATTGTCACGAAGGCCAGAATAAGGCTTGCGATTCCATAGGGCTTCCACAAGAACTTCGAAGCCCTCCGTGAGATGGATTGGCGCGGCTTTGAAGTCTGTGCTTCACCAATTACATGCAGCAAGAGCGAAGGATCCAGTTGAGAAATTTCATTCGTGAGATCCTTGCGTCCCCAATTCCAGATTCCTTTTTTCCGCGCCTTCCCGAGAACCATGGCGGTTACGTTGTGTTCTCTCGCAAAAGCAATCAGAGTTTGCGGGACGTCAGTTCCTGAGACAGTGGATGTATGGGCTCCCAGATCTTCAGCAATTTTTAATGTGGTAAAGATCCGGGAACGGCTTTCCAATGAAAGCTGTGCTAAATCGGGTGTTTCCACATAAACCGCGATCCAGTCCGCATGTAAGGCCGAAGCGATTCGAGAAGCCGCCCGCACCAGGCGCTCCGATTCGGGATGAGGCCCGACACAGACAAGAATCCGCTCCTTGGTTTGCCATAGTTGCTTGATTCCCCGGCCTGTACGGTACTCCCGCATTTTGGAGTCCACGCTGTCAGCAGTCCTTCGCAACGCGAGTTCACGCAACGCAATCAGATTCCCCCTGCGGAAAAATGATTGTGTCGCTTTCTCCGCCTGCTTCGGAATGTAAATCTTTCCTTCATCCAGGCGACGGATCAGTTCATCCGGCGGAAGGTCAATCAGAGCAACCTCTTCCGCCTTCTCGAAAAACCGATCCGGAACGGTTTCACGAACGTGGATGCCTGTAATCTGACCGACAATATCATTCAAACTGTCGAGATGCTGCACATTCAGGGTGGTATAAACATCAATGCCCGCATTCAGAATTTCTTCTACATCTTGCCAGCGCTTCTTGTGCCTTGCGCCAGGCACGTTGGTATGGGCGAGTTCATCTACAAGAACCAGTTGCGGTTTTCGCTCCAGAATCCCATCCAGATTCAACTCCTCAAAAGAACGCCCCCGATAACTCACTGGAACGAGTGGAATCTGTTCAAAACCTTCCAGCAAAGAGGCCGTTTCCTCCCGGCCATGAGTTTCTACAATACCGACAGTGACATGTACACCGTCCTTGGATTTCTGATGGGCATGCTGCAACATGGCATAGGTCTTGCCGACACCCGCCGAAGCACCAAAAAAAACCTTAAGATGACCGCGGGGATGTTCCGCCTCCTCTTGCTGAATCTTTCGGAGCAAATCATCCGGATCTGGTCTGGGGGATTCTTCCATAAACTATTCCTTTTTGGAAATCTGGTCTAAAACAAAATTCAACTGTAATACATTCACTCTGTCCGTTCCATAGAGATTCCATAATGAATAAATTGCATTCTTTTTGATCACTTCTGCAACCTCTGCTTCAGAAATACCTCGGGCTTTGGCAATTCGCCTGACCTGAAAGCGAGCCGCTCGCAGGCTGATCTCCGGATCCAGTCCACTTGCCGAGGCCTCCAGCAGCTCCCGAGGGGGAGGGGCCAAACTACAATCGTTCTCGAGGCAAAGCCTGTTTCTCCGAGCAACCATAGAATCTTTCTGTGCAGGGTTGCTCCCTGCATAGTTGGATCCTCCCGAAGCCATGGGATTGTACGGAAAAGAACCAGTCATGGAAGGACGTCCCTGAAAATACTTCGAATCCAGGAATTCTTGCCCGATTAGGAGAGATCCTACAATAACGCCATTCCTTTCCACCAGGCTTCCTTTCGCTTGCGACGGGAGAAGAAGGGCTCCCATTGCCCAGAGGAACAGAGGATAAGCGATTCCGGTAATAAGCGTGAGCCACGCCAGATTTTTAAGTGATGGCCAGAAATATTTCAGCATACTAGAATCCTCCCCATGCGGCAAATGCCATGTCGATGATTTTGATTCCTAGAAAGGGTGTCACAAAACCGCCCACCCCATAAAGGAGTATATTCCGGCGGAGCAGGGTTGCCGCAGATTCCGCACGGAAAGAAACACCTCGAATGGCGAGAGGGACAAGCGCTATGATAATGAGTGCATTGAACACAACCGCCGATAGAATGGCGCTCTCTGGACTCGATAGTCGCATCACATTCAGCACCTGCAATTGCGGAAAAATACCGACGAATGCCGCGGGAAGAATGGCGAAATATTTCGAGACATCGTTCGCCACACTGAATGTCGTCAACGATCCCCGTGTCATCAGCAATTGCTTCCCAATGGTGACGATCTCAATCAATTTGGTCGGATCAGAATCCAGATCCACCATATTGCCCGCTTCCTTCGCTGCTTGAGTCCCGGAATTCATAGCGAGAGCGACATCTGCCTGAGCGAGGGCAGGAGCATCGTTGGTGCCATCTCCCGTCATTGCGACCAAATGACCTTTTCCCTGCTCCTCCCGAATTCTCGCCAGTTTTGCTTCTGGAGTGGCTTCGGCCATGTAATCATCCACACCGGCCTCCGCAGCAATAGCGGCTGCCGTGCGGGGATTGTCTCCGGTGATCATGATCGTGCGAATGCCCATTCTCCGAAGTTCCTGAAATCGCTTCTGAATGCCTTCTTTCACCACATCTTTGAGTTCGATCAAACCCAAAACATCTCCATTTTCGGATACGGCGAGGGGGGTGGACCCCTTGGACGCAATCTGGGCCGCCTCTGACTCCAGCTCGGGAGGAATGCTTGCGCCTTGATTTTCACACCATACTTTAATGGCACTTACAGAACCTTTGCGGAGTTGCATTGATTCCTCCATTTCCGATTGAGGCACGTCCATGCCACTCATGCGAGTATTGGCACTGAAGGGAATGGACTTACAAAGGTGCTCATTGCGAAGGAAAATGGTAGGAAGTTCCTTTCGGACCAAAGCTAAAATACTTCGTCCTTCGGGAGTATCATCGGCGAGCGAAGCCTTAAATGACACTTCAGCAAGGTGCTTGCGCGTCACTCCGGGCATGGGGATGAAATTCGAAGCAAAGCGGTTCCCATAGGTAATAGTCCCCGTCTTGTCCAGGAGCAGCACATCCACATCCCCGGCGGCTTCCACGGCGCGTCCCGAAGTGGCGATCACCCGCGCCTCTAAAAGCCTCCCCATACCGGCAATGCCGATACAGGACAACAAAGCCCCAATGGTCGTCGGAATCAGACAGACCAGCAAAGCCACCAAAAAAGCAATCGGCACCGTAGAAGTGACGCCTATCCGCTCTGCGGAGAATGTCGAAAGCGGGAACAGCGTTGCCGTCACCACAAGAAAAATAATGGTCAGCGAAGAAAGAAGAATGGAGAGAGCGACTTCATTCGGAGTTTTCTTGCGGTTCGCGCCCTCCACCATGCCGATCATACGATCCAGAAACGTCTCGCCCGGATTGGCCACAACCTGAATGACAAGCCAGTCCGAAAGAACGCGGGTGCCCCCTGTCACGGCACTGCGATCACCGCCTGATTCCCGGATCACAGGAGCAGACTCGCCCGTAATGGCAGATTCATCAATAGTCGCCACACCAGCCACAGCCTCCCCATCCGTGGGAATGACATCCCCAGCCTCCACAAGAACCAGGTCATCCTTGCGGAGTTGTTCCGCATTGACGAGTGTCCATTTTTTGGAGTATTCCAGAGCCTCCACCTTTTTCGCCCTGGTTCCAGATCGTGTGGCACGAAGCGCAGCAGCCTGAGCCTGCCCGCGGCCTTCCGCAAGGGATTCCGCAAAGTTCGCAAAAAATACCGTCGCCCAAAGCCAGAGAGATAAAAAGGGCAAAAAATAAGTTCCAGAAGATTGTATCCATCCCTGAACGGCTTGCACAGTGCAGAACAAGGAACCGATCCAGACCACAAACATGACGGGATTACGCCATTGTCTCTGCGGATTCAGCTTCTTCAGTGAGAGAATTGCAGCTTCCCTCATTAACTTGCGGTCAAAGCCACCAAAAATTTTGCGTGGATGTCGCATTAGAAACCTCCCATAAAGTGGGACTCACTAAGCGCTTCAGCAATTGGAGACAGCGCGAGTGCCGGAAAATAAGTGAGCGCCCCGACAAGAATTACAATCAGGCAAAGAAAAAGAATGAACAGGGGACCATGAGTGGGCAAGGTGCCCGCACTCTCGGGAGCACGCTTTTTGCTCGCAAAAGAACCCGCAATGGCAAGCACCGGGAGAATGACGCCGAAACGACCGAACCACATACAAAGTCCAAGGGCAATGTTGTAAAACGGATTATTAGCGGAGAGCCCAGCAAAAGCGCTACCATTATTGTTTGCCGCGGAAGAAAACGCATAAAGGATTTCGGTAAGTCCATGGGGGCCTGGATTGAGAACCGCTCCTGTAGCCAAAGGAACACAGACAGCAATTGCCGTTCCTATAAGCACCAGCAGTGGAGTGACCAAAATGGCAACAGCAACCATCTTCATCTCGTACGGTCCTATTTTCTTACCCAAATACTCTGGCGTGCGCCCCACCATAAGGCCTGCCAGAAACACCGCCAAGAGCACAAAGAGAATCATCCCGTAAAAACCGGAACCAGTCCCACCAAACACAACTTCTCCGAGCTGCATCAGCAACAAGGGAATCATACCGCCGAAAGCACTCAACGAAGAATGCATTGCGTTGACCGCGCCACAAGAAGCCGAAGTCGTAATCGTCGCAAAGAGACTCGAATCCCACAGACCAAATCGCGTTTCCTTGCCTTCCCAGATTTGAGCCACACCTTCAAAATGAAACAGGAGAAGTGCCGCGATCGAAAAAAGAATAGCCATCGATAAGAACAACGCAATCCCCTGCCTTTTGTCCTTAACCACCCGCCCAAAAGCAAACGTCAATCCCGCGGGGATAAGAAAAATCAAAAGCATTTGCAAAAGATTACTCGCTGGAGTTGGATTCTCAAAAGGATGCGCCGAGTTTGCATTGAAAAAGCCGCCCCCGTTCGTACCTAGCATCTTAATCGCCTCCTGAGAAGCAACAGGCCCCAGAGGCAGCAACTGCGCCTGTCCTTGAATCCCCTGCACAGAAACTGCGGGGCTAAAGGATTGAGGAACACCCCAATAAATCAGTGCCAGTGCAGCAATCACGCTCACAGGCAAAAGAATCCTGAGAACCACATTGCGAATATCTTCGTAAAAATTTCCGATTAAACCATCGCCTTGCCGGGTAAAAGCCCGCATCAATGCAAAGGCTACAGCGATACCCACCGCAGCAGAAAGAAAGTTCTGCACGGCAAGTCCCACCATCTGCGCCAAGTAAGAAATAGAGGCTTCCCCGGAATAGGCCTGCCAGTTGGTATTCGTGACGAAACTAATAGCCGTGTTAAAAGCAAGATCTGGAGAAAGGCCCGTCACCCCTTGTGGATTCAAAGGCAAAAGCCCCTGAAGACGTAAAAGAGCATAAAGGAAAAGGACTCCCACCGCATGGAAAATAATCAGGGACTTTGCATAAATTTTCCAATCACCCCAGGAAGTTTCCTTCCGGGGAGTTATTATCTTTTGAATCCATAAGCCTGCCGGAATCGCAAGACAGAGAAGCAGGAGCAGATACAGCACAAGTTCAAAAATCGGTCTGGAATCCATTAAAAATCCTCCGCGTGAAACAAGGCATAAAAGAGATAACCCAGCAACAGAGTGACTGCAATCAAGGCAAGAATTGACATTAGGGTTTCTCCTTCTTGTCAAGAATTTTTAGCGCCCCAAAAAGGCCTAAAACAAGAGCCAAAAGAAGCGCGATCATGAGTATATCCATAAATACCTCCAGAATCAAACATAGAGAGAGAGGTATATAGATGGCATATAGGAATTAGGAGCAACCACACATGCCGAATTTCCTTGATTCCATGCCAAACAAAAGTGGAAATGGACAAGGAACTCGCATCCACCGGAATCCAGTTTCGCAGCAATAGTACTGATCAAAATCAGAAAAGGGCGTGCCCGGCTCCTACAGGCACAACATTCCCCCCAGAGCCGGTCGGGTGCTACTCGCCCCTGCGGGGCTCCCCGGGCTTCGTTCGCGACAACAGACACGTCCCTCGTTTTTCTCGCGTTCGAATCCCGGCACATCCGTGTGACGCCCCCTCACGCAACCGCAGACACCTACTTCAGGGATCACTCAAGGCTGCCTCTAAAAATTGATTTGCGGGAATGAAATTGAGCGAGTATTGTGCAAAACGAATATCGCATTGACAAGTTTACTTGTCAATATGACTGAGTGCAGCCAATGACGCTTTAGCGTCAAACCGAGTCAGAAACACGAACACTTGCGCTTTAGCGCTTAGTGAAAGTGATCCCTCATAGATGCTTGGCAGAAATGAGTGGGAGCAGGCGCGAATAATGGTTAAAACGAGTGCTGCGGGTATGCTTGCATGCATATTGCCGAGTTGCACCAACAAGTGCGAGAGCACAAAAGTGGCTCAAATCGCCCAAATTGAGAGTCGCACTCAAGCTTGCTTGAGTATGACCGAAATGCAGGCGATGACGCAAAGCGTCAAAGCCATGTAAGGTGAGCGTCGCACAACCGAACTTGCTTGGGTTTTGTATGACCAAACCGTAATGGGAACACAAAGCGTCCATAATGCTGTTATTCGCCGTGCCCTTAAGCAATAGTGTCCGGGAACAAAACCACGTCTGAAATTTGTTTTTTATTCAAAGCGATCATCAATAGACGATCCAACCCCACTGCCACTCCAGATGCGGATGGCATCCCTCTTTGAAGCGCCTCCAGAAAATGTTCATCCAAATTTGGATGCGTTTTTCCAAGAGTGGTACGCAGAATTAAGTCTTTTTGAAAGCGCTCTGCCTGCTCCTGCGCATCAGTGAGCTCTTCATAACCATTGCAGAGTTCCATATTTTCGATGTAGAGTTCAAAACGTTTGGCCCAACATAGCCCATCAGCATCAAGAAAAGTCTTTGATAGAGCCGCTTGACTCGCAGGGTAATCCATAAGAAATTCTGGCCCATTCACGCCCAAATGGGGTTCAATAACAGACACAATCACATAATCCCACCAATCCTCAAGAGTAAACCGTTCAGAACCCTGCACATCAGGAACATGATTTTTCGCACAACATTCCCGCCATTTTTCCACATCATCACAAAAAGGATCGATGCCCGCGTATTCGGTGAAAGCGTCTTTCCAGCGAGTTCGTTTAGCCTTTATGGTTCGATTCAAAACTTGGGAACAAAGAGCTTCGACTTCTACCATCAAGTCTTCCATGGACATTCCCTCTCGGTACCATTCCACAAGAGTAAATTCGGAATTATGACGAGTCCCCACTTCATCGACACGAAACGCTTTCGCAATCTGAAAAATATCCCCAAACTTGGCCGCGAGAAGGCGTTTCATATGAAATTCAGGACTGGTCATCAAATATCGGGACTGATTTCCTTTGGTTTCAAAATAATCCAAATGGGGATCGGTCCCACAAGCATGAGAAAGCACCGGTGTTTCTACTTCAAGAACGTTCCGTGATTCAAAGAAAGAGCGCACCAATACGAGCAAACGCTGACGTTCTTTCCAAGTTTCTAAAGTACAGGTCGGAGCAAAAGACATTACTAATCCAACCTCTAATTTTGAACACAACGCACAGAAAGGCCGAAATTCTTATCTACCGAAATTCGATCCACACTCTCCCCATCACTGAACATGGATTTCGCAAAGGAACGCTTGTCATCATCTTTCACTTCTGTCCAAAAATAAGCGCCCTCACCCACGATTGTGAAAATTCGATTCTGGTTAAAATAACCCCCAAACGTCGCAGAAAAAGCAAAGTCATCCGACCCATTGGCGCGGAGTTTTGTTGCAGCAAGAGAAGAGCCGCCCGCTTCGTTTTCGAGTAACGTCCATTCCGCATCCGTGGCAAGGTGCCAACCCTCGGGGCAAGCCACCTGAGCGGCCTCCCACGTGTACAAACGTCCATAAGTTTTGCATTTATCCAAATCGCGATCATAACACTCAGAACTTTCAGAGGACTCAAAATCCAGATTCTGTACCATCCAATTTTTTCCGGCGATTTCCTTGGTTCTATAGACCTTGCCATCGCGGGGATCTTCGAGCTTACCAAAAACAGGGCACCGCGCAGAAATGCCAACCGAATCTAAAATAGCATTCACTGAATCATTCCAAGCAGCGCAAAAACGGAATAATTCTCCGCCTGATAGTGGTGTATGCGCGGCAGCATTTCTTGTAGCCCACGTTTTCACATACTTCAAGTCCGGCAAAGAAGAATCCGCAATGCCTTTGATTTTGTGAAGATCTGTTAAAGTCGTGAGCCATTGAGTCGAAATGCTAATAGGACTCTTCCAGTACCCTTCAAGCGCAACACGTTCTAATTCGGCCTGAAAATCGGAAGGCTTTTTCACTGTAATTTTTTTTGCAACTTGCTTTGCAGGTTTTATTTCACACTGAGCCTTTTGAGCTTCTACCTGCAATCGAGTCGTTGAATCCATAGAGGCATCTTCTAAACGTGACTGAGCCCATGTCCTGCAAGAATCGAGACATGCCTTTTGTTCATTCTTTTTACAATCTTGCCATACAACGGTATCCACTTTCAGAGAAATAGGCTTCAAATAAGCTTT
>DBTP01000123.1 GCA_002307115.1 Fibrobacter sp. UBA1313 | reverse complement strand
CCAATTACTATATCTACCCCTGAAAACATTCTTTTTCAGGGCTAAACATTGAAAATAGACTAATTTTTAATGGGTTTTATACTTTATTTAACAGACAGAGAAGGCATCATGGCCTCATAATCGGTCCGTCCGGACACAATCCAGCGGAAGAATTGAACAAAGTAATCCTTTGGAGAGATACCTCGCAATCTACAGGTCTCCACAAATGTATAATAGACAGATGCTACTTGCGCGCCATCTTCACTCCCAAAACTTATGCTGTTTTTGCGACCGATCGTGAATGGCCTTATGCTTCGCTCCGCCACAGAATTATCTATCGTGTATTGCGCCTCACTGGTATATTTTATCAGTTGGAGCCAGTTGTTCATCATGTAATTGAGCGCCGTCTTCATCAGCTTTCCATAATGTGCGATCGGGTCATCCAATAACTGCTTGGCCCGCTGCTGGATGTCTCCCAAAATCTCCCGGCCTCTGGTCTGTCTCATTTTGAGCACTTCTTCGGGATTTCGCCGAAACAAGCTATTTTCCAACTCGATACCATATAAGGCGCCAATTCGCTCCAAAAAGTAGTCCGCCCGAGAATCCTGTCCCGTAGTTTGGGCATATTTGAATTTAGCGCGGACATGAGCCATGCATACGATATGCTCTATGCCAACCTCTTCCTTATCAAAAAAACGGTAAGCGGCGTAAGCGTCCGTCTGCAGCGAACCTTTAAAGCCACCCAGAAAGTCACGGATCACTTGCCCGCCACGGCTGCCGTTGTCGTACAAATAATAAACCACTTTGGTAGCCTCGTTTACTAACACCCAAATGTAGCGTTTGACATACTTGAACTTGCCCACAATTTGGGGAAGTTCTATCCGCACACGACACCAGGTCTCATCGCTATGGATAAAAGACATGTTCTTAAGCAACTCCCCTTTCAAATAAGGAAGAAGTTCCTTGAGAAAGTCAGCGCCTTTTTGGAACCAATTGCCAATGGTCTGGCGGCAAATGCTCATCTTTTCATTGCACATGCGGATCAGCTCCCGATATACAGGCTGCTGAAGCTGGAAACGGTTGGTGACAAGATCCCCCAACAACTCTGGAGTGGCATGAGTGCCTTTGACCACATTCGCATAGGGGCGATGTGAATCGGCCTTGTCTATAGGGACAAAATAATCAGAACGAACTCCATATTCATCTTCCAACACCGCAACACGATACAAATTCTTTTGTATATAAGCCACGCGCTCGTATTCTTCCACCTCCTTGAAACAGATGAATTTCTTGTCTTTGGGAAGATTCGAAAGGTCACATTCGTAAATCATTTCACGGGCGGCATCCATTGTCGCATAACTCTCAGGCCGCACGGCCTTACGGCTCACGGCGGATTCATTCAGAGAAGAAATTGAGCCCGAAGAAGCCGAACCGGCCGCTTCGTCGCCCGAAACCTCGTCTGACAAAGAGGAAGGGGTACCGTCAAAATCATCTCTTTCCTCATCACGGCTCTTGCCTCTGTTATTGACAACCTTGGTCCCCTTCTGGGTTTTAGAGCCATAGAGCGTTTGCTTGTTCAGTTCATTGGCTTGTGAGACATCCGATTTCTCTCTCGACGTCTTTGCAAGCTCAGAACGAAGAGCAGCGTTTTCTGACTCCAAACTATCCAACTTGAGGCCCATCTCTTCAATACGGGCATTTAAACCGGAAAATTCCTTGCGACGATTCAATTCAATCTCCCGCAGGTCATTTATGATATCAAGATACATCTGTCGTTCCATTTCAGAAAATGAGCCATCAGGACTCACGGCTGTCTTTTCCAGAGAATTCAAGTAATGAGCTTCCATCACCATCCTGTTCAAATCGTATCTTTTGTCCTGTTTCATAACAGGAACAAATATACAAATTTATTATCATAACGAAAAGACTTTTCATTACTTTATTAGCTGAATATCAGTTATTTAACTATTATTTTTGAAAACTTTAAGCACCTTACAAACAGGACATTCAAGCAAGGCCACCAAGTGTTTCCACTCCATCTTATAGACGGAATTTTCATCCGAATCAAACTCTAATTTCATGAAAGAGAAGCCATTCACATAACACTTCTCATACAAATAATAAGCGTTGTTCTCAAAACGGATTATCTTTACTTTCCGACGATCTTTCGACATGAATATATAAACGTCGCCATTATATGGATTGCGGCAAAGTTGGTTGCGAACGATTTCACTTAAACGATAATAACCACAGCGCATATCCGTAACTCCCGGAATGAAATAACACCGCATCAGGCCTGTCAATCCAAACATAAGACCTCCAGTTTCTCTATCATTCGTTTCAACGAAGCATAGTCCAAGTTCTTTTGATGAAGTTCCAAACCATTGGAGAGGGTCAGATGGAACTCCCCTATCAACTCCGAGGAGTTTGAAGCCACCGACGTCATTGTCTGCTCCGACGGGCAAGATTCCTGATCCGGTACTACAGGAAACGCCATAGACGGAACACCTGACACTTCTATTGGATAGACCTTCTTGCGGTGAGTGGATTTGTACCAAGTTTCAAAATGTTTGTAAACGATGCCGTTCATTTCACAGAAACGAACGATGGACAGTTTCTGGGGTACGCCATCTTTTTGATAACGGAGCCATAATTCTTCATAATCTTTGCTGCTTGCCATACGATTCTTTTTTGATTCATCGCAAAGGTAAAGACCAAAGGCAGAAGGGCAAAAAAAGTAATTGGACGCTTAC
>DBTP01000207.1 GCA_002307115.1 Fibrobacter sp. UBA1313 | reverse complement strand
GCCATAGTGAACTTCGTTCTGTTGCCGAGCCTCAACAATGTCAAAGCGAGCTTTGCCGTTGTACTCGGCTTTTGCAACAGTCGTCTTTCAAAGAGGCAAAGAGCGTTCAAGCCGAGTATCGCGATAGCGAACGTGTTCGCTATCATGATCGAGGCGCCGAAGCGGATGCCGAAGGCATCAATACAACCAGTATGGACGCTTTGCGTCACCATTACGGTTCGGTCATACAACCAAGCAAGCTCGGTTGTGCAACGCTCACCTTACATGGTTTTCACCTCTTTTGTGCTTACGCACTTGTTGATGCAACTTGGCAATGGGCATACAAGCATGCCCATTGCACTCGTTTTGGTCAACAATCATTCCTGCTCCCACAGGGATCACTCTCACTAAGCGCTAAAGCGCAAGTGTTCGTGTTTCTGGCTCGGCCTCGCTCAATTTTGCGGTCGCAAACCAATTTTTAGAGGCACCCTTTATTACATTTTGTGTAAGTTGTGTGAAATCTATTTGCTAAAAAAGGAGAAACAATGCCATTTTGTTCAAAATGTGGAACCAGTGTTGCGGAATCTCAGTCTTTTTGCTCTAGCTGTGGAGAAAAGATAAACGGATCTCCAGAGGTCTCCTCGCCAGCTTCAAGTGTGCGTGAAGAAAATGGGACATTGATTTTTTTAATGGCCCTTTTCTTTGGTTGTTGGGGCATCCATCAATTTATTGCGGGAAATACGAAACGAGGTTTGGTTTACTTACTTTGTGCTACTTTGGGTGCTTGTCTTATTGTTCCTGTATTTGTGATTTTTATTCTTGTTCTAATTGATCTTTTCCGTATTGCGAAAGGAGACTTTTTCAGTGAAGATAAAACGATTCGCTATGAGGGTGCAGTATGGATGAAGGTACTCGCTTGCCTTTGGGTATTCGCCATTCCGTTGTTTCTTATTTTGGGTGTTGTGGCGGCTTTGGTGATTCCTCATATGTACGGGATGAATGATAAGGCAGTGGCTTCAGAAGTGAGTCCTGCAGCAGTGACCTATATTAAATTGCAGGAAGCTTATTATGCGGAAACGGGCTCTATGGGCAATTGGGAACGGATGGGTTATGTAGCTCCAGGTGAAAATTCAGAAACTGAAAATTTTGTTTACTCTGACCTCAATCCCGGTCTAATGGCAATGAATAAAAAAGAAATGGGGGATTGTTCTGTCGGCAATAAATGGACCGTCATTCCAGAGGTTGTTACCACAGAAAACGGAGACTCGGATATCCGATTCACAGTGATCCCTCCTGATGTGGAAGCCTGTGATTTGTTGACTCCCCATTTTTCGGAACTTCGATAAAAATCGGTTCTAACTTTTTTATATAAAACGTTGCGTTTGAAACGCGGAAACATTTAGCTTCAGAGAATAGCGATTGCAAAAAAATCCCAGACATTATGCGTCTTGCCGGGTTTTATTTTCATGGTTTTAAATAAATTGAACTAATTTTGTGATATGCTTAAAAAGACTTTTGTTGCTTTTATTCTTACTTCTGTCAGCTTCTCTTTTGCCGCTTCGTATGGAGAATTAAAATTCCATGATGAGGTGTGCCCTTTTTCGGAGACGGAATTGTGTCCGATTCCAAATCATGAGGGTTATGATTTTGCGGGAGCGACCAGTTCGGGGACGCCTGATGTATTGACAGGAGTACACTGGCCCTACAGCGAGAAGGGTTCCATTGTTACCTGTAATTCTTGTCGTTGGGCGGTGCCCGTGCAGTTTTTAAGTCGCGTTGAAAATGCTAAAAAAGAATACATGGATTCTTTGCCGGATTCCGGGTTGCTGGGCGATAAAATGTTGAATACGGCGCGTGCTCTCCAGTTTTCGGACGAAGATCTCGCTTTGGTGTACCGCATCATTTATTGGATCGGTATCCCTACCGCTATAGACCGCAGCGAAGTTTTGAGCCGAGAGGTGGAGCTTCTTAAAAAAATAAAACTCACAGAACAATATCCAGATTTGATTTTGGCTATGCACTTGTACAGCAATGGTGAAAATGAAGCGGGTGATTCTATTACGCAGCCGATTATCGCTGATAAAACCATTGATGAATGGCGCCGCGTGAAGGCCGAACAAGTCGTGTATTTCGCGAAAAAAAATAAGATTGGTTACCGTGAAATGGGCTGGGCAACGTTCCCCGAATTCAATTCATATTTATATGAGCAAGGTTATACCAGTGTGGAAATTTTAGAAACGGAATTTTATACTGAAGTCGAAAAATATAAGAAGGACCCCAGCGTAGAAAGTAGGGATCAACGGGATATTCAGTTGATGGCGATGGTGGATAAAATGTCCCCAAACCGAAAACCTATTTTTGCGAATGTTCTTTCCAATTTGCCCAATGCTTCGAATACCTTAAAAAAGTTTGTAGAAAAACAAATGATTCGCGTGGAGACTCGCCCAAAGAGCGATTATCGGTTGGCGTTTGGACTCCAGTACATGGTGAATGAGGCGTTCGGCCCTTGGATCAGCTTTAAAAAAGAGGCAAATACTTTTAATTGGCGTTTGAATGCAGGAATGAATTTTGATTTCAATAATGATGAAACCTATGAAGGGAGCGTCTCGGCAAGTATTGGAAAAACATTTGCAGAGTATGAGGGCGATTCGTGGAACCTGCATTGCTCTGCTTGGGGAAATGTGGGCTGGGATGGAATAAAACTCGGGCGAGACAGCTTAAGTCACATGACTTTTGTCTGGCCTGGTTTGGAAGCGCAGTATCAAAAGAATTTGACTCTAGACTATCGCCTGAAAGTGAATGATGAAATTTCGCTTCTTTATAATTTCGATGCCCTTCGCATTAAGAATGTGGCCTCTGTGGAGCTTGCAAAACTCGCCAAAAAAATGGGGCCAGAAGAAGAAAACGAGACCACCGAGAATGGAATCAGTTTCGCTTTCTCTACTCAGTGGGTGGAAAATGAAACAATCCTCCGGCTGGGTTTGAATTATTGTTTGTATTGGTGAGTTTATCCATGTTTCCAAGCAGCCATGGCGGCGTTTGTCCCATCGGCGACAGCGGTGGTCAATTGGCGAATCGCTTTCGCGCGGCAATCCCCAGCAACATAGATTCCGGGAAGAGCGGTGGAGCAATCCTCACCGGCCATAAGGTATCCTTCCGTATCTGTAGCGAGTAAATTTGCAAAGGCTGCATTTTCGGGGACTTGGCCGATGGCGATAAACACCGCCTCCACAGGGATTTCGTTGAATTCACCGGTGATCTTATTGCGTACGCGAACTCCAGACAAATTGCCTTTGCCCACCAGTTCTTCTACCACGGAGTTGGTGATCCAATGAATGTTCTTTTTTTCTTTGGCCTTTGTTAAGAGGTTCTCATCGGCACGGAAGGTTTCTCGGCGGTGAATCACCGTAACGCTTTCACAGTACGATGCGAGAAATAAAGCATCGGTGATTGCCGTGTTACCGCCCCCCACAACGATCACAGGGCTATTCTTATAAAAAGCCCCATCGCACATGGCGCAATAAGAAACTCCATGCCCGATCAATTCTTTTTCTCCTGGGAGGCCCAGTGAACGATGTTTGGCTCCTGTGGCAAGAATGACTGATTTGCATTTGTGACTCCCGGATTCAGTGATTACCGTTTGATATTCCGGGGAATGTTCAATGCGCACCACGGTTTCTAATTCTACTTCCACGCCGAGTGCAATCACTTGTTCGTAAAGGTTGTCCGCAAATTGCATGCCGCTTACATGACGGATTCCGGGGTAGTTATCCACTTGTGGGGTGGCCGTAATTTGGCCCCCGATGTTTTCGGCCTCAAACACCAGCACGGATTTTCCAGCACGTGCGGCGTAAAGTGCGGCGGTAAGACCCGCACAACCACCGCCCACGATGATGATGTCTTTCATGCGTTTCCCTT